>NZ_CP041151.1:1563931-1876717 GCF_006494715.1 Shewanella sp. SNU WT4
GGTCGCCGATGTCGCCACCCGCATGCATGTACGGCCCTCGATAGTTGAAGATATCGAGCGTGATTGTTTTGACAACATAGCTTCGCCTATTTATGTCAAAGGTTATGTTAAAAACTTTGCTCGTATTGTTGGCGCCGATGAAGCGGCCATTAAAGCGAGTATTTATGCGCAGTTGCCGAGTGAAGAAAAGCCGGTGATGCAAAGTTTTTCGCGTAAAACCACCATTAAAGCGCGCGATAGCCGCTTGATGTTAGTCACTTGGTTAATTGCGTTTGTGTTATTGGCATTAATGGTGCTGTGGTGGGTGCAAAAATCCAATACTGACACCTTAGTTGATTTATCTAAGCCAAGTATTGAAGAAGTGGCGGCGATTCATTCGACGCCAAGCTTAGCCGACGATGCCGATTTACTGCTCGCGACTGAGGCCGATGCCTTAGCTCCTGGAATCACCGCTGAGCAATTACAGCCTGAAGATACCGCTACTACAGTAGACGCGCCTATTGATGGCGCCGCATCATCCCCAATCAATGCTGGCGCACAATCTGCGCCAGCATTAACACCCTCTGCGGTTACTGCGCCAGCCACAAATACACAATCAACTGCACCAGTTATCAATTCAGCGGCAAACTCTGCCGCGACGCCAATGATTACCCCTGTAACGCCACCGGCAAGTACTGCAGCCACTGATGTGAATGTGAGCACAGGTCAGGGCGAACTGAGCCTTAGCTTGAGTGGTGATTGCTGGATGAAAATCATTGATGGTAGCGGTAAGACCTTAGTCAATGGGGTTAAAACAGCCGGTTCAGTGATGAATTTACAAGGGGATACGCCGTTTAAAATCATTATTGGCGCTCCTAACGCAGTGACCATGACCTTTAATGGCGCCCCAGTTTCTTTATCTGCCTATCAAGACAAGGTTGCCCGTTTTACGCTGCCAAGTCCTATGAGTGAATAAGCGAGTATTAGATGTTTAGTGAATCTCCTATCAAGCGTCGTCAATCCAGCCGGATTTATGTCGGTAACGTGGCTATTGGTGATGGCGCGCCGATTGCTGTGCAGTCAATGACTAACACTCGTACCACAGACGTTGAAGCCACGGTGGCGCAAATCCGCGCTCTTGAAAAAGTTGGCGCTGATATTGTGCGTGTGTCTGTGCCGACCATGGATGCCGCTGAAGCATTTAAGCTGATTAAACTGCAGTCCAATGTGCCGTTAGTGGCTGACATTCATTTCGATTACCGTATCGCTTTAAAAGTGGCTGAATACGGGGCAGACTGCCTGCGCATAAACCCTGGCAATATCGGCAATGAACAGCGCATTCGCTCTGTGGTTGAATGCGCCCGCGACATGAATATCCCTATTCGCATTGGCGTTAACGGTGGTTCATTAGAGCAAGACCTAATGGACAAATACCGCGAGCCAACGCCAGAGGCGCTGGTAGAATCAGCCATGCGCCACGTGGATATTTTAGATCGTTTGAATTTTGATCAATTTAAAGTCAGCGTTAAAGCATCTGACGTGTTCTTGGCGGTGGAGTCTTATCGCTTACTGGCAAAACAAATTATTCAGCCGTTGCACCTTGGCATTACTGAAGCGGGCGGGGCGCGCGCGGGTTCAGTTAAATCAGCGGTTGGCTTAGGCATGCTACTGGCAGAAGGCATTGGCGATACGTTGCGGATTTCACTGGCCGCCGATCCTATTGAAGAAATTAAAGTGGGCTTTGATATTTTAAAGTCACTGCGCATTCGCTCTCGCGGCATTAACTTTATTGCTTGCCCATCGTGTTCAAGACAAGAATTTGATGTAATTTCAACGGTTAATGCTTTAGAGCAGCGTTTAGAAGATATAGTGACACCTATGGATGTGTCTATTATTGGCTGCGTGGTTAATGGTCCAGGTGAAGCTCTTGTTTCTCACATAGGCTTAACTGGTAGTAACCGTAAGAGTGGTTATTACGTTGATGGTGTGCGCCAAAAAGAGCGCTTAGATAATGAAGATTTAGTTGACCAACTCGAAAAGAAAATTCGAGCTAAAGCCAGTTTACTGACTAACCGAATCCCAACGAGCGACGCGTAACACCCGCTGAGTTATCTTTTATCCCCCTGAGCCGATGCATAGCATCGGCTCATTAGCTATAGGTGCTCGCCTTTTTACCAGCCAGCGGTCTTTGCAAACTAGGTTAGCAGAGTATTGATACGCCTAGAGTTGCGGCGCTTTCCTCGCCGTTAACCTCGCCTTTTGCGCTGGTTTAAGTATATAATGCGGGCGGTTTTTAATTTACAACGATATCGACGAGTCTAACGTGGCAAAACAGATCCAAGCGATTCGCGGAATGAATGACATTCTGCCAACACAAAGTCCTATTTGGCAAAAAGTAGAAGCAGTTTTACGCCATACCGTAGCATCTTATGGTTACAGTGAAATCAGAACTCCGATTGTTGAAAGCACAGATCTATTTAAGCGATCTATTGGCGAAGTGACCGATATCGTTGAAAAAGAAATGTACACTTTTGCCGACCGCAACAGTGATAGCTTAACTTTACGTCCAGAAGGCACAGCCTCAACCGTACGTGCCGGTAACGAGCATGGTTTGCTGTATAACCAAGAGCAGCGTTTATGGTACATGGGTCCTATGTTCCGTCACGAGCGCCCACAGAAGGGTCGTTATCGTCAATTCCACCAGTTTGGTGTGGAAGTCTACGGCATAGGTAGCGCTGACATTGATGCTGAAGTGTTATTGTTATCAGCCCGCTTATGGCGTGAGCTGGGTATTACTGAGCATGTAACATTAGAGCTCAATACCTTAGGCGACTCGGCTGAGCGCGCTCAGTACCGCGATGCCTTAATTGCTTTCCTTGAACAGTTTAAAGATCAGCTGGATGAAGACAGTCAGCGCCGTATGTACACTAACCCGCTGCGCGTGTTAGATACCAAAGATCAAGCCGTCCAAGCCTTATTAGTCGGCGCGCCAGCCTTGATGGATTATTTAGGTGAAGAATCTAAAAATCATTTCCAGCAGTTGTGTGAACTTCTTGATGGTGTTGGTATCCAATACCGCATCAACCCGCGCTTAGTGCGTGGTTTAGATTATTACAACCGCACCGTCTTTGAATGGGTCACAGAGAGCTTAGGCTCACAAGGCACAGTATTGGCAGGCGGTCGTTACGATGGTTTAGTGGGTCAATTAGGCGGTAAAGATACCCCTGCCGTTGGCTTTGCTATGGGACTAGAGCGCATTGTGCTCTTGCTCGAAACTCTCGAATTGACCCAAGATATTGGCCCTGCGGTTGATGTTTATGTGATGGCATTTGGTGACGCATGTTTAATTGCTGCGACTCAATTAGCAGAAGAGTTGCGAAACACTCACCCAAGCCTTAAGGTGATGACTCACTGCGGTGGTGGCAACTTTAAGAAGCAAATGAAGCGTGCTGACAAGAGTGGTGCTCAAGTGGCGCTTATTCTTGGCGAAGATGAATTAGCTGCAGGTAAGGTAGCGCTTAAGTCGCTGCGTACCAATGACATGCAACAACTGATTGATAGAAGTCAATTAGCTCAGGTGTTAACCGGTCTGATTTAATAAATAAAGAATAAAAACGTAGGGGATGCGCGTGGAAATTTATAGCTCAGAAGAACAACAAGTCGACGCAATCAAACAGTTTTGGACAGACTATGGCACCTCCATTTTATTAGGTGCTGTGGTGGGCTTAGGAGGCTTATATGGTTGGAACTATTACTCTGACCAGCAATTACAAGCCGCTGAAACTGCTTCAGAACATTACCAAGCTTTAGTGGTAGATCAAGCCCATAGCGCAGCTTTCATTACCAAGGCAGCGCAGTACTCGCAAGAGACTAATCAAGTGGGTTATCAGGCCATGATGGACCTGATGTTAGCTAAAGCTGCCGTTGAAGCTGGTAAGTTTAGCGAAGCAGAAACTGCGTTAAAGCAAGTGATTGCTGATAAGCCTGGCGCTGGTTTGGACATGATAGCGACTATCCGTCTGGCTCGCATCCAAGCGCAGCAAGAGCAATATGCTGTGGCCTTAACCACGTTAGAGCAAGTGACAGATTCAGCTTTTGCTGCTCAACGTGATGAATTAAAAGGTGATTTTCTGGTGCGCCAAGGGGAGCTGGATAAAGCTCGCTTAGCTTATCAAGCGGCCGCGGATGTTGGCGGTTTGAATGCTAGCCCAGTACTGCAAATGAAAATTGATAACCTCAATAAGGCATAAGGAAAAGGCCGATGACATCCTGGTGTAAAACCCTATTGGCAGCCGCTATGGCAGCCTCATTACTGACAGCATGCGCGTCTAGTGATGTAGAAGAAGAGCCCGTTAGCGAACTGACAGAGATTAATGCCACTGTCTTTCCAACCATTAGTTGGAGTGCCAATGTTGGCGATGGCGTCGGGGCGTTTTACTCCCAACTTCAACCTGCTGCAGGTTACGGTAAAGTTTTTGTCGCTGACAGAAACGGCATAGTGATCGCATTTGATGAAAACACAGGTCAAGAAGTTTGGACTCAGGATTTCACTCAGGCCTTTAACGATAAGCCGTTAGTGAAAAACAAAGGTGCACGCTTATCCGCTGGTATTACCGCCGCGCGCGATAAAGTGTTTATCGGCAGTGAGTCTGGCTACTTAGGCGCGCTCAATGCTGAAACTGGCGCGGTTGAGTGGTATGCCGAGACCGATGGCGAATTAATGTCAAAGCCTACTGTCGCTGAAGATGTGGTGGTGGTGAATACTGGCTCTGGCGCTTTACAAGCCTTTGAAGTGGCAACCGGTAAAGACTTATGGCGTTTTGAAACCAATTTACCGGCGTTAACGCTGCGCGGTACAGGTTCTGCGTCTTATGAAGCCGGTGGTTTCTTTGTGGGTACTGCTGATGGCAAAGTTGCCGTCGTAGTTAAAGCCAATGGTCAACCTGCGTGGGAACAAGCTGTGTTCTCACCAAAAGGTGGCAACGAATTTACTCGTATGGCCGACGTAGATATGACGCCGCTAATTTTGGGCGATAATCTTTACGCAGTCAGTTATAATGGCAACCTAGTGTCGATGGAGCTACGTTCAGGCCGTGTGGTTTGGGCGCGCAAATACTCTAGTTTCCATAATTTAGCGAGCAGCGGCTTACAGTTATATTTAGTTGATGACAGCAGCCGTGTGTATTCGGTTGACCGTCGCAATGGCCTTGAAAGCTGGAGCAATTCAGAATTAACTCATCGCGAATTAACTGCTCCGGTAGTGTTTGGCGATTACTTAGTGGTTGGTGACTTTGAAGGTTACCTGCACTTTTTGGACCGTGCTAACGGCAAGATCGTTGGCCGTATCTTGATTGATGACGATGGACTGTACAGTCAACCTACTGTGGTTGGCGACAAATTATACGTACAGGGTCGCAGTGGTAAAATTGCGGCCGTAACACTTCCATAAATCAAAGCGTATTTTGATAAAGCCCCTGGAAGTTTTCCGGGGGTTTTTTATTGAAGAAAATAATGAGGCAAGAACATGATTCCTGTAGTGGCACTGGTAGGCCGTCCCAATGTGGGCAAGTCAACCCTATTTAACCGTCTGACTCGCACCCGGGATGCGCTAGTGGCTGACTTCCCTGGTCTGACTCGCGATCGGAAATATGGCCGCGCTTACCTGTCAGGTTACGAGTTTATCGTGGTTGATACTGGTGGTATTGATGGTACTGAAGAAGGCATCGAAACCAAAATGGCTGAGCAATCACTTGCCGCCATTGAAGAAGCCGATGTTGTACTGTTTTTGTGTGATGCTCGCGCTGGCTTAACGGCTGCCGATATTGGTATTGCTCAGCATTTACGTAGCCGTCAAAAAGTAACTTTCGTGGTTGCTAACAAAGTTGATGGTATTGATGCTGATTCTGCGTGTGCTGAGTTCTGGGCATTAGGCCTAGGCGAAGTGTATCACATGGCGGCTGCCCAAGGCCGCGGTGTGACTAACATGATTGAATACTCACTGGCGCCTTATGCAGAAGCCATGGGCATTGTTCGTGATGAAGATTCAGAAGAACAAGCTAATGAGCGTTTCTACACTGAAGAAGAAGCGGAAGCTGAGCAGGCTAAACTGCAAGATTTACCGATTAAGCTTGCCATTATTGGTAAGCCTAACGTAGGTAAGTCGACGCTGACCAACCGTATTCTCGGTGAAGAGCGTGTGGTGGTGTACGATGAGCCAGGTACCACTCGTGACAGTATTTACATTCCTTTGGCACGTGATGATCGTGAATACATTATTATCGATACCGCTGGGGTTCGACGTCGCAGTAAGGTGCATGAAACCATTGAGAAGTTCTCAGTGATCAAGACCTTGAAAGCGGTAGAAGATGCCAACGTAGTATTATTAGTGATTGATGCGCGCGAAGGTATTGCTGAGCAAGACTTAGGCTTATTAGGTTTCGTCCTGAACGCTGGTCGCGCCTTAGTGATTGCCATCAACAAGTGGGATGGTATTGATCAAAATATCAAAGAGCGCGTTAAAACTGAATTGGATAGACGCTTAGGCTTTATCGATTTTGCGCGTATTCACTTTATTTCGGCGTTACATGGCACCGGCGTTGGTCATTTATTTGAATCCATCAACGAAGCCTATGACAGTGCGACTAAGCGTGTCGGTACCGCTATGCTGACCCGTATCATGCAAATGGCGCAAGATGATCACCAACCACCTATGGTTAACAGTCGTCGCGTTAAGCTGAAATATGCTCACGCCGGTGGTTATAACCCACCAATCGTGGTTATCCATGGTAATCAGGTCAACAAGTTACCTGATTCTTACAAGCGCTATATGATGAACTACTATCGTCGTTCATTGAAAGTGGTGGGTACCCCAATTCAATTGCGTTTCCACGAAGGTGCGAACCCATTTGAAGGCAAGATTGATAAGTTAACCATGAGCCAAGAGCGTCGTCGTAAGCGTACTTTGTCGATGATCAAAAACAAGAAAAGCTAAGTCATAGACTTAATCAGTTTTACTTGTGCATTAAGGTGGGTCTAGCAATAGAGCCACCTTTTTTTTATGGGTGATTTTCGGGGCGGCAATCTTTTCACGCTTTACAGCGAGTACTTATCTATTCATTTACTTATCTATTTATGGTTATGCCTATGGCGTAAGCTTGAACCCGCTATAGTGTCCTAGTAGATGAGCTATGCGTGGGCGAAAGGTCAGTGCGTGACTTACCTAATTCATGTGAGTATTCCCTGATGATATTTTGCCCGTGAGAAATATCTGAATCAACGGCTTTGACTCGTGAGCTTTTATTCATTCTTGAACAAGAGAACTCGGACGAGTCAGGTTAATGCTTATTGCTTGCGTCGATACTAACGACTAACGACTAACGGCTTACAGTTTTGTGCTTAATGATTTGTGCTGATGCTAAGTGCTGAAGGATCCCCTCATAAATCGGCCATAGCATAGCCATATTTGAGTAACTGATTGGCGAATAATACCCACGCCGCCAGCAATTCTTTCTCCGTGATTTGATAATCAGGCCGCCTGAGTACCTCCAATCCCAAGCGAATCGTTGAGAGTACCGTTCGATGCCCAATGGTATTGGCCTGAAAATGCTTATCCCAGCCCTGTTGCTGTGCATGTAAACCAACTAGCCACAACAGGCATTGAACCATTAACGCAATCAGTAGGATGATGTCGAATCGCTCTGGACTGTTGGTACGACTTTGGCGTAAGCCAAAGCCTGAGGTCACGAAAGGTTTCCTCTATTTGCATACGTTTGGCGTACAGGTTTACCAGCTGTTTTGGGCTGCGAGATTCTGGTGGTAAGTTGCTGGCTAACACCCAAGGTTCTCTCGCCGCTGTTGAGTACGTTTTTGCTGATGGATGGTGGCAATTCGTCCTGGTTGAACGCTGATTTGTACGGCCCTTAGGTTTGCTACGATACAGCGTGAGATGGCAATTGATAGGGTTAGTTTTGGTCAAGGTCTTACAACCCAGGCTCTTCGCTTGACCGTTGGCCAAGTCATGTGTACTGCGCACTGCACGCCAATTTTCGGCACCAATATCTGCAAATTGAACTGTACCGCGAATACGGCTTAGCCAAAACCAACCATGTGCCTCAACCTCTTTGTACCAAGGCACTTTGAACCCCGCGTCAGTCACGATGAGAGGGTTACCAGAACAGATAAGGCTGGCATGCCATTGGTAGACCGCTAACCGCTCTTGATGCAGATGCGTGTTGCCGAGCAAACGATCAATGCGCTTGATGTTGTGCTTGGTTCGAGCCGTGGTTGGTAAATTTCGACCTAACTCAGTCAAGGTCAGTGTCTTACATTCAATCAGTGCCTTAGAGGCCAGCATCAAACTGTTTAATCGTTTTAGGTGAAGTTCTGGGCAGTATTGGTGTAAAGAATGTTGTAGGATATTGGCTTCGCGCATCTTGTTGTCCAAGTGTAGTTTTTGACGAAACCATTTGATCATGCAACAAGATGCGCTTCCACCCTAATTTGATGATTTATTTGTAAATTATCAGGGGATTCCTCAGTGCTAAGTGTTGAGCACGACTCAGTTATGGGGTAATGCTTAAAGCATGTGGGTATTACAGGCATAAAAAAAGCGCCCAATGGGCTAATGCCGATCAGTTAAGACAGATCGCTTGACGATCTCACTGAAAGGATCAAAATCCGATGACCCCATGTCATCGGATTTTTTTATGCAACTTTCAGAAGCTTTGGCGCGTACTCATATCAATCGCCATACCGAATTCACCTGTCTGGCCGATGTGCTTGAGCCTGATTTAATTCAGTCGTGCCTTGATTCACATGGTGTTGCCAGTTTACGGCGACGTAAGTTACCTATGGATGCCATGATTTGGGCGGTGATTGGTATGGCTCTGTTCAGAGGCGAGTCCGTCCGCTCTCTCATCAATAAGCTTGATATCGTCTTACCTCAAGAGGTGGATTACGTGGCTCGCAGCGCTGTCACGCAAGCGCGCAAGCGCCTGGGCTCTGACGTTATTCAGGATGTGTTTAAGCGAAGTGCCAAGACCTGGCATGAGAGAGCAGAGCATCCACATTGGTGTGGACTCAACCTCTACGGTGTCGATGGTGTCGTGTGGCGAACACCTGATAGTGAGCAAAACAATCAGGCCTTTGCCAAAACCGCCAACGCTGCTGGTGATGCTGCCTATCCTCAAATTCGTATGGTTTGCATGATGGAATTAAGCAGTCACTTGGTATTGAACAGTGCCTTTGATTCTGTTGCTGTCAGTGAAATGAATTTAGCCGCCGAACTGATATCCAGCATACCCAATAACAGCCTAACTCTGTTTGATAGAGGCTTCTATTCGTTGGGGCTTTTGCACGCCTGGCAACAGGCTCAACCTAACAGCCACTGGCTGCTGCCGTTGAAGAAAGGCACACAATATGAAGTGATACGCTCTTTAGGAAAACACGACCAATTGGTGCAGTTAACCACCACACCTCAAGCCAGAAAGAAGTGGCCTATGCTGCCTGACAATATTGAAGCTCGCTTACTGACGAAGACGGTAAAAGGTAAGTTGGTTGCCATTTTGACCTCATTAACTGACCCCTTGCGTTATCCAGGGGCTGAGATAGTGGATTTATATGCCCATCGATGGGAGATAGAAGTGGGCTATCGGGAGATGAAGCAGCATCTGCTGGAGAGTCGCTTTACGTTACGCAGTCAATTACCTGAGCTGGTTATCCAAGAATTGTGGGGGGTACTGTTGGCCTATAACCTCATCAGATACAAGATGGTGTTGATGGCTAAAAGCTTACCGTCGTTACATCTGAACCAATTGAGCTTTAGAGATGCGTCGAGTTATATCATTTTAAAACTGACTCAGCTGTCATCTCAAACGCCAGGGAATGTCCCGAGAGATGTCTTGGACATAGTGCGTAATGCGAGACAGTTCAAGCTTGATGGGAAACGGGATAGAGCCTATCCACGTGCGTTAAAAATGAGTAAAAACAAGTATCCCATTAAGCCTAAGAAAAATGCCGCTCACACTAAGTGAACGGCATTACCCAATGGGCGCTTAATTAACAGGGGATATTATGCAAAGGCCAGGAAAGGCGAGATACATAACAAGATACCTGTAGCGATAATCACGTATAAGCCTACACCTTTGTACTTGTGCAGTGCTGGCACTTGGTACACTAAGTAAGCTGGGATTAAACAGCCAACCATACCGAAGATTGGGCTACAAATCGAGGTGAAGCTCAGTACTGGGGCGTTAAGAACAATTGCGCTCCAAGACAGTAAGATAGTGAAGATCATGATGCCGTAGCCCACTTTCTTGCTATCAATCTTATCTTCTGGCATTACGCGGCGCAGTACGTTCATGGCTAAGCCTTGACATGCTTCACGGAAACCTAAGTACACACCAAAGTAGGCGGTCATTACTGCGAAGATGTTTAAGGTTAAGCTTAACAGTTTCAGAGTTGGGCCTGGTACACCTTGGGCAACCATAGCTAAGGCTGAAATGTTTTCTTCAGAGGCTTTAACCGCTTGGTCATGACCCATGGCTAAGGTAAATGATACTGCGTAGAAGAATACCACTACGAATAAGATACCAAAGGCGATGTTCATGGCACGCATAGCTTTAAAGCGAGCGACTTCAATCGACTTTTCCCGTGAGCGATATGAAATCACCATAGGGCTTAAGCTTTGAATGAATAAGATAGAGGTCAAGGTAAATGGCAGCATGATGATGGCATCTTTCATCCAATCGCCAGCGGCTGGAATGGTACCTATGTTATTCATGTCCCACTTATCAACCATCATCAGACCTAATAAAGCCACTACGCCTAATTTGGTCAGTACCATTAAGGTTGAGATCTTAAACAGCAGGTTTTCGCCGCGAGAGGCTAACGCCACCAAAATACAGATTAAGGCTAGACCGTAGAATGGGTTGTTAGACAGCAACTCTTTGGTGACACCAAAGCTTTGCAGGAATGAAGCACTGTCATTGGTGATAGCGGTTGAGTAGACAAACACCCAAATCACTAACATGATGAAGTAAAGTGCGCCCAGTAACATGCCCCAGTTTTTGCCTAAGTAGCCAGAAATGACACTTGGGTAATCCTGACACTCTTTAGACTCTGCTAAGGTGTTAATGAATAAGCGTTGGAACATATACATGGCTGGGTAGCCGATCACGGCAGACAGTAGGAATACCCACAATCCCATTAAGCCAACTTGTACAGGTAAGAAAACAATGCCGGCGCCAATCGCCATGCCAATGCTCATAATGATCCAGCCCCAATCCGTGCTATCAAAACGAGTCGCTTCTTTCCAAGCGGCTGTATCTTGACGACTAATCTCTTGCGGCCGTGCTGTCGTAGTCTGTGGTTTCATATAGTTACCTTATATATCTCTTACGAGGTATTATTTTAGTGTTGCGTCGTTTTTTGCAAATATATTTGAGAGTAATTATTTACACAACCTAAATTACTCAAATTTTTATGCAAACCTGACGAGGCTCACATTAGTCCGTAAACTGCTATTCTCCGCACTTTAATGCAACTTGCTCATAAATTATTGAAACTTTAGTTGCATTTTATTGTGAGTGTGCAAATAATATTGCAACTGAACCGATGGGTTCATTAAAAAATATTTGCAAGGATATCATTTATGAAAAAAATTATTACTGCTGCAACTGCTCCTGCTGCCATTGGTCCTTATTCTCATGGCACTAGCTATAACCAAATGATCTTCACCTCAGGTCAATTACCTGTGTGTGCTGTTAAAGGCGGCGTAGTAGAGGGTGGTATCACAGAGCAGTCAGTGCAATCGTTAGAGAACCTGAAAAGCGTGATTGAAGCTGGTGGCGGCACAATGGCAACGGTTTTAAAAACAACTTGTTACTTAGCTGACATTACTGACTTTGCGGCTTTTAATGCGGTATATCAGCAGTATTTCCAGCAAGACTGCCCGGCGCGTAGCTGCTTTGCCGTTAAAGACTTACCACTGGGCGTTAAAGTAGAAGTTGAAGCAATTGCTCACGTTTTAGCATAAGCATTTAGCATTCGCCTGACGATTCAGCGACTGAGTCGTTCGGGCAGTTCTCATTGATTAATAAAGGCAACACACTATGAAAGCGCAATGGCAGCAATATATTCGCATCATCAATCAAGTCGTTAAACCCGCGCTAGGTTGTACTGAACCTATTGCCGCAGCTTATGCGGCTGCCTTGGCCCGCGCTGAATTAGGATGCGAGCCAACATCACTTGAAATTTTAGTCTCAGATAATTTATACAAAAACTCCATGGGAGTATTTGTGCCTGGTACCGGCAAAATTGGTTTGGCAATTGCTGCTGCCTCAGGCGCTATCGGTGGTAATAGTGATGCCGGTCTTGAAGTGCTAGCTAACATTGAGCCGCATCATGTTGCGGCTGCGCAAACTCTGATTGATAACGGTCAGGTGAGCGTTAATCGCACGGTTACCGATGAGTTTATCTATTGCTCTGTCAAGGCTTATGGCCAAGGCAACACTGCCAAGGTGGTGGTGAGCGGCGGTCATACCATGGTGGTATTGAAAGAATTTAATGATGAAGTCCGCTTCACTTTAGCGCAAGGCAGCGCTCCTGCGACGGCTGCGATTTGTGATGGCGTGGATATTAGCATTGACAGTATTTATGAGTTCGCGACGCAAGTGCCGTTTGAGTATATTGAATTCATACTGCAAGCCTCGGTGCTTAACGGGATTTTGTCTGATGAAGGCATGAACAACGCCTACGGCTTAGAAGTTGGGCGTACCATGCAAAAGGCGATGGACGACGGCTTAATGAGCAATGATTTAATCAACCGCATTGTCATGAAAACCGCGGCCGCGTCCGATGCCCGCATGGGCGGCGCGACTTTGCCTGCCATGAGTAACTTTGGTAGTGGTAACCAAGGCATTGCCGCAACTATCCCTGTGGTGATTACCGCCAAGCATTATCAAGCGGATGATGAAACCTTAGCGCGCGCCTTAATCATGAGTCACTTAGGTGCCATTTATATTAAGTCTCACTATCCGCCATTATCGGCATTCTGTGGTAATTCAGTCACCAGTGCCGCGGCTGCTATGGCCATGGTGTATTTGGCCGGTGGCAGCTTTGAGCAATCGTGTTTCGCGATTCAAAACGTCATCAGTGACAGCTCAGGCATGGTGTGTGATGGCGCCAAAGCCTCGTGCGCTATGAAGGTCAGTACTTCATCATGCGCGGCTGTGCGCTCATTTTTAATGGCGCTTAATAGCCAAGTGGTTCAAGGGCAGGGTATTATTGCCGACAACGTTGAACAAACGATTAAGAATGTTGGCCTGATGGTGACTGCTGGCATGACAGCCACAGACACTACCATCATAGACATAATGTCAGCCTAAAGAGTGAGGTATAACACCGGTGAAATTGCACGACTTAAGTCAGAGTGACTTTGATATCTTAGCCGCATTAGAAAACGTGGTTGATGGAATTGCAGCCATGTATGGCAAACATACCGAAGTGGTGCTGCATAGTCTCGATGCAAGCGATCCATCGGTGATCAAAATTGCCAACGGCCATGTGACTGGCCGTGAGGTCGGGGCGCCGATCACTAACTTAGCCTTGTTAAAACTCAAAACGGGCCAAGATATTTCTAATTCCTACATGAGCCAAACAGTCAACGGTAAGACATTGCGTTCAATCACTACCGTCATTAGAAATAAGCATAATCGCGCCATAGGTTTGCTCTGTATCAACTCAGATATGGACGCGCCTATGCAAGAAGTATTGCGGACCATGCTGCCTGATTGCAGTCATGATTCAGCGCCAACTCAAGAAGTGTTTGCCCGCAATATTGATGAAGCGCTGCATAGCACTATCGATGGTGTTAATTTGGAAGTGAAAAATAATCCAGCCATACCGCCATCGAAAAAGAGCCGCGAAATTGTATTTAATCTGCATGAGCTTGGGATTTTTGAATTGAAAGATAGCGCCCAAGTGGCCGCTTCGCGCTTAGATATTTCAGTGCATACCATTTATCGCTATTTGCGAGAAATTAAGGCGTTGCAGCACTAACACTGAATCTAACTAAACAAAAGGCTCACAATGTGAGCTTTTTTGTGGGCGGTTAGTTTTGGGGGTTTAGTTAATTATCTTAGTGACGGTAGCCACTAGCTGGCCATGATTTAGCCTTGAGTGAATCGATTGGCCAACAGTGACCATAGCGCTGCTATCTACCACAGTGCCTTGCTCATCGGTAGTAATGCTGTAACCGCGTTTTAAGGTGGCCAGCGGGCTCACGGTTGACAATAACTCGGCGCCTTTAGCGAGACGCAATGTCGATTCCGTCATTTTTTCTGCCATGCGCTGCTCAAGTTGTTTATGCAAATACTGCAGCTGTTTAGCTTGCAGTTGTAACTTGTGCTGAGGAGACTGGCTCAACATAGCGCTCTGTTGCTGCTGTAAGCGCATCTGCTGGCGATTAAGCTTGTGGGTGATGGCAGTGTGCAATCTAAAATACATCTCGTCAAACTGCTGGCTAAGCTGCTGTAATCGACGTTTAGGATCTTGGCGATACAATTTTTGCTCAGCAATTTCCATGCGCTGGCCCAAAAGAGCATACCTATGTTGCCAGGCGCGCTGTAAATGATGTGTTAGCTGCAAGAGTTGCTGCTGCTTGTGCTGCTTGTCGTTAGACAGTAACTCTGCGGCAGCAGAGGGCGTTGCGGCGCGGGCATCGGCCACAAAATCACTAATGCTAGTGTCCACTTCATGGCCAACGGCACTCACTACCATTAAGTTGGACTGATAAATGGCGTGCGCCAATGATTCATCGTTAAAACACCATAAATCTTCCAGTGAACCGCCGCCGCGGGTCAGTAGCAGTACATCCACTTCTTGCCTTTGATTGGCAATTTCAATCGCGCGGATTAATTGCTTAGGGGCGGCATCGCCTTGCACTTGGGCGGGATAAATTACTACTTCGATGGCCGGATCGCGCCGCTGCAACACATGCAACACATCACGAATGGCAGCGCCAGTGGGGGAGGTTATCACGCCAATGCGCTGAATGTTGCTTGGCAAAGGGCGTTTAGTCTCGTGGGCAAATAAGCCGGCGCTTGAGAGTTTTTGTTTCAGCTGCTCGTACTGAGCGGCTAATAATCCATCGCCCGCCATTTGCATGCTATCGATTAATAATTGGTAATCTCCGCGCGGCTCATAAACACTAATATTGCCGCGAACTAGCACTTGTTGGCCATTTTTAGGGGCAAAGTGAACGCTGTTGTTTTTTCCCTTAAACATGGCGCAGCGAATTTGTGAACGGCTATCTTTTAGCGTTAAATACCAATGACCTGAGGCGGGTGCACTAAAGTTTGATATTTCGGCAGTCAGCCAAATTCTGCTCAAATTTCCTTCCAGCAATTCACGTACATCAGCATTTAATTGTGAAACGGTATAAATATCTTTTTTAATGATTTCCATGGAATTCCGCAGTGAAAAGCGATTAATTGACAATTTTGCATTTACGAAGGCCTAAGTGCAAGGTATACTCTCGCCGCAATATTTCACCTCTTAATTCCAAAATCTCTTGGGGAGATGTTGCCATGCTAAGACTTAAAAAAGAAGCCCTCACGTTCGATGATGTTTTACTCGTTCCTGCCCATTCAACGGTTCTCCCAAACACTGCCTGCTTGACTACTCGTCTGACCGACAAAATTAGTTTAAATATTCCTTTAGTGTCTGCTGCCATGGATACCGTGACTGAATCACGTTTAGCCATTGCGATGGCGCAAGAAGGCGGTTTAGGTTTTATTCATAAAAACATGAGTATTGCCCAGCAAGCAGAAGAAGTGCGTAAAGTTAAGATTTATGAGGCGGGTGTTGTTGCTCAGCCAGTGACGGTAACTCCTACAACTACCTTAGCTGAACTGAAAGCCTTGACCGAGAAAAATGGTTTCGCCGGTTACCCAGTAGTCACCGAAAGCCATGAATTAGTCGGTATTATCACAGGTCGTGACGTTCGTTTTGTGACTGATTGGAGCAAAACTGTCGAGCAGGTCATGACGCCTAAGTCACGTTTAGTGACAGTGGCAGAAGGCACTAAGCTTGATCAAGTGCAGCAACTGATGCACAGCCACCGTATCGAAAAAATCTTAGTAGTTGATGCTGATTATTGCTTAAAAGGCTTAATCACAGTTAAAGACTTCGAAAAAGCTGAACGTAAGCCAAACGCGTGTAAAGATGAGTTTGGTCGTTTACGAGTAGGTGCTGCCGTTGGTGCTGGCCCTGGTAACGAAGAGCGTGTTGATGCGCTGGTACTTGCTGGTGTTGACGTATTACTGATTGACTCTTCTCACGGCCACTCTGAAGGCGTTCTGCAACGCATTCGTGAAACTCGCGCTAAATACCCAGACTTACAAATTGTTGGCGGTAACGTTGCTACTGCTGAAGGCGCATTAGCCTTAGTTGAAGCCGGCGTTAACGCGGTTAAAGTCGGTATTGGTCCTGGCTCAATTTGTACCACTCGTATTGTAACTGGTGTGGGCGTACCGCAAATTACTGCCGTATCTGATGCCGCTTACGCGCTGCGTGACACTAACATTCCTGTGATTGCCGATGGCGGCGTACGTTTTAGCGGTGACTTAGCTAAGGCGATTGCAGCCGGTGCTTCTTGCATCATGGCAGGCTCTATGTTTGCAGGTACTGATGAAGCGCCAGGCGAAACTGAGTTATATCAAGGCCGTGCTTACAAGTCATATCGCGGTATGGGTTCACTGGGCGCCATGAGCCAAACTCAAGGCTCATCTGATCGTTACTTCCAAAGTGACAATGCTGCTGACAAATTAGTGCCAGAAGGCATTGAAGGCCGCGTACCTTACAAAGGTAAACTCAAAGAAATCATTCACCAGCATATGGGCGGCTTACGTTCATGTATGGGCCTGACGGGTTGCGCGACCATCATTGAATTAAATACTAAAGCTGAATTTGTGAAAGTAACCTCTGCCGGCATGGGTGAATCCCACGTGCATGATGTAACCATTACCAAAGAAGCGCCAAACTACCGCAGTTTGGGCTAATGTGCTCTGGGCGACTGATGGTCGCCCTTTTTTCAAGCACAGTTTACGTAAGCAAATTAAGCACAGTATTTAATCCTGTAGTTAACTCGTATTTGGCTCTGCTAAAGAGCGAAACCAATTATTGAAGGTAGACCATGACTGATATTCATCAGCACAAGATTTTGATCTTAGATTTCGGTTCTCAGTACACTCAGCTGATTGCCCGTCGTGTACGTGAAATTGGCGTGTATTGTGAATTGTGGGCTTGGGATGTGACTGAAGCGCAAATTCGTGAATTTGCGCCAAGCGGCATTATCTTAGCCGGTGGTCCTGAAAGTGTGACTGAAGCCAATTCACCGCGAGCGCCTGAATATGTGTTCAATGCTGGTGTACCTGTTTTAGGTATTTGCTATGGCATGCAAACCATGTCAGAGCAGTTAGGCGGCAAGGTTATTCAAGGCGTAGGTGAAGGTGAATTCGGTTATGCTCAGGTCGAAATGCTGAGTGACTGTAAACTGTTTGCCAATATTGAAGATGGCATCAGTGATTCAGGTAATTCTCTGTTAGACGTGTGGATGAGTCATGGCGATAAAGTGGCTGAAATCCCAGCAGGATTCGTGCAAGTTGCTAAGACTTTGACCTGTCCATTTGCGGCCATGGCTAACGAAGAAAAGCGTTTTTATGGCGTGCAATTCCACCCTGAAGTCACTCATACCCGTCAAGGATTGAGAATGCTTGAGCAATTCACACTCTCAATTTGTGGTTGTGAAGCCGTGTGGAAACCTGCCTCTATCATTGAAGATGCCGTTGCGCGCTTAAAAGAGCAAATTGGCGATGATGAAGTTATTTTAGGTTTATCAGGCGGCGTAGATTCATCTGTGACGGCTATGCTGCTGCACCGCGCTATCGGTTCAAAGCTTACTTGTGTATTTGTTGATAACGGCTTATTACGCCTCAATGAAGCACAGCAAGTGATGGATATGTTTGGCGATCATTTTGGCCTCAACATAGTGCATGTTGACGCAGAAATGCGTTTTCTTGATGCATTAGCGGGCGAAAACGATCCAGAAGCTAAGCGTAAGATCATTGGCCGTGTATTTGTTGAAATCTTTGATGAAGAAGCCTCAAAATGCGCCAATGCTAAATGGTTAGCGCAAGGCACTATTTATCCAGATGTGATTGAATCTGCTGGCAGCGCCACAGGTAAAGCCCATGTGATTAAGTCGCACCATAACGTGGGTGGTTTACCTGCTGATATGGAAATGGGCTTAGTAGAACCTCTGCGCGAATTGTTTAAAGATGAAGTACGCAAAATCGGTCTGGAACTCGGTCTGCCATACGACATGCTGTTCCGTCACCCATTCCCAGGCCCAGGCTTAGGTGTGCGCGTTCTTGGCGAAGTGAAAAAAGAATACTGTGATTTACTGCGCCGCGCCGATGCCATCTTCATTGAAGAATTGCACAACGCTGATTTGTACAACAAGGTGAGCCAAGCCTTTACTGTGTTCCTACCAGTACGTTCAGTGGGCGTGATGGGCGATGGTCGTAAGTATGATTGGGTGGTGTCACTGCGCGCCGTTGAAACCATCGACTTTATGACAGCGCATTGGGCACATCTGCCTTATGACTTCTTAGGCCGAGTATCAAATCGCATCATTAATGAAGTGAATGGTATTTCGCGCGTGGTTTATGATATTTCTGGTAAGCCGCCTGCAACTATTGAATGGGAATAATCCCAAGCCTGAGAATGCTTAATCGCTATCAACGCTAAAACTAAAAAGGAAGCCTTAGGCTTAATGCCACTCGCTTAAGAGCGAGTGGCATTTTTACTTGGATATTTCACTGTTTTCTTTAGCACCACACGCGGGTAGCTGGGCCGCTTCCTCTTTGGGGGTAAAATCAACCTTTTGCCATTTTCCCTCAGTCGTTTTAAGTGCTGTGGGATCGCTCCCGGACTCCCTCTGTCACTCCAACCAAACTCATCCTGTATTAAAAACAGAGCATTAATGAAACTTATCCTCTGTGGCTCAACTTTATGCTGCACTGCCATTGCGGCCATCTCTAGCCGAACAATATTGTAGGTCGTTAAGATCCCCCATAATTCTTGATACACCCCATCCTTCTTCTTACTGCGCAGGACAGGTTTATTTTCCAGTTGATATTGCTTTAGCTCACCATAACCCCTCTCTATCTCCCATCGCTGCCAATACACCTTGAGTAAATCGTTCACTGGATAGCTGTTGGGGCATAGGCAGGACGTGATAAACCCTTTGATATCACCTTTGGGTGACGGAATAAGGATAAGGCGGGCTTGCCAGCTCTCCCCCAGATAAGGCGCTTGCTGTTTAGCTTGGGGTGATACCGGCATCTCAACCAGATGGTCATACTCTGAGAATGACTCGATAATTTGATAGCGGGTCTTAGACTTTATCGGGGTTAACCAATGGGTGTTTGCACCGCTTCCTTGCCAGCTGATGAGCAATTCGGCAGACATAAACCCACGGTCAAACAACGTGAGCGAATTCTCGGGAGCTGAGCCAACCAATTGCTGTGCATAGTGAATTTCACTGTGGGTAACAGGCCCGAAAGCCGCATCAGAAAGTAAGTGGCTACGAGTAGACATTAAGGTGACCGCCAGCACAGAGGGAAAAGAAGCCGTGCTTTGTGCAAAGCCAAAGTGATGGTTTTCTTCAGTGTTATGCGTCTTAAAATACGTCCCATCAACACTGAGCAATTTCAATCCCGCTATCTCATCAAATTCGCACTGTGTTTCCCACTGTGCAGCGGTTGTTTTGAACAGATAACGCATGGGCTCTGAACCCAACTTTTCTTTGGCTTTGATGATACTACTGGTCGCCAGTGGCGGGAGCTCCCCCTTGGAGTCGGGAAATGCCAGTGAGAGCGTATCACAGACTTGCTGAATCGAGCGGTTACGCATCAAACCAATGCCTAGAACCAACCAAACAGCTTGCTCTGCAGGGAAACGGCGGGTTCGAAGCGAGGCCCTGCCAGTTTGTTGCACAGCCTCAGCCACCCAATCCATGGGAACATGTTTGGCGAATACATCAATATCTTGCGCTTGGAAAAATTCAGCGGTAACGAGTAGCTCTTTAGAAAATTCAGACATAAAAAAATCAGCTGCAACTTAGGTTGCGGCTGATTATGAAGCCCTTGAAAGATCGTTCAACTACTTAAAACGATCGGCATTAAGCCTTAGGCTTCCTTTTTTATGGCCACAATTTTATGTTCACAAGCTTATTGGTACGACTTTATTGCCTTGCGCGCAATCGCTCAGGATTTGCGATTTAGCTGCCGTCACCACATCTGCTAGTGCTTGCTCTGCTATCTCGCCATAAGCAATGCTCAACGTGATACGCAGCGGTTGGCCGCTAAAATGAATGAACTCGTCTGTGACTAATAAGCGCAAATGTTGCGCCTTAAGGTTAACGTCCGTTAGCGCCATATTGGGTAAATACACTAATAACCAGCCAGGTTCCAGCGGTGATAACCAGTCTTGCTGCCTAATATTTTCAGTGACAATTTGCGATAAGCTTAATTGCACAAACTGCGCCGCATTGATGCCGAGCTCCTTTTCAATGCTATCGAATTTATCTATGGCAATCAGCAGGATGGCGACCTTGCTGATTGAGGTGGACGATGGTGCTGATGTTAATGATTTACGGGTTTGATAGAGCTTGGCGTGTTGACTGACTTTACTGCGTAAATCTTGCTGACTCATTTTGCCAATGAGCTGCCCCTGAACTTGCATAGATTGAATTAAACGGTAACAGCCCTG
Source organism: Shewanella sp. SNU WT4 (assembly GCF_006494715.1). Taxonomy (NCBI): domain Bacteria; kingdom Pseudomonadati; phylum Pseudomonadota; class Gammaproteobacteria; order Alteromonadales; family Shewanellaceae; genus Shewanella; species Shewanella sp. SNU WT4. The sequence goes on from NZ_CP041151.1 coordinate 1,584,746, forward strand.
ACTTAAAGTAATGCCGCCAAGCATAGCAAATACAAGTGGGAAAAAATCAAAATACGCCAGGCTAATAACAAAGGTATTATCAAATAAATACAAGAGATTAGCTATATAAAGGCCAGATGCGCCTAAGGTGAAATTGGAATAAATGTGCGGATAAGCGCTTAACTTTTTGGCTTGCAGCAATAAGCCTAACTACACAGTTAAACTTATCAGTAAGCACAGAATAGTTAGGCTATGACTTCCGCCATCGACATTTTGCCATGGCGACAATTCCGTGGTCGCAGCCAGTAGCGCCACATCGATAATAGTGATTAACACTAACGCTATTGGCCACGATGCCCACATAACAAGTTTCCTAAACAGACGTTGGCCCCTAGTGGCTTGTTTTTAAGTGTAGATGCTTGTTAATGAGTACTCACCTTCTTAGGCTAAGCAAAGGTTTAGGCAAGCATTGAAAACGCGATATACTGAAGTTATGGCGAATAGATACCAAGAATCATGAATATCACTCTTCAAGATCAACAAGATAAAAAATGGATGCGTTTGGCAATCGAGATAGCTAAGCGGGCAGAATTGCGCGGTGAAGTGCCGGTGGGGGCGGTTTTGGTGAGAGACGATCAACTCATTGCTAGCGGTTACAACCTCAGCATTACCTTAAACGATGCCTCGGCTCATGCGGAAATTCAATGTTTGCGCGCGGCGGGGCAGGTGCTAGATAACTACCGCTTACCTGATACAACCTTATATGTGACGTTAGAGCCTTGTTCTATGTGCGCTGGCGCTATGGTGCATGCCAGGGTAGCTCGTTTAGTGTTTGGGGCTCACGATCTTAAAACCGGCGCGGCTGGCAGCCAAGTTAACTTAGTGCAACATAGCCCGTTTAATCATCAGTTGGAAGTGACATCAGGTGTACTTGCCGCTGAGTGTAGCGCCCAAGTGAGTGCGTTTTTTCAGCGGCGTCGACGTGAGAAAAAAGCCGAACAATTATTGAAATTGAAAAGTATTAATCCTGAGTCTGAATGAAATTAAAAAACTGATTATGACGATGTAAAATGCGTTGCTGTCTCGATTTTCGCAGGGTACGGCGACGAGCTGAAGCATTATTTATTGATCTACGTTTCATATTTTACCTTAATGTCTAAGCTCAACGGGCTAACACTAGCAAGTGTTAGCCCTGATAGCAATATCAAGAGCGTTACAGCTAGCGCTAGCGCATGGGTAGCTTACGACATTAATTCACTGGCAGAATAATTTCTTCCTCTGCACTTGGCAATAAAGGTAAGGGCGCTTCTAAGTCATTGAAGTCAGCTTGTGCTTGCTGTTCGAGCTTTTGATTTTGCTGATTATCAAGCCAAATCAAGGTGTCATAATAACGGCGAATATTATCAACATAATGCGCCGCTTCATTACCCCGAGCATAACCGTAGCGGGTTTTACTATAATATTGGCGCTTTTGTAGCAAGGGCAGCACTTGTTTGACATCCGTCCAAGCATTGGGATTTTTGCCCATAGACTCGGTAAGCTTACGCGCATCTTCTACATGTCCCATGCCAATATTGTATGACGCGAGTGCAAACCACATGCGTTGATCTTCAGGTATGGTGCTTGGCAGTCGATTTAGAATATCCAATAAGTACTTAGCGCCGCCTTGAATGCTTTGCTCGGCATCGAGACGGTTTTCTATACCCATTTGCTTGGCGGTGGGGAGGGTGAGCATCATCATGCCGCGTACGCCTGTTGGGGAGCGCGCTCTAGGATCCCAGTGAGATTCTTGATACGCGGTAGCGGCTAATTTGCGCCAATCTAAGGCATCGGCGTATTTTTCAAATAATGGACGATAGACTGGCAACCTGTTTTCAACGGCGCGGATAAAGGCGCGGGTATCGACATAATCAAAGCGCTCTACATGGCCAAAATAACGTTCTTGCAAGCGGGCTAAGGTGCCGTTGCTTTGTTCTTGATCCCAAAACCCCAACAGTTTTGCCATTAAGGCATCGCTGCCTTTAGGGCGGAGTAACCAGACTATGTTTTGACCGGTTTGCAGCGTTGGGCCTGCGCGCAGTTCAGGTAAAAAACGGCGATTAATTTGCAGGGCGCTACTGTCCGCTATGGTGTAATCAATGGTTTTATCCGCAATCATCTGCAGTAATTCATCAATGTCTTGCTCATTGGTGGTTTGCCAACTGAGTTTAGGGTTTTCTTTTTGCATCTCCAATAAGGTTTCAACATAGGCGGAATCTGAAAGCACAGTCAATTTGCCGTTAATATTCGCTATGCTATCGATATTCTTTTCACCTTGTCGATATACCAGCACTTGATCTACTTGGTACAAGGGCGGGCTTATGCGGTAATTAAGCCGACGTAACTGGGTATCTGTCATGCTGGCCGCAATAATATCGATTTCTTTATTATTGAGTGCGGAGTAAAGGGCTTCGAGATTACTGTAAGGCTGCATATCGAGCGGGATTTGTAGGTAGTCGGCAAACATAGTTGCCATTTCATAATCAAACCCTGTGATTTCTTGGCCATTGTTCATATAAATTTGACGGCCATAGACAGTTCCCACCTTTAGGCTCTTGAGCTCTTCAGATGGTGACTCTTGGGGTTCAATGTCCACTATCGGTTGGCAGGCACTAAGGCATACTAACACCAATAATGGCAGTGTCCATGTAAGCAGGTTTTTCATCATGGTTAATAATGCGCCAGCAAAAATAAAAAGCAAATTTGGATGTTATTTCTCGACAATTCAGCCATTTCTGGGCTTTAGACTCTAGTTTTTCGGAATGTTTTAATTGCAGGAAATAGTTTTCTGCCAAGGGCGGGGTTTATAACACAAGTTAGGGGCGTTTGTCCGCTCTAGGCTAATGATTTATGCGGCCTGTTTCCTTATAATAGCGCCTCCTTTGACCCTACAATCAAATATTAATAAAGGTGAATAGAAGTGATGGAGATCATCCGCGGAGCCCCAGCTTTATCAGAGTTTCGGGTGCAGAAGCTGATGGAAGCCTGCCAACAAGCACAGCTTCCAGTACGTCAGATTTATGCAGAATACATTCACTTGGCCGACGTCAGTTCGCCACTCGATAATGAAACCCAACAGCGACTCGCTCAACTCCTAACTTACGGCCCAGCCATCGCCCCCCATGCCCCAGAAGGGCAACTGTTATTCGTCACTCCTCGTCCTGGCACCATATCTCCTTGGTCTTCAAAAGCAACTGATATTGCACATAATTGCGGCTTGTCTCAAGTTGTGCGATTAGAGCGCGGTATTGCTTATTATGTGGTAATGGACGATGTGACTGCGCTGCAATTGCAGGCAATTAAGAGCTTATTACACGACCGCATGATGGAAGTGGTGTTAGCCGAGTTTAGTCAAGCACAAAGCTTGTTTATGCAAGCGAGCCCAGCCCCTTATCAAAGCGTTGATATTCATGCCGATGGCCGCGATGCGTTAGTGCGCGCCAATCAGCAGATGGGACTTGCGTTAGCCGAAGATGAAATTGATTATTTAGTCGAAAACTTCCTGCGTTTAGGCCGCAATCCGCACGATATTGAATTAATGATGTTTGCCCAAGCAAACTCAGAGCATTGCCGCCATAAAATCTTCAATGCTGATTGGACGATTGATGGTGTCGCGCAGCCAAAATCATTATTTAAAATGATTAAAAACACCTTTGAAACTCATCCTGAGCATGTGTTATCGGCTTATAAAGATAACGCCGCGGTGATGACAGGTTCTGTGGCTGGTCGTTTCTTCCCTGATAGTGACGGCGTGTATCGTTATCATGTTGAGCCAATTCATGTGTTGATGAAGGTTGAGACTCATAACCACCCGACAGCCATTAGTCCATATCCTGGCGCGGCTACAGGTTCAGGCGGTGAAATTCGCGATGAAGGCGCAACAGGGCGCGGCTCTAAGCCAAAAGCGGGGTTAACAGGCTTTAGTGTGTCTAACCTTAATATTCCAGGCTTTGCACAGCCGTGGGAACAAGCTTATGGCAAGCCAGATAGAATCGTTACTCCCCTTGAAATCATGCTTGATGGTCCATTAGGCGGCGCGGCCTTTAATAATGAATTTGGTCGTCCGGCACTGCTTGGCTATTTCCGCACTTATGAGCAGGAAGTCAGCAGCCATAATGGTGTTGAAGTGCGCGGTTATCATAAACCTATTATGCTCGCGGGCGGCTTAGGTAATATTCGTGAAGAGCATGTGCAAAAAGGCGAGATCACGGTCGGTGCTAAGCTGATTGTGTTAGGTGGCCCAGCCATGAATATTGGTCTTGGCGGCGGCGCAGCTTCCTCTATGGCCTCTGGTCAGTCCCATGAAGATTTAGATTTTGCTTCAGTGCAGCGCGAAAACCCAGAAATGGAGCGCCGCTGTCAGGAAGTTATCGACAGATGCTGGCAGTTAGGCGCAGCTAACCCAATTCAATTTATCCACGATGTTGGCGCCGGCGGTTTATCTAATGCCTTACCAGAGCTGGTGAATGATGGCGGCCGCGGCGCTCAGTTTGAACTGCGTAAAGTGCTAAATGATGAGCTTGGTATGAGCCCATTAGAAATTTGGTGTAATGAATCGCAAGAACGTTATGTCATGTCGGTGGCACCTGAACATTTAGCAACCTTTACTTCCATTTGCGAGCGTGAACGTGCGCCATTTGCTGTAGTAGGTGAAGCTACGCTTAAGCAAGACTTAGTGCTTAATGATGAGCACTTTGATAATCAGCCCATTGATTTACCGCTTGAAGTCTTATTAGGCAAAGCGCCTAAAATGAGCCGTCAGGCCGAGACGGCCAAAGCCGTATCTCCAGCTTTAGATACCACAAGCATCGAATTAGCTGACGCTGTTACTCGGGTGTTGAGCTTACCGACGGTGGCCGATAAAACCTTCTTAATCACTATTGGTGATAGAAGCGTGACTGGCTTAGTCAATCGCGACCAAATGGTCGGCCCATGGCAAGTGCCGGTCGCCGATTGCGCGGTCACTGCGGCAAGCTTTGATAGCTACCATGGTGAAGCCATGTCTATGGGTGAGCGCACGCCGCTTGCACTGTTAGATTTTGGCGCCTCAGCGCGTATGGCGGTGGCTGAAGCCATTATGAACATTAGTGCTGCCGATATCGGCGCGCTTAAACGCATTAAATTGTCGGCGAACTGGATGTCAGCGGCAGGTCACCCAGGTGAAGATGCGGGCTTGTATGAAGCGGTAAAAGCCATCGGGGAAGAGCTATGTCCACAGCTGGAATTAACCATTCCTGTGGGTAAAGACTCAATGTCAATGCGCACTGCTTGGCAAGAAAACGGTGAGAAAAAAGCCGTGACTTCACCTATGTCGTTAGTGATCACCGCCTTTGGTGTAGTTGATGATATTCGCTTAACCTTAACGCCTGAGCTTAAAACCGATGCAGGGGATACTGTCATCTTATTGGTTGATTTAGCTAAAGGGCAGCAGCGTTTAGGCGGCTCGTGTTTAGCGCAAGTTTATGGTGAGCTGGGTGATACAGCGCCAGATCTTGATTGCGCAAGTTTACTGCGCGCGAGCTTTGATGTTACCCAAGCCTTACTTAAGCAAGGGCGATTGCTGGCTTATCACGATCGTAGTGACGGCGGTATTTTCACTACCTTATGTGAGATGGCGTTTGCCGGTAACACTGGCGTGACAATTGACGCGAGCGTATTAGGCGGCGAGCTTCTCCCTGCTTTATTTAATGAAGAATTAGGCGCTTGTATTCAAGTCAAACGCACTGATGCCGACGCTATTATGGCGCAGTATCAAGCACAAGGTCTTGATGTATCAGTAGTTGCTGAACTTAACTCTGATGCCAAGTTAGTGATTAACACCGCCAATGAGTGCGTGTTTGAGCAATCGATTTATGCGCTGCGCGGCGCTTGGTCTGAAACTAGCTTTAGAATGCAGCAATTGCGTGATAATCCTGAGTGCGCCAAGCAAGAGCATGAATTGCGTCAAGATTCGAGCAATCCTGGTTTAACTGTGGATTTACGCTTTGATCCTAAGCAAGACGTAGCGGCGCCTTATATCATCAAGGGCGTAGCACCTAAGATGGCGATTTTGCGCGAACAAGGCGTGAACTCGCAGCTTGAAATGGCAGCGGCCTTTGATCGCGCAGGCTTTGAGAGTCATGACATACATATGTCAGACGTGCTTCGTGGCCGTATTGCACTGAGTGATTATCAAGGGCTGGTGGCTTGCGGCGGTTTCTCTTACGGCGACGTATTAGGGGCGGGCGAAGGCTGGGCTAAATCGATTTTATTCAACGATCGCGCCCGTGAGCAATTTAGTCAGTTCTTTGCGCGTAACGATAGCTTTGCCTTAGGTATCTGTAATGGTTGTCAAATGTTATCTAACATTAAAGACATCATTCCTGGCGCCGAGCATTGGCCAAGATTTGTGCGTAACCGCTCAGAGCGTTTTGAAGCGCGTGTTGCCTTAGTTGAGGTGCAGCCTAGTCCATCGCTGTTCTTCAATGGTATGACTCATTCGCGGATGCCAATTGCGGTATCTCACGGTGAAGGCCAAGTGGAGTTTGCATCAAATGCTGCGTTACTTGCTGCTGAAGCCAGTAATACAGTCGCGCTGCGTTATGTGGATGGCACAGGTCAAGTGACTGAGCGTTATCCACTTAATCCAAATGGTTCAGTCAATGGCATTACCGGTATGACGACCCAAGATGGCCGCGTGACCATTTTGATGCCGCATCCTGAGCGTGTGTTTAGAACCGTGGCTAACTCATGGCATCCGCAGCAATGGGGTGAAGATAGCCCTTGGATGCGCATGTTTAGAAATGCGCGGGTAAACATTGGCTAAAAACTTAGACTAAAGTCATCGACTTATTTAGCAATGAATGGCGTGAACAAAAAGTGAGCTTGGCGGCTCACTTTTTTATTGGATTTTTGCCAGCAATCGAGACGAAAGTAAGTGGTTATAGTTTTATATTTCAGCTTGTTAGCTATGTTTACAGTGATATTCGCTGAGTTTATATGTTTTTTTAATCGCATAACTTTATTTCAATAGTTATCGCACTACATTGCCGGCTTTTTCACTTAGGACTATAGGTTATCAATCGGTTGCGAAAGCTTGATGGTGTTTACCTATAATTGAGTATTAATGGCTAAGGGGCGCGACTGTCACACTGGGTCATTAGGCTAACCAACCTGAGTTTGCCGCCAAAAAATTGGTACTGCTTGATGAATCATTAATTGCAGCAGACAGTTATAAAGGCGGTTGTGCTGACAGGTGTTTGAATGTAGCACTGCAAGGGGTTGGGTTTGAACTAGATTTTTTGGGGCTATTTAGCACCGTTTGGTAGGTTTATTGTACTGTGGCGACTCAAAAGTGCGTGGTTTAATGCGGTTTTAATGAGTTAGTCGCGTGAGCTTTAGTAACAATCTTGTAGCAAATTAATGAAAAAGCCCTAAGGTGAACACTTCACCTTAGGGCTACTGCTGCGCTAACAACACAAAATCTTGAATGGTTTAACAACCCAGATTAAAGCTCTCTAGCGGTATAAAGTTCTACGAAAACACGCTTATAGCTATTGATGAAACGCTCAAATAATTTAGTCATGACATTTTCTCCACACAGTTTAGGGTCATTGTGCGCGGAATAAGCCATTAGCACGTATACTTAGGTAGTGCTTGAGCGTCTCCTTAACACGGGGCATATAGTAATCTTTGCTCACTGAGTGTTCAAACGAGAAAAAATCCACTTTAGCATTAGTAAAACTAATCCAATTGTTAACTTAAGTTTATTTAGTGAATGTTTTTTAAGTGTAAGCTTATGTATTTAAAGGGGTAGTATTATTTGGTATAGAGACATCCCCTAATTTACCTTTATGGAAATTGTTGCAAATATATGTATTTTTGTATTTATGGAGGGTTCGCACTGTATTTATGGTGTAACCGTTGAAATGGATCTTTTTATTTCCCCTTCTCGGCTCGCCTATCTCATATTACTAAGTTTGTCAACTTCGGTGTCGAGGGAAGTGTGTGTCGCTTCGCAAAAACAGTTGATAACACAGGGTTTTGATTGATATGCATCAAACTTCAGTGGTATAAAATCGGTATAATTTTGTTTTGGTTGCTTAAGTTAAGTGATTGAAATAATAGATAAAAAACTTTTGCGCTGGCACTTATGAAGGTATGGATGTCTCATAAGTGTTTGAAATCGTGATCTATATCTGCGTTAAGTGAGTAAACTTCTCGTTATCGAGAGAAAAAAGCTTAAGCATTCGCAAAGGACATTTTGGGTGGTTTGTGGACGCTAATTGGTACCATGTGCGAGGCAACTTGAATCTGTCAGGTTGTTTTCCAGATGGGATTAATTTGTGAACTCTGACTAAATTCTGACTTTAATACTTACGTACGGCATTGATTACATATAAGTAACATTCGCCAAGTAAGGAGACGCAAATGATTGTTGAAGAGGTTGTAGAGCTATCGCGCTTACAGTTCGCGCTAACAGCTATGTATCACTTCCTGTTTGTACCTTTGACTTTAGGCTTAGCCTTTTTGCTGGCTATCATGGAATCACTGTATGTGATGACAGATAAACAGATTTATAAGGACATGACTAAATTCTGGGGTAAGTTATTCGGTATTAACTTTGCTTTAGGTGTTACTACAGGTTTGGCGATGGAATTCCAGTTTGGTACTAACTGGTCTTACTATTCCCACTACGTGGGTGATATTTTCGGCGCTCCACTCGCGATTGAAGGCTTGATGGCGTTCTTCTTAGAATCGACCTTCGTGGGTATGTTCTTCTTCGGTTGGGATCGTTTCAGCAAGCGTCAACATTTAGCCGTGACTTGGTTAGTGGCCCTTGGCAGTAACTTGTCAGCCTTGTGGATCTTGGTAGCTAACGGTTGGATGCAAAACCCAGTGGGTTCAACGTTCAACTACGAAACCATGCGTATGGAAATGACCAGTTTCGCTGATGTGCTGTTTAACCCGGTAGCCCAGGTTAAGTTTGTTCATACTGTGGCGTCTGGTTATGTTGCTGGCGCTATGTTTGTTCTGGCCATCAGTGCTTACTACATTCTGAAAAAGCGTGATTTACCTTTTGCTCGTCGTTCATTTGCGATTGCTGCTAGCTTTGGTTTAGCGTCAATCCTGTCTGTGATTGTACTGGGTGATGAATCTGGTTACGAAACTGGCGAAGTTCAGCGCGTTAAGCTTGCTGCTATGGAAGCTGAATGGCACACAGAGCCAGCTCCTGCTGCCTTTACTGTGGTTGGTTTCCCTAATCAAGACACCATGGAAACCGATTACGCCATAAAAATTCCTTATGTAATGGGAATTATTGCGACTCGTTCTTTAGATACTCAAGTGACTGGTATTCGTGAGCTTATTCAAGAGCACGAAGTACGTATTCGTAATGGTATCCCTGCATATGCAGCGTTAGAGCAATTACGTAGTGGCAACGAAACTCCTGAAGTGCGTGCTGCGTTTGAAGCCGGTAAAAATGACCTTGGCTATGCCATGTTACTTAAGCCGTACACGGCCAAGATTATCGATGCGACTGACGAGCAGATTATTGCTGCAGCTAAGTCGTCAATCCCGAAAGTTGCTCCGATTTTCTGGTCTTTCCGTGTCATGGTTGGTTTAGGTTTTGTGATGTTGTTTGTCTTCATCGCCGCCTTCTGGCAGAGCACGCGTCACCGCATCGAAGAGAACAAGTGGGTACTTAAGGCTGCATTATTCAGCTTGCCATTACCTTGGATTGCGATTGAGTGTGGTTGGTTTGTGGCTGAATACGGTCGTCAACCTTGGACCATCTCTGAGGTGTTACCAACCTTTATGTCGGCTTCAAGCCTGACCCTTAGCGATATCTGGATCAGTATCATCACCATTACTCTCTTCTATACCGTATTACTGGTGATTGAAGTGTTCTTAATGTTGAAGTTTGCGCGCCTTGGCCCAAGCAGCATGAAAACTGGTCGTTATCACTTTGAACAATTAGCTCCTACGAAATCGTAACGGATCTATAAGGAAATCACGATGTTTGATTATGAACTATTGAGATTTGTGTGGTGGGCCTTGGTGGGCGTGTTGCTCATCGGCTTCGCCGTCACAGACGGATTTGATATGGGTGTGGGTGCATTATTACCTATCATAGGTAAAGACGACACTGAGCGCCGTATTATGATTAACACCATTGCGCCGCATTGGGATGGTAACCAAGTTTGGTTAATCACAGGTGCGGGTGCATTATTCGCTGCTTGGCCAACCGTGTACGCGGTATCGTTCTCAGGTTTCTATCTGGCGATGATGATAGTGTTGTTCGCTTTATTCTTGCGTCCAGTAGGCTTTGACTATCGTTCAAAGATTGAAGATCCAAGATGGCGTAAGTCATGGGATTGGGCCTTGTTCGTGGGTGGTTTTGTACCGCCGCTGATCATAGGTGTCGCTTTTGGCAACTTGTTACTGGGCGTACCTTTTGAGTTCGACCAATTCTTACGTGCTTATTACCATGGCAACATCTTTGGTCTGCTGAATCCGTTTGGATTATTAGCCGGCTTAGTTAGCGTTAGCATGTTTATGATGCAAGGCGCCACTTGGTTACAAATGAAGACCGAAGGCGAATTGCGTGCTCGTGCTGCGAAAGCGGCTCAGTTAGCTGCTATTGCCTTGTTCGTGCTGTTTGGCGCGGCCGGTTTCTGGTTAGCTAATGGTATTGACGGTTATGTCATCACTTCTGTGATTGATACTGCCGCAGCATCAGATCCTACCAAGAAGACAGTAGTGGTTGCTGCTGGCGCTTGGTTAGCTAACTATGACAAGTACCCAATCACTATGCTGTTCCCTGCGTTAGGTATGCTGATGCCATTACTGGTATTAATTGTTAGCCGCCTGAACCGTAGTGGTTTTGCCTTCTTGTTCAGTTCAGTGGCGATTGCTGCGGTTATCTTAACTTGTGGCGCGGCTATGTTCCCATTCTTGATGCCATCATCACTGGATCCGAACATAAGCTTGACCATGTGGGATTCTACCGCATCGCAAATGACCTTAACTGTGATGACATTTGCTGCGATTATCTTCGTACCGATTGTACTGGGTTACACTGTGTGGACTTACATCAAGATGTATGGCCGCTTAAGCCGTAAGCACATCGAAGATAACTCAACGTCTTTGTATTGATAAAAGGATAGCGAAACTATGTGGTATTTTACTTGGATACTCGGCATTTTGTTGGCATGTTCTTTCGGTATTATCAATGCATTATGGCTTGAGAATACAGAGAATATGGATCGCAATAGCGACGACAATAACTAAGTTAGAGTGACTGCTAAAAACCCGCCTAGTGCGGGTTTTTTATTATCTGGATGTTATGATTTTTGCCTTTAGCGGGTTAACTGCTAGGCTAATTCAGGCGTGCCGAGGCAATGGCATAGTGAGTATTAGTCAAACCACAGTAGGTTAGTAGAGGAGTGAGTTATGTTAGGTGAGAGCCATGCGCTAAATCTTGAATTTCCGCAGTACCAAGCATTAATCGATGAACTGAAACTAAGCCTTGCAGGATTTGCTGAGCTAACAAGGCAATACAATACATTAGATAATAAAATCCGCAGCCTAGAACTTGCCAATATACCGACCTCAGATGCGAACTTTCTGAAATTAAAATCCGAACGTGTGGCGTTAAAAGATGAGCTTTATGGCATCTTGCACTCTAAAGCGGGTTAACTCACCAGGGCCCAAACGGGCCCTTTTTTATGGTGAATGATTTACTTGCTAGCGTTATCCCTGCGTCTTTTAAACCATTCCCATTGGCGCTATTAGGCTAGTTGCGTTCAATTAGGTGAGTCCCTGTTAACTAGGCCAATGCTGGCTGATTTTGTGTTTTAGGTTTAACCCATAGCGAGTAAATCACAGGCACCCAAATCAGTGAAATTAAGGTGGTCAGTAAAGTGCCGCCAGCAATGGCGATGGCAAAGGGCGGCCAGAAGCCGCCACCTGCAAAGATTAACGGCAAAAAACCACCCACAGTCGATATAGTGGTGGACGCTATATGGCGACCACAGCTACTCACTGCCTCAATAATCTTGCTGCTAGTTAGCTCATGTGGCGCGATTTCTTGCAGCTCTGCCAATATGATAATCGCCGCGTTAATGGCAAGTCCCATGAGCCCTAACAGCGCCACAATGACAGTAAAGCCAAAAGGGTAACCAAACACATAGACGCATAGCAGCCCTAAACCTGCCGATTGCACCGCACTTAACAGGATAATCAGTGCCATACGGTATGAGTTAAAAGAGAGTATTAAGGTCGCTAATAAGGCCGTGAGCACTAACACTAGGCTCGACATTAAATTGCCTACCGCTTCATTGCGTTTGGCGCTTTCACCGCCTATTTCGAACCTATATCCGCTTGGGATAGATAATTGATTAATGGCAGGGATAATATCTTGCAGCACCTTGGCAGGTAGCACGCCGCTGACAATATAAGCTTCTATGGTGTTAAGGCGATGACCATCACGTCTGGTAATGGCGCCGCGACTTAATTCTATCTTCATAGTGGCTAAGGCGTTCAGTGGAATATTGGTGCCATTTACCGAGGTTAAATTGACATCCATTAAGGCGCGCTCATCACTGCGGGTGAGTTGATCAAGCCGCACTCTTACCGGCAAAGATTCCGTGGTTTCTAACACACTGCCACCAATCACGCCTGTGGTTGCCATTTGAATTTGATTGGCTATGGTCGTTAAGTCGAGCCCACTGATTAAACTCGCATCTTCATTGATATCTAACCACAATTTTGGCGTGCCAGCGCTTAGGGTGCCGCGGCTTTGCAACACTTGTGGATGCTTGGCCAAAATTTGGCGAATGTCCTCGCCAAGGGTATTGAGGGTATCTAAATTGGGTCCATAAATTCTGACTTCTATGGGGGCATTAAAGGGAGGGCCTTGCTCCAGAGTTCGCACTAATACCATGGCATTGGGGTAGTTAGCATCTAACTGCTGTTGCAGCATAGGGATTAAGCGATTGGCTACTTCGCCACTCTCAACTTTCACCATGGCTGGGCGTAATTTGCTGCGCCGTTTTGCCTTTGGGTCAAGTTGTAATAAAAAGAGGGAGTATTACCGCCGACCATCCAATCTATCCGCATAATATCTGGGTTGCTGCGAAGTTCCTTATCCATAGTCATAATTTCGTTAGCACTGGCAGCGACGCTATGATGGGATGGAAAATAGATCTCAATTTGAAACATGTCGCGATCGGATGGCGGGAAAAATTGCTCCGTCATTTTGCCCGCGGCGAAAAAGCCTGAGAGTGGCAATAACCCAATAATGAGCGCTGAGGCTATCGGCCGCTGCAATGCTATGGCTAAACTTTTATGGAAAGCTTGTCTTACCCTTGGCATCTCTAGGCCTTGTTGATACCAAGCGGTTTGCTGCTCTTTACTGCCAAAGCGGCCGGCAAGTCCAGCGATTAAGGTGTGGGAGATTATATAAGAGCCAAGCAGTGACACAATAACGGTAATGGCTATGCCGCCGACAAACTCGCCCGCGGCCCCTGGCATTAAGACTATCGGTGCAAAGGCCAGCATAGTAGTAATAGTGGAGCCTGCTAATGGTACCCATAAGTGCTTTAAGGTATTGCGAACAGCATCAATCGCGCTTTGGCCTTCGCGCCGGCGCTGCGCAATTGCATCAACTATCACTATGGCATTGTCGACCATAATGCCGAGGGCCACTACTAATCCTGTCACCGACATTTGATGTATGGGCAGGGAGACTAGCTGCATACAGACTAGTGTAAACAGTACAGTTAATGGCAAAGACACGGCCACGATTAAGGCATTTCTTAAACCTAGGGTGAGCAGTAAAACGAGTAAGATTAGAAAGAAGCCTTGAGTCAAGCTAATGACTAAGTCGCCCAAACGTATGTTGGTATAGCTGCCTTGCTCAAATAACCAATCGACCTTGATATTGGCAGGCAGTGCTTGTTCAAAATCAGTCACAGTAGCGCGCACTGCATCTAACCAATGATCAACCCGAGTATTATTTAGCATACGCGCGCCTATCATTACGCCGCTTTCACCTTCTAGCAAGGCTAGATCATTGAGCGGGGTTTTCAGGGCGCGACTAATGTTAGCGACATCGTTAAGTCGAATCACTTGGCCATCGTCGGTGATTTTTAACGGCACTTGCGAGATGCGGGTGACTGAATCAAGTTCGCCAGACACTTCAATCAAGGCGCGAAAATGCAGGTTATTAATTTCACCGGCGGCAATTTTAGAGTCTGCGCGCTGCAAAATAGCGGCAACAGCTCCAGGGGTTAAACCTAAGCGGTTAAGTTGACTGCCATTAAGCTCGACTAAAATCTCTTCTTTGGGGTCGCCATAAAGGCTTACAAAATCTGTACCTGAAACTAAGCGTAATCTGTGCTCTAGCTCTTTAGCGTAGCGGGTGACTATGGCAATACTGTCTTCACTGGCCGTGTCGCCTTGCCAGCTTAAGCCAAAAATCACAGTGTTGGCGTAACCAAACTGATCGTTAAGAATGGCATGTCCTGCGTCGGTCGGTAGTCTCGCGGCGGTATCGGCTAATAAGTCTCGTGCCCTTGACCACACAGGGTCTGTATCTGTGACTGTATCTTTAAGTTCAAGTTGAATGACAGAAATGCCTGGGCGCGAGGTGGATTGGATGAGTTTAACTTCCTCCACTCGCCGTAACTGAGTCTCAATAATTTCAGTGACTAGCACTTCAACGCGCTCGGCAGAAGCACCAGGATAGTGAGTGATCACTGAGGCAAAGCGGTTAGTGATATGCGGGTCTTCCATGCGCGGTAAGCTAACTAAGGCGCCAAGCCCTGCCACTATCAATATGGCTATGATAAGACTCGTAAGCCTGCCGTTATTAATCAGCGTATTAACCATGGCTTACCCCTTGATGCGCGAAGGCGTGACGGCTTGACCGCTGACTAACTTATGTTGCCCTGCCGTCACAATTTGCTCACCAGCCGTTATTGCCCCTGTGATATAAGCTTTGTCGTTATGACTATATAAAATATGGACATCACGCCGTTCAATCAGCCAATGGTTGGTGGGCGTCGTTGCGACATTTGGCTGTAATTGTGGTTGTGGCTGTGTTTGCTCTAACTCAGTTTCTGTCGCTGCAGGCGTTGGTTGCACTAAGGCTAAAATATTCCAGCGCCCACGAATACCATCGGTGAGCGCGCCAATGGGCACCCAAAACCCAGGGGTTGCTGTCCAAGAAGCAGAGGTGAGATAGGCAAGCTCGCCATTATAGACAGTGGCATCTTGGGGCAAGGTAATTCTTAGTTCAACCGTGCGGCTAATGGGATTAAGCTCGCCGCTAATGCCCGCCAGCACGCCAGCAAAATGCTGTTCGCCCACTGTGAGTGGTAAGGTTTGGCCGACACTCAATTTAGAAGATACTTGGCTTGGTACGCCGATATAAGCGGTCGGCTGGTTTTGACCAATTAAGGTAAAAATGGCGTTGCCTTGATTGACGACTTCGCCAAGATTGGCAAATTTTTGCGCCACTACACCATCAAATGGTGCAGTTAATACTGACTTTTCCAGCTGCAATTGAATGCGCTGTAAGTTAGCTGTTTGCTGGCGTTGATTGGCGAGTAACTTATCAACGCGGCTTTGCAATTCATCAAATTGCTGCTCAGCAATGTATTGTGAGTTCTTTAATTGATTGGAGCGCGAGACGGTGCGCTTGGCTAAGTCGATATCAATTTGATTTTGCGCGAGCGCCGCTTGTAATTCGCGCTCCATGGCTTGCAATACGCGGGTATCAAGGCGCGCGAGCACTTGATGACGTTTCACGCTATCACCGCTATCCACACTGAGTAGTTCAATTTTCCCCGGTTGCTCAAAGCCTATGTCAGTGGTGTTAGCGGCGCGCACTGTGCCTGTATATTGCTGTTGCTGCTCGTAGCCTGAGACTTGGGTAAGCACTTCGCTAGTAACAGGTACCGCAGGTTTAATAGTGACAGCAATTACCTCAGGTTGGCAGCCAAACAAACAGGCACTTAAGCTCAAGCTTGCCAATAGGGCCAGTGAAGATTTGATGCTCATGGATAGCGCTTTCACTCTTGGCTGAATGTTTGACATGATGGCGGCACCATAGATGTTGCAAATTGGTTAACTAGACTTGCAAGTCTAGTTTGACAAGACTGGACTGTCTAGTCTATTTTGTTAAAAAGTAGTGTTAATTGTGTATTCGTATAGGTTGTTCATGGAACTTAGCAATCAGGCTCACACACATCATCCCAATCGCAGCGATACTAAGCGGCAGCAAATCCTAGATGCTGCTATGACGCTGTTTTGTGTTAAAGGTTTTAGCCAAACCAGCATGAGCCAAGTGGCTAAACAGGCTGATGTTTCTAAGCAAACTGTCTATGCCCACTTTGGTAGTAAAGATGAATTATTTGTGGCCGCCATTGGCGCTAAGTGCGCTATCCATCAGTTAACTGGTGATTTGCTTAAAGATCCTAAGCAAGTTGAATCTTCCATTCGTCATTTTTGCCAAGCCTTTGCGGCTATGATTATTAGCCCTGAAGCCGTTGCTGTATTTAAAGCCTGCGTGGCGCAATCTGACAGTCATCCTGAAATTTCAGCGCTGTTTTATGAGGCTGGGCCTAAGCATATCGTCGGCTTATTAAGCCACTATTTACAGCAAGTTGAATTGCATGGCTCGTATCACTTTGGTGATTGTCATCATGCCGCGGTGCGCTTGTGTTTAATGCTATTTGGCGAACAAAAAATGCAGATGGAATTGGGGTTAACTATTAGTGATAGTGCCGAGCAAAGGCAGCAATATATTGATGAAACCGCTACTATGTTTTTGCGCGCTTATGAGGGCGCGCCAAATTAGTGCCATGTAAATGCTTAGAGTAACTTACTGTTAATCTTGAATATGTATTCTGAGTAATAGTTGTTGAGTAACAGCTTTGAATTAAGACTGAGGGATTTATGCCCCAACATAGGACGGGAACAATGATTTTTGCGCGATCTCATCAAACAAGAATAATGCCAGCGCGACTCTTGTTACTCGGTATGACAGCAGCAAGCCTGCTGGCTCCCGCCGCATGGGCCAATGGGCCACAGTATAGCCCGTTTACTTTTTCAGTCAGTAGCATTACCACTCAAGAAGCCTATGTCGGCCAAGATCAACTTAAACGCAGTGCTTATCAGTTTGGCTTAAGTGCGAAAATGCCTTTATCGCGTCAATGGTCAATGGGCGCCAGTATCGGCTACGACAGCTTAGGATACCGCTGGCAATCACTCATGCGCGGCGCGCCGCTCATTGCCAATAGCGTTAATAGTTTTAATAGCATTAATCGCTACAACTTAGGTTTATCGCTCAGTTACCGCATGGATGAGCATTGGATTTTTTTGCTGGCCCCTAAAGTGCAATTTGCCGCAGCCAATACTGCCAGTACGTCAGAGGCCATGAGTTATGGCGTCGTGACTTCGGCCATGTATCGCTTCGAGGATGGTAATATTTTGGGCCTAGGTGTGGCCTATTTAAATGATATTGATGAAGTGCAAACCATTCCTTATATCGCGGTGCGCTGGCAATTGGCTGAAAATTGGCAATTGGCGAACCCATTTGAAACCGGCTTTAGTGGTCCTGCGGGCCTTGAAGTGAGTTATCAAGCCAGCAGCGATTGGCAATTTGGCGTAGGGAGCTCGCGGCGAACACAACGTATTTTATTGCTAGACGCTAATAAGCAAACACTGCAAATTGATGAATGGGTTGGCTTTGTGCGCGCTGGTTGGGAGTTAAGCCCAAAAGTAAATATTAACGCTTATCTTGGTTATTACTTTGGCGGCGAAATGGAAGTTAATGTTCCGGCTGTCAAACTCGACATTAGCAATCAAGCGGGCGGCGCCTTGGCCTTTGAAGTGAAGTTTTAATGGTGCAATAGTGTAAGTATTTGATGTAAACCTTAGTGTTTAGATAACCTAATGGGTTTTGATGCGCTGATTCAGTGGGCGCAATCGGCTCATCCCCCACCATAATAAACAATAGGAGCCATTAGGCTCCTATTGTGACAGTCAAATTAGGTTAATTATGGGTAGTTCCAAGTTGGCGTTAATATGTTTGGCCTTCATTTAGGGCTTCATATTTATCTGAGAAACTGTGTGCCCTGAATCTAAGTGTTTAGAATCTAAGTTCACTCAACATCAGAGCCCCAACCTTAGCTCACCCAAGCCTAGTTAACTTTATTCGCCTAACATAGCTTGTTTGAGGCTCTTTTGTGCGGGCGCTTGGCCTAACCAAATAGCCAGTAATGCGTGGCTGAAATCATCGCCCTTAATCGTGGCAAGCAAAGTGCCATTTTTAGAGCAGCTAACGCCAACACCTGGTTGCACTAAGAAACTGAATTGGTCGCCAGGAGTGATAGCTTCACTGAATAACCCCATAAACTCATTAATGCGCGCTTGCAGCGGCGCAGTGTTGTTGGCGGTGGCTAAGTCAAAGCCTTCGGTGATGGCATCTTTCATTTTGTCTGAGCTGATTAAGCCTGAAGTAATATCAAGATTAATCATTACATTGGGCTGAGTTAACACAGATGCAAGGTCATGAGCCGGCGCGCTTAAATACAAGCTGCCAACGTACAAATCCATGAAAAACTTACTGCGCACACCGGCGCCATTGAGTTGCAATTCGCTTTGCTGTACTTGCACTTGATCAGCAAGCTTGATACCAGCAATTTCCATAGCGTTAACCATAGGAGATGCCAGTAAACTGGCGGCTAAAGTAAAGGGTAGGAGGGACTTCATAAACGCCTCTGTTATTATTGAGTCTTGTTGGGAGTTGATGAGCTAGCTGCGGCTGCCCATCTTATAATTACCGTTTTGTTCAAACATGACGGCTTGTTTTGATGATGGCGAGACCAAGAGTGGACTGTCATCAAAAAATAGGAAGTTTTTCCAGTGACGGGCGAATACATCCCATCTAGTTTCAATCACTTGGTACTTTTCATAACAGAAGTACACTAAGGTATCATCTGGCCATTCAATAAATTCGGCCAGCATGCTCGGCAAGCTATTGTCATCGCTATCCCACACAGATTGCCATTCATCGGTCGCCTTGAAGGTTTTTGGCTTCATCGGCCAATCTTCTTTATGAAAAAACTCAGGACTAACACTTTTGGTGCTAATCAACTGTTGCCATACCTGCATGGCACTTTTTTGACTCAGAGGTTTGATCCAAGCTTTATCCTGTTCATCCACAGGCAGCTGATGGTGGTTAAAAATCCATTTGCGCGGGTATTCATCCAAAGGGATATAAGTATGAGTCAAGCCAAGCTCCAAAAGTTGCGGCGCCCTTGGCTTTGATGCCAAAGATGCCAAAAAATTACTCGCTATTATACGCAGGCGAAGGCGAGTGTCCAAGTCTGAGCTTGAGTTCATTGCGCTTAGGCTTAGCGCTCTGCTTGATTACACTCTGCTGACAGTCCTGTTGCTCACAGAGCTTTGGTTTGCAGTGCTTTGGCTTACAGCTTCCTTGGCTTATTGCGCGCTAGCCAATTGAGCTTGGTAGTTTTGCAGCTCATAAAGGGCATTTAAGGCGACAGGATGCTCTGGCATTAAAGTTAATATGTGAGTAAAGACATCAATCGCGCCTTGAATTTCGCCCAATTCCGCCAGCATGTTGCCAAGCTTGATATAGGTGACTATATCCTCAGGGTATTTATCCAAATAATCGAGATAGGTGTTAAGCGCTAGCTGATTATTTCCCGCGAGCTTTTGTACATTAGCTAAAAATGGCAAATATAAATCGCTGAAACTAAGGAGCTGATACAAGTATTTTTCGGCTTCATGCAGTTGCTGACTTTTTAAGGCCATCATGACCAGTTGCTTGATTTCCACTTCACTGCGCGAGTCACCTAAGGCGCTTAATGTCGCAAAGGCATTAGTGTATTCTTGCGTCAGTTCATAATAATAGGCCAGTGCGCGAGCCTGCAGGTTTTTGGCGCGCACATCTTTTTCTAAATACCAATCAAGCGCTTGATAGACTAAATACAAACCTTCCGCATTGCCGGTTTTAAAGAGGTGCTGGATTTTCTCAGGAGTGCGATTAAGAGTAAGCGCAATCGGCGCACCAGACGCATTTCGCCCGACATCTTGGCTAAAGGCTGCTTGGGTGTGCATGTTCATATCAGCGATTAACTGCTGCTCGCCATCTGTTAATTGCTGGGCGCGGGCAGGGTGCTTAGCCAGCCAAATGAGGTAGCGAGCTGGTTGCTTTTGACTTAACCATGCCTGACAAAGACTGGCTAAGTCAGCATTAGGGTTGTGCTCAGAAATCCGAGTGAATAGTTTTGCTTGGGAGAGCGTTATTAACTCAAGTAAATCTGCGCTTGTGGTCACTATGGCCTGATAATAAAGGCGATGACGCGCTGCAATATCTGCCATTTGCCATTGGCTTGATTCGCTAGTTGTTAAAAACGCATTGAAATAGCGATAGCCATAAAACTTAATAAATGGCATTAAGGTGCGATAGCGCTTATTAAGTTTATGTTCAATCTTGTCGAGCTTGGCATGGCTTGAGTCTTGAAAGTGATTACAAATAGCCAATGCTTGTTGGGCATGTTTCTGGATGGCGTTAAGATCAATAGTCGCGGCGCTAAGTTGCTGTGTTATGGCGATTAATGAGGCTTTATCTAACATGTTTGGCGTAGTGGCAACTTGCGCTAATTGCTTGGCTTTATCTTCAATCGGGCTAAGCACTATGTTTTCTGGCGTTACATGACAAATACCTGCCACCTTTGCGGCGCTGGACGCTAAATTAATGACGCGAGCCTTGTTTATGGTAGCAACTTGCTCTTCTAACGAGCTAATCGCTTTAAATAATTGAATCGTAGTTTCAGCCAATTGCCCTGAGTAGGTTCTGACCCATTCACCAATAAAATCAAGCTTTGGCCCTAATGAGCCATGAAAACTACCCGAGGCATGGCTAACCCCAAGGGCTGAGTGGCATAAATCGACGCCGGTCAGTAATACTTGAGTGCAACCAAGCTCAACGGCAAGCCCAATCGCTGTGTTGGTAACTGTGGGGCCTATGGTGGCTAAGTTATCTTCGGTTTGCCACGGCAATTGGTAACCGGTATAAAAATGACTATAACGCCACTGACCTACTAGGGACTCTACCGCATGATCGCTATGAATGAGTATGCTAGTGCTAGGCAAATTAAACATGGCTTTACTGACTAAAAAGCTGACGTCTTGCGGGTCAACCGTCACCACTATGTCGATATGAATTCCCGCTTGATGTATTTGCTCGACGGCGCGCGACACCACAATCACAATCAATTTATCTTGATTGGCAGCGATCCAAGCTATTGACTCATCAAGTGATGGACCGCCGCCAATCACTATGGCGGTTTTACCTAGAAACAGTTGGCGCAATCTTGCCACTGGGTAGCCATTGTCAGCCATATTTATAAATTGCTTCACCACAAAGTTACTTTGTTTATGATGCTGCGCATGCTGAAAAAATGTGTGCTCGATAATTTGTTGGCAATCACTTTTTAAATCGAGATAGTCACTGAAATACGATTCCCTGCAACCTAAGGATTGTATGAACTCGAACTGATTTTTGGCGATGTAGATGCTGTATTGGTGTTGACTCAAATGATCGGCTAATTGCGCTGGGGTAATGATCAGCAGTTTGTCGGTCAACTCCGGCTCAATATCTATGGTGAGCACGGCTAAAATGTCAGTATGCTCGACAAAAATATAGCGACTGCCGCTTGCTAGACCTTGGGTTAATAAGTAGTTCGCCAGCAAGCCAGAATCTGTGCCCAAAATAACAAAGAGGGTATCGGTGCTCATTAGCCGCGTATATTTATTGGCGTATTGACTGGCAGCGCTTTGGTGCTCAAATTGTTGACGTTGGACGGCCGTTAAATAGACTTCATCGAAGGCATTAATACTGAAGTGCTGTAATAAAGGATTGGCCAAAGTCATGTTGTGCTCCAAAAGTTATTAGTGTGAGTCAAAAAAATGACGTTATAGGTATAGCAACTTGCGTGCCTTTTTATTTAAATCTAACGCTCGATTTAATATCGCTCGTTACTTTTTAATTGTTATCGCCAATTCTCACGGTTAACATCATTTTTCGGTCTTGAAAGATTACTCCCTCATCATCCCCACGTTGCTAATAATTGACTGCGAGTGAGTTTTCATTTTGGCATGTTCTATGCTTTAGTTTTATCAGCACATCACTATAGCCAAACTATAGTTAATCAAACCTAGTGTGGTTGATATCGATTCCAGAGGCTGAATTTTATGTTTAACAATAAATCAATTTTGATTACTGGTGGCACAGGCTCGTTCGGGCACATGTATACCAAAATGCTTCTGGAAAAGTATTCACCAAAACGGTTAATTATTTTTTCGCGCGATGAACTTAAGCAATTTGAAATGCAGCAAAAATTTAATGCGCCTTGTATGCGCTATTTTATTGGCGATGTGCGCGATCGCGATAGATTAACTCAAGCCTTTAAAGGAGTTGATTATGTGATCCATGCGGCGGCATTAAAGCAAGTGCCGGCGGCTGAATATAATCCAATGGAATGCATTAAAACCAATATTAACGGCGCGGAAAATGTGATTCAGGCGGCGATTACCAATGGTGTTGAAAAGGTGATTGCCTTATCGACGGATAAAGCGGCCAATCCCATTAATCTTTATGGGGCAACTAAATTAGCCTCAGATAAATTATTTGTGGCAGCCAATAATACCGTAGGTGATACTCGCCCTAGGTTTGCCGCCGTGCGTTATGGCAATGTGGTGGGTAGTCGTGGCAGCGTGGTGCCATTTTTTAAACAGCATATTGCCAGTGGCGCTAATTATTTACCTATTACCCATGAAGATATGACCCGCTTTTGGATAACCTTGCAAGATGGGGTGGATTTTGTATTAAAAAACTTTGCCAGAATGCAAGGCGGCGAAATATTTGTACCTAAAATTCCATCGGTGCGGATTACTGATCTAGCTGCCGCTTATGGCGCGGGTTTAGAGCAGCGAATCGTCGGTATTCGTCCTGGGGAGAAAATGCATGAAATTATGTGCCCAGGGGATGATTCTCACCATACCATAGAGTTTGACGATCATTATGTCATTACCCCAAGCATTAAGTTCTTTGGTAAAGAAATTAATTACCGCCTAAATAAGTTAGGTGAGCGAGGGCGCGATGTGCCTATGGGGTTTGAATATCATTCTGGTAATAACAGCCATTTTTTAACGACTGCTGAAATATTGGCACTGGATGGCGGCCAATGATCCCCTATGGCCAGCAAGACATTAATCAGGCTGATATTGATGCTGTACTTGCGGTATTAACTTCATCCCACTTAACTCAAGGGCCGCAAGTCCCCAAATTTGAAGCGGGGTTATGTCAAGTTACTGGCGCTAATTATGCGGTGGCGGTAAATAGCGCCACCTCAGCGCTGCATATTGCCTGCTTAGCCTTAGGTGTTAACGCGGGCGATACAGTGTGGACCAGCCCTATTACTTTTGTGGCGTCGGCTAACTGCGCCTTATATTGCGGCGCCAAGATAGATTTTGTCGATATCGATATTAATAGCGGTAATATGTGCCCGGTGGCACTCGCTAACAAACTAAAATGGGCAGAAGCCAATGGCTGCCTGCCAAAAGTCATTATTCCTGTGCATTTAGCCGGTCACAGTTGCGACATGCAGGCCATTGCGCAATTAGTTCAGCCTTTGGGTATTAGCATTATTGAAGATGCGTCCCACGGCATAGGCGGCTGCTATCAAGAGGCTATGGTAGGGCGTTGCCAATACAGTGATATTTGTATTTTTAGTTTTCATCCGGTGAAAATAATTACCTCAGCTGAAGGCGGCGTGGCCACCACTATGGATGAGCGTTTAGCCAAAAAGATGATGATGGCGCGCAGTCATGGCATCACTAAAGAGGCCTGCGACATGCTAAGGACTGATGAAGGTGATTGGTATTATGAGCAGCATAGTCTTGGGCTTAATTACCGCATGACAGAATTGCAAGCCGCTTTAGGTATCAGTCAGTTATCTCGCTTAGCAGAATTTGTGGCTAAACGTAATCAACTGGCGCTGCAATATCAAAGCCTGTTAGCGCCGCTGCCGTTATCTCCCGTATTGCCACTTGATGGCAGCATTAGCAGTTATCATCTGCAAATTGTGCGTCTTGACGATAGTTCCATTCGCTGCCGGGTGTTTGATGACATGCGCGCCCTTGGCATTCAAGTGCATGTGCATTATTTCCCTGTGCATCTGCAACCTTATTATCTGAATTTAGGTTTCAGGGCTGGTCAATTTCCACAGGCAGAGCAATTTTATCAGCATATTTTAACCTTGCCTTTATTTCCTGGGTTAACAGAGCTTGAGCAAACATTCATTGTCGACTCTCTTAGCCATATGTTAAGTCAACAAGAATTATCCAAGATAAAGAGCTGCAAAAGTAAATAAATCACTGGCTGGTTGGCTAATTTCAGCGCTTAGTGAATTTGCAATGAATAGGGATGTTATCGTGCTTAATTTTATCTACATAGTGGGTGGTGGTACTTTTGCAGTAAAACTTGCAAAAGTAATGCTAGATGCTGATATAGACTTTGAGTTTATTGATGAAATGGCTAGCAGTCCTTTGATGGGGAAACCCGTCTATAAGGCCTGTGACATACCCAATGTCAATGCCCAATTTATTATCGCCATTTCTTTGCCTGAATATGCGCAGCGTGCCATCGATAGGTTGTGCACGGCAGGGGTACCTAGAGCTAACATTCTTGCTTTATATTATGAGACTGCCGCGAATGTATTAGAGTACATGTTGAGTGACAATCGTGCTAAATGTCTTGATTTAATCTTAACCCAATCGGGTAATTTCCAAGATATTGAACAATGTTATTTCGCAGCAAGTTATCAAGAGTTAGCTGAGGATAACAGTCAGCTGAAAAAAATAGGTTTCTATTATAACGGCAAGGGCGGCGGTTTTAGATCCCATGTCTTAAATTTGCCGCAAATACTTGCCAAGGATTACAAGGTTAGAGAGTTTAGTGACCAAGCGCCTCACTGGAGTGCACTTGACGCTTATCACTTTATGAGTGAACCCAGTATGCTAGGGAGTGCTTGGCCAGATCTGGTGATTAATCCACACTTTTTTGAGTGTTCGCCAGCTCATATTCCTAAACTCACCATGATGCATATGGCATATGATTTTTTAGTGTATAAAGATTTAGTCGCCCGTGTCATGGCGCAGCCCCAGACCCATTATTTATTTATACCTTCTAAACCTAGTATGGAGTTGCATAAAAAAATATGTCGTGATTATGGCTTAACTAATAATCTGGTATTGATTCCTGGCGGATACCCTAGATTAGATAATAGCATTGCTCAGTTAGAACAATTAAAGGCGACAACGACTGAACAATTAACGGCTAACACTTCACAAGCGATTATATACCCGACATTCCGCACCTGATTTAGGAATAAATTTGTCGATAGCGTTCGCCTAGCACGTCGAGAATGATCTGTTGGTCCACCGTGAGTCCCGTAACTTGAGGTGGCGCTTCTCCCAACTGGTATTCGTGTACCCCGCCAAAGCGTAAAAAAATCCACCGCGCTGTCGGTTTTTGCGTGGGTTTCTTTTTCATGTCCGCCACACTGCGATTCTGCTCTACTAAACCCTGCCGGATCCGGTGCTCTAGCGCCGCATAAATCATCAGGCTACTGGTCATCACCATCAGCAATGCTTCGATACGTTCCGGTTTTTTAAGATACAACGAGGAGGTTAAAAATTCGGGACTTTTCAGAAAGCGAAACCCACGCTCGACGTTTTGCTGGGCTTTATAAATTGCCAACAGCTCAACCATGGTGAGCGTTTCACTGTGATCATTGGTCGCGAGGATGAACACCCCTGTCTGGTTGCGCGCTTCTGCTACCCGCGCCAAGCTACTTGCGGCTAACCCCTTGATGTGAAATTGGTAGCTCACCGGCACTTCACCCTTTTGCGGCCTTCCGCGCCCAGCATAGAGAGGTTCACTCACGACCTCTGCTTCCAGTTGCAGCAGATTTAAGCTGGCAGCAAAACGGGCTAATTCAGCCTGCGCATCGGCCTCGCAGGCAAAACGCTGGGCACATAATTTGTTGAAGGCTTTCAGCTCACGCGTGCTGTCTTTAAGTAGATTTTTGGCTAATGTTTGCTGCTCACGGTGGCTAGCCTGTTCGCTGCGCACCAGCAACCAACGCTGCGCGACGTCGGCATAATTGGCGCTTTGCCAACAGCCATGATAGCCATTGCCCAGCGCGACCAGCGACTGGGTGCCAATGGTTGCCACGGCCCGCTTGGCCTCATTGAGTGTGACAGGCACTCGAGTCACGAACAACTGTTGCTGTTGAGCCAGTAGTTGCAAGGTATCAGCGCAATACAGCGCCGCATCGCCGACCAGGTAACGACTCTCCTGCGCGGCCTTGAGACTGCTCAAGTGGCGCCGTACGGTCTGGGCAAAGGCCTTGGTATCATTACTATTACCACTCAAGGCCTGCATGTAGATGGGCAGGCCGGCCTGATTTTCGCAGATAAGTTCTAGGATAACCTGGTTCAGCTCGGGCCGATGGTCGCGGCTATAGCCACGTACCAATTGCAACTTACCGAGCTTTTCGCCATCGGTTTGGTCATAGGCGCCATCGACGTGGAAGCTGGTGATATCGAGGTGCACTGCCGTACTTTTGAGCTCCAATCGCTCTACGACCTGTTCCGCCATCACCTGATAAAGCGTGCTGACATCGGCCTCAAAGAGGGCATCAAGGCAGCGGCCGAGCACGTCATCATTGAGGTCATCGGCACAGATCCCCGGGCCAATCAGACGCTCTACAGGCTTGTTGGCAAAGAATTGCGGGAACATGTGCAAGGTCGAACTATGAAAGCCAAGACCATTCAGTATCATCGCCACCAACGCTTCACCATGTGAAACTTTGTAGGGCGGCGTTTTGGGGAGCACCGCATCAATCATGCGAGCAATGCCGAGTTCTTGGCAAAGTGCAGCCACCAAACCAAGGTGGTCGAGGTTACGAATAGCGATAGCGGGAGTGGGCATAATGATCTACCTGCAAAAAGTAGTAATAGATCAGAATGGCCGATCGCCGTCAAGTTTTTTTAAATCGAAAATTAGGTGCGGAATGACGGATATACGCCCCGACCTTATCGGCGCTAATGACATCCGCTGAAACTAAATATACTTATTCAATTTTTGATGCCCTCGATTTTATCCCAGCAATTTTAGCGGCATTTCCCGATAAGCATATTATTTTCAGGCCACATCCCGATGATCTCTCGATAATCAAACAAGGCGTTCAGACTCTGCGGACAAATGCTTTTAGACAACTGCTGGCATTATGTGAAACCGAACCTAGATGCCATCTCGATGCTAATCAATCTAATTATATAGAAACCTTTGCTAAAGCTGCCGTATTAATCACAGATACATCAGCGATTGCTTATTCTTTTGCATTAACGACTAAGCAACCTGTGGTGTTTTATTCAGCGGATCAAGCGCAAGTAAAACGCTTAATGCCAGATGTTGCTTACATAAATGACAGAGAAAAAATTGGTTACTGCGTTGATTCAGTCAGTGATTTAATTCACGCGTTAACTCAGTGCTTTGAGGTAACCGATGATATTGAGCGGGTCAAGTTTTGTGAGCAAGTGGTTTATCACCGCGGAACTTCTATGCAATATCTTCTTGATAATCTTGATTACCTGTTATCTGGGAAGAAACATCCTGATTGGTGGTATTGGCTTGATAATTGCTAAATAAAATATAACTGTCACAACAAAGGATAGAAATCATGAAAACTGAATGGGATTATTCGAGTTTGGCTAATGCATATTTAGAGCGCCCTGATTATTCACCCGCCGCGATTGATGCCATGCTAGCCGTTAGCCAAGTACAAACCAATGATAGCGTTTGTGATGTGGGGGCTGGTGTCGCACATTTGACACTTATGTTGGGAGCCAAGCAGTTACAAGTGACAGCCGTCGAACCTAATGATGCCATGCGCGCGAACGGTATCAAGCGCACTGAATCATTCAGTAACATTAAGTGGCATGAAGGCACTGGCGAAAATACCGGCCAAGCTTCTGCCCAGTTTTCCTTGGTGACTTTTGGTAGCTCTTTTAACGTGTGTGACAGACCTAAGGCATTAGCTGAAACCGCCCGTTTATTGACGCCTGGTGGTTGGTTTGCCTGTATGTGGAATCATAGGGATTTAAAGGAGCCTATTCAGGCTGAAATAGAATCGATTATTACAGGCATTATTCCTTCATACGGCTATGGCACGCGCCGCGAAGATCAAAGCCAAATCATTGAAGCCAGTAACCTGTTCGGCGCCGTTGTGCACTTAGATGCCAAAGTCGTGCATCAACAATCCGTAGAGAAATGCATTGAAGCTTGGCGTTCCCATGCAACCTTAGAACGTCAAGCCGCGGCAAAATTCCCTGTGGTCATTGATGCCATTTCAAAATTCTTACTCGGGCTAAAGAAAGAATCTATCTCTATTCCCTATTCAACCAATATTTGGATGGCCCAACTTAAATAATAGGTGATAGGCAAATGAGTCCACTGACAAATATTACTAGCCTCGCCAATGAGGTTAATTATGGTCTAAATACGCCTATCTATATTGTTGGTGGCGGCTCATTTGCGATTAAGCTTGCTAATGTCTTGATTGACAATCAGCTCGAATTTGAATTTATTGACGAGTTTGCGTCATCGCTTTTACTTGAACGCAATGTCTATAAAGCCCACTCAATCCCAAGCCCTCTAGGGATATTTTTTATTGCGATTTCGATAGATGAATATGCACTGGCGGCTATATCAAGGCTAGCGCAGCAAGGGGTAAAAAAAGAGCAATGCCTGCCTCTTAAATATGACTCAGATAGTATTATGCTGGGGCATATGTTTACCCATAATCGCCATAAATTACTTGAACTACTCGCTCAGCCGTTATCAAGCGTCAAGGAACTTGAATCCTCTTTTTATATAGAACGTAACCAATTTTTTGAAAGCTCAAGCGCCCAAAAAAAACATCTAATAGGCATTTGCTGTTTAGGACGAGGGGGAGGGTACTTAGGTCACTTGGGTCATATTCCAACTTGGTTAGCGGCGCATCATAATACTGTGACGTTAAGTGACTCAGAGCTGGATCTGCAGGGCACTATGCCAAGGTTTTTAATGGGCCAGAGTGCCATGAATGCTGAGACTTCACTCGATCTCGTCATTACCGCCCATGTCTTTCCTTGCAGCCCCAGGCAGACTAAAAAACTAAGTTTTTGTCATATGATTTATGACTTCTTGCTGTTTAATCAGCAAACCTACGAGCATTTACAGCAAGCGCAAACTCATTATGTATTTTTGCCTTCCAGCGCTAGCATGAAAATGCATCAAGACATTTGTCTACAGAATAAGTTTGAAAATAATATTGTGTTAATTCCTGGGGGCTACCCAAGGCACGATAATAATATGCGTCAATACCATGACGTTTGTGCGACTCAATTGCCAGTAGATAGCATTTTATATGCACCCACCTTATCATCATTGCCAGCTGGTAATGAAACCTATGCTTGTTATTCCATTATTTCGGCCTTGCAGTTCGTACCTGAAATTTTGGCCAGATTTTCTGATAAAAAATTAATATTTAGACCCCATCCTGAAGATTTAGCATTAGTTAAATATTCTTTGAGTCATCCGCGAGCTCAGGCCTTTGCCGAGCTATTGGCTTGGTGCGAGCAGCACCCACGATGTGAAATTGATGTGAGTCAGCAAAGTTATCTTGAAAGCTTTGCACGCTCAGCCTTAATTATCTCAGATACTTCATCTGTGGCTTTTTCATTCGCACTGTTGACGGGTAGGCCTGTTATTTTATTTTCTAGCGATCATCACTCTTTGATTCAAGACTATAACCAATGTCAGTTTATTCTTGATAAACCTAAATTTGCTCACTTAGTAAATAATGAGAATGATTTATATCAAACTATCTCTGAGTTGCTACTTAGCACTGATAAGTCGCTTGCACATACAGATTTCTGCAAAAGCAGCATATTTAATTTAGGCCATTCTGAAGATTATTTATATCAGCACTTTGATTATATTCTGCAAGATAAGCGCCACCCTGATTGGTGGTATTTACGCGATCATATTGAGGCTCATTAGACATGGATAAGCAAAGGGTATTTTGGGTGACTGGATTGCCTGGCGCAGGTAAAACGACCTTAGCTAAGGCGTTAGTTAAGCGTCTTAAGCTTGAGCAGAGCAATATTGTTCATTTAGATGGTGATGATTTACGCGCCGTATTTAGTAACTATGACTTTAAGCGTGATGCTCGCCTCGAACTTGCGATGAAATACGCAAGAATGGCTGAATTACTGGCAAAACAGGGCTTAATTGTCGTGGTATCAACTGTCTCGTTATTTCATGCAGTACAAAACTGGAATCGTGAACACTTACCTGGTTATGTCGAAATTTTTGTAAACCCAGGTGATGATATTTTGCAGCAACGCAATCAAAAGAATCTCTATGATCACAGCCAAAATGATAGCCAGCATATTGTTGGCCGCGGCATAGATGCTGAGTTTCCGCGGTCGCCCGATCTCGTGGTCGATGATATTGATATCGCTGAGTTAGCATCTGTGGTGGATGCCATTGTGCAGCGTTTTTTAAGTTATTAATTTCATCTTTCTGCAAGGAATCGCATTGTGAAATCATGGACATTTTTGAGTAAAGGACGCACGTTAGCGCAGTTGCAGGGTAATTTGAACCATGGTGCAGTATTGCCATTAATCATCATTTCCTATCAGCAATTTGCTGCCAGTTCCACTGAGTATTTTAAGCAGCTATTTAGCATATTAGGTGCTGAAAAATTAGTGGTTCGCAGTAGTTACAGTCAAGAAGATGGTTATCATGGCTCAATGGCAGGTATGTTTAGTAGCGTATTAAACATAGATAATCCCGAGCAGTTGCAGCAAGCTATAGTCGATGTTTTTGCCAGTTACCCTCAAGGGTTTGCGGCGAGTGAAGAAGTATTGATTCAGCCTATGGCCACAGGCATAGTGCATAGTGGCGTCATTTTTACAAGGGAGCCGACTACTGGTGCATCTTATGTCGTCATTGCCGATGATGCCTCAGGTAAAACTGATACTGTCACCTCTGGCGCTAAGGCTGAGGTGGATACTTATTTTATAAAATATGCTGTGCCCCCAAGTATTCCACTGTTAAAAACCCTGATGCCTTTGGTTGAAGAACTTATAACAGTATTTACTCATGACAGATTAGATATTGAATATGGCATTAATGATGCTGGCCAAGTGTGGTTATTTCAAATCAGGCCACTGTGCATGCCTGTCACTGTTGATGCCGATAATTCACTGGCACGGGTGGATAGTATTGCGAATAAATTAACCATGTTAATGAAACCGCATCCATTCTTATTTGGCAGCACCACGGTATTTGGGGTTATGCCTGATTGGAATCCCGCTGAAATTATAGGTCTGTACCCTAAGCCTTTAGCCTTAAGTTTATATAAAGATTTAGTTACCGACAGCACTTGGGCTTATCAGCGCAATAATTACGGCTATAAAAATTTACGCAGTTTCCCACTGATGATAGATTTTTTAGGCTTGCCTTATATAGATGTTAGGGTGAGTTTTAATTCATTTTTACCGAAGGATTTAAGTCCCAATCTTGGGCATAAATTGGTTGATTACTATCTACAATGTTTAAAAGATAACCCTAAGGCCCATGACAGTGTTGAATTCGATATAGTGCTTTCTTGTTATACGCCATCGATTCAAGCAAAAATGCAAACCCTGATTGCTGCTGGGTTTTCAGAGGCCGAGTGCGGTGAATTATCATCGCAATTACTCAGTTTAACTAATCGCATTATCGATCCTCGCACCGGTTTGTGGATCCAAGATTTACATCGCATTGAAAAGCTAAAATCTTTACATAAAACCACCATTGAAGGCTTTACTGATCCCGTGTCTAGAATTTATTGGCTGCTGGAAAATTGTAAGCGTTATGGCACCTTACCTTTTGCTGGCTTAGCGCGTGCGGCCTTTATTGCGGTGCAATTACTACAATCTTTGCGAGATGAAGCGATTCTGACTCATGATGAATATGATAAGTTTCTAGCATCGCTCACTACCGTCAGCGGCACTATGCAGTCAGATTTGTCGCGTTTATCTAAACATCATTTTTTACAAGAATATGGCCATTTACGGCCTGGCACTTATGATATTACCTCGCCGCGTTATGATATGGCATTTGATAAGTATTTTGTCTCGAGTCAACAATCTCAGCCGAGTGCCACCACAGAACACGGCTTAATGCTGGATGCGCGCACTTATGAAAAAATCAATACCATATTAATTGACCATGGGATTAATCATAGTGCTGACTCCTTATTGCACTTTATTAGGTGTGCAATTGAAGGTCGAGAATATGCCAAATTCGTCTTCACCCGCAGTTTAAGTGATGCCATTGAGGGCTTAGCATTGCTCGGGCAATCTCATGGGTTTAATCGCGACGACATGGCATTTACCAATGCTAATATTATTAATCAATTGATGACAGGCAGTCACTCGCAATATGAGGTGATTAAAAACAGCATTGAGCTTGGTAAGCAGCTTTATGCCAATGCCGAATTGGTGAAATTGCCACCGTTAATAGATTCTCCCCATAATGCCTATGAATTTATGACGTCTAAATGCGAGCCAAGTTTTATTACCCGTCAAAAAGTCATTGCTCCTCAAGTAACCTGCCAAGATGGCGTGGATTTGAGTGGTAAAATAGTATTAATTGCCAGCGCAGACCCTGGTTACGATTGGATATTTACTCATCAACTGAAAGGATTTGTCACTGCGTTTGGGGGATGTAATTCCCACATGGCGATTCGTGCCGCTGAGTTAAATATTCCGGCAGTTATTGGTGCTGGTGAATATAAATTTAACCTGTGGAAACAAGCTAATTTCCTTGAGCTAGATTGCGCTTCTAACAGCGTGAGAATGATTCAATGATGCCAGTATTTGTGGTCATGCAGACAAATCTTCAGGCGTATGGGGAAGTGCATGACACCTTAGATAACAGATGGGCAGGATTTTTTATTCAAGCAGGAATTTTACCTATTTATTTGCCGAATAACCTAGATGTTGCCACCGCCATGCTAAGCAGTGATATTGCCCGCGGGGCCATATTTACTGGCGGCGGGGAATATAGTCTAGATGCTAGCGATACGCGCAGTCAGCTTGAACGCTTAGTGATGGATTGGAGTGTGCAACATGGCTATCCACTTATCGGTGTGTGCCGAGGGATGCAGGCTATGCTGCTTTACAAAGGCGCGCAATTACGTCCATGTCTAGGCCAAGTCTGTGCTCAGCAACAAATATTATTCTGCCAACAAGTTATCAAGGTAAATAGTTACCATCAATTTGAGTGCATCAATATCCCTGCTGAATTTGAGGTGATAGGGACAGGTGATAATGGCATGGTAAAAGCGGTAAAAGGTAAGCAATTATCTTGGTTGGCAATTATGTGGCACCCAGAAAGATTAATGCCGCAACGCAAGCAAGATCTGCAATTATTCAATCAATTTTTGACACAAGGTGCAGTATGCAAGGATTAATACTCGCGGCAGGACGGGGCTCGCGCCTGGGGGAGCTTACATCATCACAACCTAAAGGATTAACCCCAGTATTAGGCGTTAGTATGCTTGAGCGCCAACTGCAGGCCATGAAAGCTGCGGGCTTACATGAGATTGCCGCCGCCTCTGGTTATAAGAGCGACATGATAGCGCGCTATATTCCGCAGTTATTTCATAACCCGCACTGGCAAACATCGAATATGGTGACGTCCTTATTAGGTTGCCGTGAATTTTTACAAGCCGATACCAGCATAGTGAGTTATTCAGATATCATTTATCCTTCGCGGGTTATTGGTCAGTTAGCGCAAGCGGACGGGGATATAGTGGTGGCCTACGATCCTAATTGGTTGCAGCAATGGCAATTACGCTTTGATAATCCTCTTGATGATGCAGAAAGTTTTTCGCTCAACCCAGATGGCTTGTTACAGGATATTGGCCAAAAGGCGAGTACGATTGAGCAAGTCCAAGGGCAATTTATGGGCTTATTTAAGCTAACAGTGGCAGGTTTTGCATTAATTAGCGCTAGCCTTGCCAAGCTGACTACAACTGAAATTAATAAACTCGATATGACGGCATTATTAAGTTTATTACTGAGCCAAGGCGTTAACATTCATGTGATGGCCATTGCTGATTTTTGGTTTGAAATCGACTCAGCCTATGATTTAGCCCAATGTGAAGCTTTCATGCTAACTCATCAGGTGGAGTTAGCTTAGGGCATAATCAATGCCCTTAAACAAATCACCATAGCCCTATGTCTTAAGGTCTTAATACATAGGGTTGTGGTATTAGCTCTACGCTGTTTGCCTAAATCAGATGAATATTACTGAGTTGCCACTGCGCCGCCAGATTGTGCATTTTCTCTCGGGTGGGGGCGTAAATGGGCGCTATGTATACCGGGTGTTTGAAATGCTGTAATTCAGCGCTGGATGAAATGACTTGATCATGAAAGGTGTGGCCTGCTAATTCATAATCAAATAGACAAATCTGTTGCTGCTTAATCGCCGCAATCATTTCTGGATAGCGCTTAAGCCATAAGTAAAAATCTCCCCCTATGCCCCATATACCTACTATCTGCTGTTGCGCTAACTGGTCTTTAACTTGGTTAATGAGCGCTTGTTGGCATGCTTGATATCCCATAAAGCGCTGCTCTACGGCAAGTCTGGCATTGTGATTCACGCGGTTAATTTGGTTTGTCTGCCCATGGTCACATTTTTTAAGCAGCAGCATTATTCGTGGAATATTACCTGTGGTGACTTGTTGCTGTTTAATTATCGTTAAACCTGCGCTAGCAGCCATTATTTGCAGCGAATCTTTGGTGTAGTAATGAATATGCTGGGCGTGCACTAAATTGGTATAAGCGAGCGCAGCAATATAAGCATCCGGGCTACAATCTGGCACTTCAATAAATATATGGCCCTCGGGAGCTAAGCAGTCTCTAAGGTGCCGTAAATAAGCCACTGGATTGATTATGTGTTCTAACACATGGGTACTAATGGCAAGGCTTATTGGCTGGTGGTCAAAATGAGGTTTAATTTCTTCTAGCTGATTTAAGTCGGCACGGATATGAGCAATGCTGCTTGACTTAATATGATGGTGGAAATCAACACTGGCTAGTTGCAGCTGCTTATCTGCAAAGTGCTTTTCTAAATAAAGTAAGGTAGCGCCAGCCCCCGCACCAAAATCGACAATGTGGGCGCACTTGCTAAGATATGGCGTAAAGAATTCCGCCATATCTTCATAGGGGGATTTAGCGCCTTGGGGCGTATCACACCACATATCAGGCTCTAGCGTGCTGGAAAAATAGAGCATCTTGAAAATGCCATCGCTATAAGCAATGACTATTTGCACATGGCTGCAATGCTGGCATTCGCCAATAGGGAACTCCATGGCTTGGCGCGTGAGTTCGGTGGCACTTTTGTCCCACACTCCGGAGAATAAAGTATCGATTATTTGCCAGTCGTGATGGCCACATAATTGGCACGGCGTGGTCGCCAGCAAACTATTCATTGATTAGATTCCTTTGAAAAATGGGTCGACGACTTGTTGCCACTCTTGGCTGATGGCTCGCATTTTTATTCGGGTTTCAGCAAGTAGCGGGCACAGAAATGTTGGGTGAATGGCGTTAGCTAACTTACTGCTGCAAGCTATGGTTTGCCCATGATAGTGCTTACCTGCTAATGAGTAATCAAACAAGGCAAGTTGGCGGCTAGCAATGAGTTCAAGCAAATCCGTATGTTCACTGATTAATAGATAAAAATCCGCGCCTATGCCCCATAATCCTGCCTTGCCATGACGGGTTATGGCCGCGCGCACTTTGGCAGCCAATTGTGCCCGCAATTGCTGGCATTGGTGCTGATAATGACTAACAGCATTCACTGTGCTAACTGTATGGCTTTCAGGTTGAGTAGAGTCATGATTCAAGGCGATGTCGTTGGCTGCTTGCAGTAATACTTGCAGCCTTGGAATATAACCTGTGATCACTCTTGCCTGTTTAATGAGGCGCAGGCCAGCTTGCTTGGCGGCAAATTGCAGGGAGTCCAAACTAAAGTAATGAATATGCTGCAAGTTAACTAAATTACTCATGCCTATGGATGGCAGCGGATGCGGCGCTGAAAAATCCGGCACTTCTATAAAAATTGCGCCTTTGGGGCTAAGTTGCTGCTTGATACCGCGCAAAAACTCCACAGGATTAATCACATGCTCTAACACGTGCGACGCCATGGCTAAATCTATGCCTTGTGGCCAGGCATCAGAAGTTAGCTGCTCAAGGTTATTTAAATCAAAGGCAAGGTAGCGAATATTGGTTTGCGAAAATCTATCGTTAAAATCTATGCCCACTAACTCACTGTCTGGCAGTGCAGCTTGCGTCGCCGCTAACAATTTGCCTTCACCGCAGCCAAAATCAACCACGGTTTTAGGCGATTGCTGAGTTAAACCTAGTAGGTTATTTATGTCATCTAAGCCTGATAAGGCAAAGTTAATCATCTCTTGATAGGGGGCATGGCTTGCTATCAGGGATTCATGCCACATCACAGCTTCTTGGGCGGAATGAAAATAGAGCTTGGCAAACAAGTCGTTAGTATATTGAACGCTCACTTGCACATGACCACAATGCTGGCATTGAGATAAAGGGTATAGCGAGTGTTGGCGCTTGAGCTCAAGCTCAGTGGTATCCCATAACCCAAAGGCTATGTGGGAAAATGTCTGCCAGCGCTCTTTACTACACAGTTGACATGAAGCTGTGGCCATATATTCCCTTAATTAGTAATGCCGCCATCTATGGTCAAGGTTTGGCCGGTAATAAAGGCCGCGCCATCAGACAATAAAAAGCTTATGGCAGGCGTAATATCTTGCACTGTGCCAAGGCGTTGCAGCGGCGTGCGCCGCACTATTTGCTCGCGCTTGCTATCCGATAAGAGGGATGACATTTCAGTATCTAAATAGCCAGGGGCAATGGAATTAACCGTGATCTTGCGCCGCCCATTTTCTCGTGCCAGCGCCCGCGTTAGGCCATCAAGGCCAGCTTTTGAGGCTGAATAAGCCGCAAGGCCGGTGTAACCTCGGCTACCGATAATCGAGCTGATATTAATTATCCTGCCGCCACTGTTTTGCCGCAAAAATACCCGCAGCGCTTCTCTGGCAAAATAGATGGCGCCATTTAAGTTAACTTGCAGTAAGGCGTCGGTGTCGATATTGGGAAAAGTAGCCAGTACGCCTTCTTTGGCAATTCCGGCATTATTAATTAAGGCCCACAAGGGCGCATCGCTTGCCCACTGACAAGCATTATTCACAAAAGCTGTGGTTTGCTCGGCATTGCCAACGTTACATTCAAACCATTTAAAATCTGGGTGTTCTAGCTCTAAACTGCTTATGGCTGCGGTTTTGGTGCGGCTGCAACAAGAGACTTTATAACCTTGGTAGAGCAAATGGGTGACTATGCCAAGCCCTAGGCCGCGGCTGCCACCAGTGACAATAATATGTTTCATTGCAAAAACCTCTGTTTTTTGCCTGCGCTAGATAAGCTGATGTTATCGCTAAAGGTGATGATTCTCGGTCTTGCGGCAGGTTCAAGTTGTAAGCAGAGCTCGTTAAGCGCCTTAGCGGCAAGGGTTTGGTTAAATGCACATAATTCAACACACACTAATGCGCCTGTGATGGGGTTTGCTTTGGCGTAGACTCTGGCATCGCTAATCTCAGGCAGCTGCATGATTTGGCGCTCGAGCGCTTCAAGATTGACTTTGACGCCGCCGACATTCACAAGATTATCTATGCGGCCAGTAAACAAAACTCTGTCTTGGCTGATGTCGATACAGTCACCTGTATCTATCTCAACTTGGCCCTTAGTTAATCTTAAGGTTGAGCCTGCGATTAATTGCCAGCCATGAGTGGCGCCATTGCTGTTATCACAAGTAGCACTGGCATTAGCCGCGTTTTCCAGCCAAGCGCGCGGAAAACCTGCGCGCCTATCCTTTACGGTAAAAACCACTCCGGCTTCAGTCGTGGCGTAAATATGGCGAATTTGTGCGTTGGGATAGACGTTATTGATAGTATCTAAGGTGCGCTGATCGGCAATTTCGCCGCCTAAGGTAATGATAGTTAATGGCGGCAGGTATGTTTGCCAGCTTAATAGTAGGGCGCGCAGCATAGATGGGGTGGCGCTAATCGCATTGATGTTATGTACATGCGCGAGGTGCGCTTTCGCTTGCAGGCTAGCATCAAGGGCGGCAACTAAGGTGTCTTCACTCACTATGGCTTGCAAAATTACTTGTAAGCCCGCGTAACTCATAGGGTGATAACACAGTAGCCAAGTATTTGCTGGCTTTGGTGCTATTGGCTTAGCTTGTATTAACTTAGCGTGTATTAAGTTAGCCGCGCTGTGGCTTTGACTGTCATTTTGGGGATGAGGGCGCTCGCTAGGTAGCAATTTTGCTAAGGCGTGAAACACTAACTTGGGCTGGCCTGTGGTGCCGGACGTCAGCAGACCAATAGCAAAATGCTTAGGCACAGAATGAATATCGAGTGCTTGCTGAGTTCGATTTAAAATCAGCGGAATATTGTTTGATTCAGCGTAGTGCATCGCTTGGATCATCAGCGCCACTATTGGTGTTGTGCTTGCAGTTGAGCTTACTGGTGTTGAACATCTTGGTTTTGCTAATGAGCCAACGCCAACGGCAATGCCACTAGGCGCCAGCGCTATATAGGTTGTGGTTATATCCACATGGCATAGACAGTGCTCGTCAGCACCAAGATCATCAGCACTAACGCTATGCAGTTGCAAATTATCAGGATTGAAATCATGGGCATAAAAACGCTGGCCATTTTCAATCAAGGCAA
Source organism: Shewanella sp. SNU WT4 (assembly GCF_006494715.1). Lineage (NCBI taxonomy): Bacteria > Pseudomonadati > Pseudomonadota > Gammaproteobacteria > Alteromonadales > Shewanellaceae > Shewanella > Shewanella sp. SNU WT4. The sequence goes on from NZ_CP041151.1 coordinate 1,623,775, forward strand.
ATTGACTGTCGCTACTAAGCAGGCTTGCCATGCTTCTTTGTATGCTGGTCGTGATAGCGAACATTAGGCAGCAGCGCCTTGATAGAGCGCAATTAAGTCAGATAGGCTATGAAACGACTTAAAACCGTCTCTAAATGGGTCAACGCCGGTGGCGAGTTCGACACTCACAATTAAGGTGGCAAGATCCAGTGAATCCATAGGTAAATCGGCTAAGAATGCCAAATGGAGTTGCAGTTCCGGGCAGGTTTCGCCTTTGCTTTCAATTATCTGCTTAGTTTCATTCAAGATGATGGCTTCAAAGTTACTCATGCATTATCCCAATCATTAAATGCGGCGGCTATTTTATCTAGATTAAAGTGCTGTTTTTGCGTCAGCCAATCTTGTTTTAGTTGCTCAAACACATGGACATCCAAAAACTGACCATTTTTAACTATGTGCTGCTTAAGATGCCCCACTAATCGCGTTTTATGTAAAGTTTGGAGCTTTACCACTTTGTCGTTAGCATCAAGCACATAGTTGACAATTTTATTCAGCTTTAGCTGATGAAAAACATAGTTACAGATATAAGTGTGCATAGTCGCGCCGTATTTGAGCCTAGGCTCGCGCTCATAAATGTAAGAGCCAGTACTACAGCGCTGATGAGTAACATCAATATCGCTAAAGCATAAGAAACCAATAGGAATATCATCATCTTGGATCATATAACCGCGATAATCCTTGCGCCCGGCTAGCGATGCAATCCAAGCTTGCTGCTTAGCTAACGATGGCTGCTCAAGGTCGGTAAACATGTGCTTACTGATCTCAGGTGACGTGCGCCATTTAAGCAGTAGCGCGGCATCGTCAATATCCACTCGTTTAAAATGTAAGGGCATGTTTGGCCTCTTAGTTGGCTAAATAGCCACCTTCAACGGGTAACGTCACGGCATTGATCCATTTGGCGGCGTCACTCAGTAAAAACGCCACGGCATTGGCCACGTCTTCGGGTTGACCTAATCCCATCGGGTGCTGATTGACCATATGTTGAAACTGCGCCTCGGTCATACTGGCCTTAGTGCGCTCGGCCATGTCGGTGGCCACCAGTGCGGGGGCAACGCAATTAACGCGAATATTGTCTCGCAGTAATTCCATCGATAGGCCGCGAGTTAATGACATTAATCCTGCTTTACTCGCGCCATACACTGTATTGCCGGTTTGACCTATGAGGCCAGCAATGGAGGCCACAAAGACGATGGCGCCTTGTTTAGTGCGATCGCGTTTGAGCCTAAAGCCTTGAGTGATGGCCATGGCACTGGCTAAATTGACGTGCATAGTGTCATCAAAAAACGCTTGATCAAACAGACGTATGGGCTTAGTGACTTGCACGCCAGCACAATGCACAAAGCCATCGAGATAACCATGTTCAGCGGTTAAGGTCTTAATCCAGTCACATAATTTATCGGTATCTGTCATATCAAAGGGGGCGCACACATGGCCGCCGCCCACTAAGCTTTCGGCAGTATGTTGCAAAGTTTGGATGTTGCGCCCATTGAGTATGACCTTAGCGCCAAGCTCGGCTAATAACACGGCGCACGCCCGGCCTATGCCAGAGGATGCGCCAGTAACCAGCACGCGCTTACCGCTAAAGTCCATCGGCTGAATGCTCATAGTATTGCTACCTGCGCTCCATTAAGCGGCCAAATGTTCATCCACTAGCGCCAGTAAATCTGCCACTGTGGTAATACTCTCTAATTTATCGCCTTGAATAATGATGTCAAAATGCTCATCGGCCATGGCAATCACGCTTAAAAAGGCCAAGGAATCCCATTGTTCGATATCCATTAACACTTCATTGCCTTTAAGCTCGCCTGGATTAAGCTCGAGGATTTCTTCTAGATTGTTTAAGAATTCTTGTTTGTTCATAGGGTTCACCTTTCGTTAGTGTGGGTCAGGGGTTTAGCGTCTAAGTTGTTCGTGTTTACCTAGCTGCCGATAAGACTCTATCGACCAAGGCGCGTTATTGTTTAACCTAATGCGCCGCGCGCTGCACCACTTGGGCATTGAGTTTGGCAAGCTCAGGCTTATCTATCAGCACTTGGCAAATTTCAGCTGGGGTGGCGCTGAGCCAATTTGGTCCTAACGCCTTAATCACTTGCTCTACCAAATGAAAATCGGCAATCTCATCCACGCACAGCCTAAATTCTTGCCATTGGCGGTTACCTGTTTCAATGCTGGCGATAAGCGCATTGGGCTCAGAGTATAAAAATAAGGTCACATGCTCGCGCTCGGCGCAGCTTGTAGCCTCTTTATAAGCGCGGGTTAAACTCGCCATGCTAAACACTTCGACATCAAAGCCGCGGGGAAAGTAATTGAGGCTGACATGAGTGTATTGATGAGGCGAGCCTTGCTGATGCTTGATAACCGCTTCATCAATTAAACTTGGGCAAATCAGCGGGCAGTCAGCGGTTAAGCGAATAATAATGTCGCTTGGCTGGGCGTTGGCTTGTAATGCTGCCTCATAAAACCGACTTAATACATTGTGCTCATCACCGCAAAAATAGGCCTGCTGCTGGGCTTGGCAATAGTTCACAATCGCCTTGTCAATGTCTGCCGTGCTGGTGGCAATAATATGGCAATCAACCGTGCGCGCCTCTTTAACCCTGCGAATATGGTATTCAAGCATAGGTAGCGCCTGTGTTAGCTCAGACACTGGCGCTTGCTTTGATTCAGTGAGCATTTGTTCAGCGAGCATATGTTCAATGGGCATAAGCACCTTGCCCGGCAAACGACTTGAACCCATGCGCGCTTGTGTGATGCAGATAACTCGCATTTATGCCTTCCTTATGAGAGCTATGGATAAATGCTCTTCACGCAGCGGCTCACCAAAGGCGATATCTTGGCTGGCTATTTGCCCAAGAACTTGCGGCAAATAGCGGGTGTGCAGGCCGTGGGCGGGTCTTACTGAACGGACATTATCTGGGGTAAACACTTGGCCTTTGCTAATCGTTTGGCTGATGTACAGTGAGCGCCTAAAATCGCGGCCGCCGATTTCACTCGGCTTAATGTCATAGCCTGCTTGGCCCAACGCCTTAAAGGCTTTATTGGTGTCACGGGTTAATTCAATGAAAGCTGTCGGCTCTAATGAAAAGGCGGCATCCACTGAACCATCACTCTTATCTAAGGTGAAATGCTTTTCAATGAGGCTGGCGCCAAGGGCAACCGCAGTAATAGCCACAGTGCTTTCAATGGTGTGATCGCTTAAACCTATAGGAAAGTCAAAACGTTGGCACAAATCAGTGATGGTGCGTAAATTACAATCTGCAATTGGGGTCGGGTAACCGCTAATGCAATGCAATAAGGCTAATTGGGTGCCGCCAGCGTCTGCCACGGCATTCACTGCCTCCTCAATTTCGGCCAAGGTCGCAAGGCCGGTTGACATTATGATGGGCTTACCGGTTTTGGCCGCCGCAGTAATTAAACCAATATCATTGATTTCAAAAGAGGCAATTTTATAGGCTGGGCAATCAAGAGATTCAAGCAAGGCAATGGCACTGGCATCAAATGGCGATGAAAACAGGGTGATATTATGCATTTTGGCGCGCTGAAATAAGGGCTCGTGCCACTCCCAGGGGGTGTGCGCCTCTTGATATAAATCATACAGGGTGCGCCCCGCCCAGAGCCCGCCAGTTAACTGAAAATCCGCGCTATCGTGATTGAGGGTAATAGTATCAGCGCTATAGGTTTGAATCTTGATGGCATCAACCCCCGTTGCGGCGGCGGCATCTATCATGGCCAATGCTTGGGATAAGCTACCTTTGTGATTACCAGAAAGCTCAGCAATTACATAAGGAGGGCATTGGCGGCCGATAGTGCGGCCATTGATAGTGATAGTTTGGCTAAACATGGGTCATTTCTCCCTTGGTGTCATCCTTAATCGACTCCTTAGCGCTTGCTGTCATATCAAGGTGCCACGCATTGTGAAAGTGGCGAATTCTGTCTTCGCATTGACCCAATAACCCTGGGGGGGTGATGCTTGGCATATTGGCTTGGCATGATTCAGCCACCAATCTGTCTTCTTCTAAAATGGTGTGATTGAAGCTGGTAAAGTTGGCGTTTATCGCCACTTTTACGGCTTGACTGGTCTCACTGCCATCGAGTCGTTTCATCATGCGCAGCTCAAAATTAAGCTGTGACTCGATGGGGGATAAGGGATCGTAAGTTTGCACTGACATTAACGAGCCATTGGTGAGTCCTATGGCTAAATTGGGGTAAATAAAGAAGTGGTTGTATTCAGTAAATTCTTCACTTTGCGCCAGTTTTAAATGTTTGCGTGCGCCAGCCCACCATTTTTTAGGTGTGTCTTGCAGCGGCGTATTGCCTGTGGTGTGGCCATTAAAATACTCAATGTCACATTCTGCTTTAGCAAATTTGGCAAAAGTGTCGGGATGAGTGCCTGCGACGTGATACACCTCTAATACCGTTTCGCAGGCAATCTTCCAGTTGGTGCGCCAGTGATAATTGCCGGTATGGACAGGGTCACTAAAATCCGCTGAAATGCGGCTAAGAATGTAGTAATAAGGGCCTAAATAGTCTGACAAGCTCGGGCCAGTTTTGGCCACGCGCACAAACACCATGGCGCCGCAATACTCGACATTAAACTGTCTTAAGGCTAACTGTTTTTTGGCGGCGTCATCTAAGCCAAAATCAGTGCGGTTTTGCGGCACGCCAGCTAACGCGCCATCACTTTTATAGCTCCAGCAATGATAGGGGCAAACTAATGGGCGGTTGCCGCGACCAGTTTGCAAGCTCGCGCGGCGGTGGCTGCAGACATTGAGTAATGCGCTGATTTGGCCGTTAAAGTTTTGCACTACCACTGGGGTATTGCCGATTTTTACGGTGATAAAGTCATTATGCTTGGCTAACTCATCGCTAAAACCAACAAATATCCAGTTATTCTCAAACACTTGAGTCAATTCAAGACGATAGTATGTGTCGTCATAGTAGTGTGTTGGATGAAGGCCTTGGATTGCTATCATGTCGGTTCCGTCTCTGCTGTAAGTCGACACATAATTGATTGATGACCCGCTGACAACCTTGGCTGTCAATCAATTGACGTGCAATATCACTCATAGTTTGTCTCAAGCATTTTTTATGCCAAAGACTAAGTGCTTCGGCGTTGATAACATTCAATAAATCGTGATTAATGGCCGATTGGCTGATTGAGCCAGGGGGGGGGACTTGAGTGACTGGGGAATGGAAGCCACTCGTATTAAAGCCATTGGCATCAAAGCCACTAGACACAAAAGTACGGACATCAATGGCGCGATACCAAGTGTTATTAAGCGGGGAGGTCATGGCGGCCACTTGATTATCCACAGTGACTAACGCCAAGGTGGGCACACCTTGGCTGGCTAATTCACCTAAGGTGCCGCCTGCGGCTGAAATCGCTAAACCAGATTGCATCATGATGGCAGCGACTGATGGCGGGTCGCATATTAGGCTTAGGTTAGGCTTATGTTTGGCCAGTGTCGTGAGCGCTGCTTGGTCTTGATGGGTCTTACCTAATAAAAGCTGCATCTGCACGTCAGGTAAGGCCGCCATTAAGGCAGTCACTAAAGGCAGTGCCAGAGATTTAGTGTCGGTGCCGCCTAAGCTAATCAATATATTCGGGCGCTGTGCAATCATCTGATAGTGAGTTTGTGCAAACTCTTGCCTGAGATAAGTGAATGTTGGCCCAAGGCAAAGCTGCGCCTTGGGCGCTAACGCTTGATAATAGGCGGCGCTGCAGTTAGGCGCGGGGTTAATGATTAAATCGGCCAGGATCGGCGCGTTATCAAGGGCATCATCAAGTTTAACTAAGTAAGTGTCTAATAAGCGCAATTGCTGCCATTCAGCCAAGGTTAAAGCGTAATCATCGATAAAGAGAGCACTAAAACCTAAGCGCTGGAGTTGCTGATGATTAATGGGGGCATCAATTTGCACTGTGGTGAAATTGGCTTGCTTGAGTTTGTTAAGCAGGGCTTCTGAGCAAGTTTTATAAAGGAAGGTTACATCAAAATAAATGGCTGCCACTTCAGCAAGGGCATATAAACGCATGATATGGCCTGCGCCAATAAGATGAGAATTATTGGCGTAAAATGCAATGTGCGCTTTAGCCGGCAAGAAAGCCCCCATCCACGGCCAAGGTAATACCTGTGGTATTGCGACTTAAATCACTGAGTAAAAAGTACACGCTATTGGCCACATCTAACGGTGTGCTAAGCCCTAAGGGATGCGCGTTTTTAAGTAGCTGACTTTGCTGCTCACCTAAGGTTGCAAATTGCAGTTCAGCCTTGGCGCCACTGACGATGGCGGGCGCCACGCAGTTGACTCTTATATGTTTACTGGCAAGCTCCAATGCGGCGGATTGCACCATAGAGGCTAACGCCGCTTTTGAGGCTGCATATAAGGTGCGCGCCTTTAAGCCGCGCTGACCTGCCGCTGAGCCGATAAATACAAAGCTGGCATCCGCATTAAAATGTTTAGCTTTAGAAAAGGCGGCGGTAAGTAGGACTGCCGCTGAGAAATTGACATCAAAGTATTGATGGATTTGTGTCGCGCAAATCCCTCTAAGCGGGCTATAACCTTGAAAGCTTGCGCTATGAACTAGACCATCGATGGCGCCATATTCAGAGACTAAGTTTTTGGCCCAAGGCGCAATATCATCAAGCTTAGTTAAATCAAACGGGGCGATAACATGTTGGCCGTTAAGCGTTGCGGCGGTATCAATCAAGGTTTGCTCACGCCGCCCCACTAAAATTAAGCGGGCGCCGCAAGCATCGAGCTTTTGACAGATGGCGAGCCCAATATCTGAATCTATGGCTGCGCCTGTCACTAGATAGCATTTATTACTCAAATCCATGATGATGGCGGAACTCCTGTTCACCGCTGCATTAATGTTTACTGCACATCCATATTGGCAGCGGAACCCTTACTTACTGCAGTTCTAATACTTACTGCAGTTCTAATGCTTACTGCAGTTCTAATGCTTACTGTTGCGTTAGGTTACTGCTGTATTAGGGCTAACGGTTCAAAATCATCCTGAATTTCAATGATTTCAGGCGCAACTATGGGGCCGATATCTGTGATGATAGCGCCCCATGACCAACCGACCCCAAAACCGCCGAGCATGACTTTATGAGTACCATGGCTAAAAAAGTCAGTTAACTTATGACAAATAGCCAGCGGCACAGATGCACTCGAAGTGTTACCAAAATCCTTCATATCTATTAGATATTTGTCTGCTGGCACTTGAGCTTTTTTACGTAAGTGCTCAAGAATAAATTGATTCGCTTGATGCATGACCACCATATCTAAGCTATCGGCTTCAATCTTGGCCAAGGCTAAAGTGTCTTTAATTAACTTAGGTACTACCTTGAGGGTGAAAGAGAACACCGCCGCGCCATTTAAAGATAATCTTGAGTCTTGATAGAGTTGCAGCTCTTCTTCTTTCGAGCGCGGCTCGAGCTCAGGCATATTGGGTACTCGGCGTCCGCCTGCTTTCACTGCGATATGCTGTCCACCTGTGCCATCTGTGCCAAATACGGCATAGGAATTTGGCCAGTTTTCATCATATTGCAAGGCGGTGGCGACACCTGCATCGCCAAACAATGGCAAGGTGCCTCTGTCATCGGGCAATAAGTGACGACTAGAAGTATCACCACATAACACTAAGGCGCGCTGACCGCTGGAGCTATTTAATAATTGGCTGGCTATCCAAGTGGCATAGACAAAGCCAGAGCAGCCTAAACTCACGTCTAAACACGCTGCGCTTTGGGGTAAGCCTAATCTGTGTTGCATTAAACAAGCGGTGGCGGGCAGGGCGTAGTCAGCATCTTGGGAGACATAAATTAACACGTCAACTGAGCTTGGATCCCAGTCTAAGCGTTTCAGTAAGGTTTGGGCTGCGGCTATGCACATATCTGACGCGCATAAATGTTTGGGGAGAATGCGTCGACTATGTATGCCGGTGCTGGCATAAATCTTATCCGCTTCTTCTTGGGTAAATAGCCCTGGCGTCTCCACAAATGAGTGTCTATGAGGAGGAACCGCACCTTGCATCCCTGCAATTTTGACTGAACGAATGACAGCTTCCATAAATAACCCTACTGAATAATCGAATAAAGTTGGTTTTAACTATAACAGTGAATAATATAGCTTGAAAGTCTCATGCTTTCGGCAAAAGTGCACTAACCTTTTGCTATATAGTGAAAAATTCAGGGATAGAAATGGCCACTACTAGAATTAATAACATAGCTATCTCAGGGATTGTCTCAGTCTTACCCCCACTTTCGTGCATAAATATTGACTCATCCTCTGAGAGTGCAGCGCAAGAAATGGCGCGCATAGTCGCGTCCACTGGCATACATGCGCGCCGTGTTGCCGCGCCTCAGCAAACGGCATTAGATCTTGGCATTAAGGCATGCCAATCATTAATGGATGAGTTGCAATGGCATGTGGATGACATCGCCTTGTTAGTGTTTGTCACTCAAACCCCTGATTTCCCGCTGCCAGGCAATGCCATTCAGTTGCAACACAAATTAGGTTTATCAAAGGCGACTATCGCCTTTGATGTGAATTTGGGCTGTTCTGGCTTTGTCCATGGCTTGTGGCAAGTGTCGCAGTTACTGAACGGATTAACTAAAGGCAAGGCCTTGCTGGTGGTTGGCGATACTACTAGTCATCAATATAGCGAGACTAATCGCGCCGTGGCCACCTTATTTGGCGATGCCGTTAGCGCCATTGCCATTGAAAAGTCTGACGATTGTGATGGCATGGTGTTTTCTTTTGGCAGTGATGGCGCGGGCGCGCCGTATTTAATTCAGCCCCATGGCGGCGCGCGCAGCCCGGGCAACGCGCCTGAATTATTTATGGATGGCATGCAGGTTTTTGTATTTACCTTGCGCGAAGTGCCAGCCTCTATCCATGCATGCTTGGCGGCAAAGGACTGGCAAATTAAGGATGTAGATTACTGCGTGATGCACCAAGCCAATGAAATGATGCTAAAGCGCTTAGGGGATAAGTTAGGCTTACAGCCACAGCAGTTAATTATCTCCATGGGGGAGGTGGGTAACACCAGCTCCGCCTCCATCCCATTGGCCTTATGCTTAAGCCTAAGTCAGCAGCTTACCTCGGGGGCGACTAAGTTATTACTCTCAGGTTTTGGAGTAGGTTGGTCATGGGGCGCAGTGGCTTTGACTGCGCCGCCAATGAAAGTGTGTAAGGTCATAGATTTACGCGATGAGATAAGTCACTTAACCATAGAGTGAGGCCACTTATAAAGCATAAGGCTAAAACTGCTGAGATTTGCCGTGTCAGCAGTTCCGATTTTCACCAAAAACAGTTAATCTGTCGCATCTTCTTTAGTTAGTTAGAATCCTGAGTATGTTAAGCAATCAATCCACCCGATTAAATAAATACATAAGTGAAAGTGGCATTTGTTCACGCCGTGATGCAGATAGATATATCGAGCAGGGCAATGTGTTTATTAATGGCAAGCGCGCGACTGTGGGCGATCAGGTCGAGTTTGGCGATGTGGTCAAAGTCAATGGTCAGTTAATTGAGCCGCGTGATGCTGATGACTTTGTATTTATTGCGCTCAATAAGCCGGTCGGCATTGTGAGTACCACTGAAGGCAGTGAAAAGAATAATATCGTTGATTTTGTGAATCACAGTGAGCGTATTTTCCCTATCGGCCGCTTAGATAAAGATTCACAAGGTTTGATTTTCTTGACCAGTAACGGTGATTTGGTCAATAAAATTTTGCGTGCTGGTAACAAGCACGAAAAAGAATACCTAGTTACCGTGAATAAGCCGCTGACCGATGAAGCGATTACCGGCATGAGTGCTGGCGTGCCTATGCTTGGGGTGATCACTAAAAAATGTAAGATTGAAAAACTCTCGGCCCAAAGTTTTAAAATCACCTTAGTGCAAGGCTTAAACCGCCAAATTCGCCGCATGTGTGAATACTTTAATTATGAAGTGACTAAGCTTGAGCGCGTGCGCATTATGCACGTAGATATGAAAGGGTTGCCTGTGGGCGAATGGCGCGATTTAAGTGAAGATGAGCTGCGCATTATGCTAGATGCGGCTAAAGGCTCGTCATCAGAAGCCGCGCCCAATAAGAAGAACATTCAGGCTCAGCAAAAGGCCAAAGCTAAGGCTAAATCGCCAGAACGCTCAAAAGAAGCCATTCAAGCCTTAATTCCGCAAACGCCTGGGTCGCACCGCGCTAAGCCAAAATCGAATAGCAATCCTAAGCATAGAAATCAGCGCTTAGGTAAAAAGAAATCATAAGTCTAATGCTGTAGTTTTTTAGTGTGCATTCACAAAATGCACACTAATAAAAAACCACCTTGATAGTGATTATCGCGGTGGTTTTTTTATGCGCCTAAAACGCGGGCGTTCTAGACATTAAATAATAACTGCAGCGGTTTACCCCACCTTAAACTTAGCCACGATATAATTTAAATCGCTGGAGATTTTAGCCAAGTCAGAGGCTTGGGTCGACACTGAATTAGCGCCCTCTGAGGTACTTTTCGCTAAAGTATTCACTTGGTCAACGCTCTTGTTAATGGTTATTACCACGGTATTTTGCTGCTCTGCCGCCACCGCGATTTGATGGTTCATATCACGAATATTACTGACGGATTGAGTAATGGCAATTAAGGCTTCATGGGTTTCATTGGCTTTTTCTGAGGTGCGAATAGCCTCGGTTGCACTTAGCTTCATTGAATCGACCGAGCGTTTAGATTCAGATTGTAAGCGACTGATTAAAGTTTGAATTTCTTCAGTGCTTTGTTGGGTGCGACTGGCAAGTGAACGTACTTCATCGGCCACCACAGCAAAGCCGCGGCCTTGCTCGCCGGCTCTCGCCGCTTCAATGGCCGCGTTTAATGCCAGCAGGTTCGTTTGCTCGGCAATGCCGCGAATCACATCCAAAATACTGCCAACGTTTTCAGTTTCTTTCTCTAAGTTTTCAATGATATTGCTCACATCACTGATGTTAGTCACTAAGGTATTAATACTGGTTCGGGTTTCTTCTAATGCTGATTGGCCTTTGTGCGAACAAGCATCGGCTTCAGTGGCAGCGTCAGAAGCATTTTGTGCATTTCTAGCAATATTAAGAACCGTGTGTGTCATTTCCTGCATTGCCGCCGCGGTTTGCTCTAATTGACGCGCTTGGGATTCTGAGTTACTAACGGTTTCATCAGTCACTTTAACTAAATTACTGGAGGTTGCCCCTAAGGTCGATGATGAGCTACTGAGCTGCTGCACTATTTGGCGTAAATTGGTGCTGACCGCTGTCATAGCTCCATAAATCCCTGTTGCCTCACCGCTTCTATCAAAAGCTTGAGTTAAGTCACCATCAGCTATGTTACGGGCAATACGCTCAATATCCGCAGGCTCGCCGCCTATGGGTTTACGGATAGCCTTAGTGACTAAGACGCTGAGTAAACTGCCGACTAAAACGGCAATGACTGAGACTACTAATACAATATTGATAATGGATTCAATATCGGCTTGCACTTTAGGGCCTAAAGTATCGCGTGAGTCTTTAATCGACTTATTAAAATCTGTGATATTGGTAGTAATTTTAGGGCCAATAGTATCCAGTCCTTCAACAATGGCTTTGTTTTGTGAGCGAGTAATTTCAGCCAGTTGATTTAAGCTCTCTACATAAAATTTGAGCGCCTGTTCAAATTCAGTGGCTTGATTATTAACTATGCTAGGGCCAAGGGAGCGTTTTAGGCTAGTAAATAACTCTAACGTGGCGGCCAGTTCAGTTTTGGCGCGCTCTAAATCTTTATCGCTATTACTAAGAATAAATTTGGTTGCGTATAAACGGCCTAATAATAGTTTTTCTTGCACCTGCGCCGCGAGAATGGGATTCGCATATTCTGAGCCTTGGCTGTCGGTCATAATTTTGGATATTATGGTCCGCATACTAAAACCATACACGTCGAGCTTTTCAGACATCAGAGTTTGGCGTTTGTTGGTGTCAGTGACAGTGTGATCGAATTCGAGTTGGTACTCATCAATTAATTTCAGTGATTCCTGCAATTCTTTAAGGCGAATGGCATCATCTTCATTGGACAGTAATTTGTCTAAGTTGGCTTTAATGGAGGTAGTGTTATTTTTAACATCATCAATTAAGGCAGCGTCATTATTTTTTAAGTAATTTAATACTGTGAGGCGAGTATTTAATACTTCATATTGCACCACACTGGCATCGTTTGAATCTTTGGCTAGCGCGCGATAAGTCATAAAATTCTCATAGGTATTGGATAAGCCAATATACCCAGCAGTAGATATAACTAGCATGAGCGCTATGATGGTGAGGTAGGACATCGACAATTGTTGACCCAGTTTCAACCCTGAAAGCATACGTAACTCCATTTAGTCCAAGTTTTTAACGTGCAGTATTGGAGTTTTAGTGCATGCATGGCTATTTTTCCAATATTACAGCGGCTAAAGACGGTGTTTTTCAAGATAGTTGTCACTCTTTGCTTAAATATTAAGCTGCATTTATTACGCCTTCTATTGGTGCTTTATCTGGGTTTAGGGTCACGGCTCCAACCGCCTCACAATTTCTCACGTCTTTAGACCAGCGCGTCGGTCTTCTTGCCTTTGCCGCTTCAAGCACTTCCTTACGCTTGGCTAAAATCGCGTTATCTAGCTGAGCATGACGTTGTCCTGGTGAGACAAAATTGAGCTGGCTGTGTTTATGCTCATCGTTGTACCACTTCACAAACTTCTCAACCCATTCTCTTGCGCCAGCTAAACTGCTAAAACCCGATTTTGGCCACTGTGGTCGGTATTTTAAGGTTTTAAATAACGACTCTGAAAAGGGGTTGTCGTTACTCACCCGCGGCCGACTTAATGATGCCGTAATACCGAGTTCTTCTAGCTTGGCTTTCATGGTCAGTGACTTCATCGGCGCCCCATTATCAGAGTGCAGCACTAATGGCGTATTAAAACATTGCTCGCGTAACATGCAGCGTTGGATTAGCGCGGCTGCGTACTCACCGCATTCTTGTTCGTGAACTTCGTAACCCACTATTTTTCTACTGTAAATATCTTCAAACATGTACAGATAATAAAACTGGCCTTTGACGGTTGAAGCCAAATAAGTGATGTCCCACGACCACACTTGATTGGGCCCATCAGCCCGATAACTTAACGGTTTACTTCGATTAACAGCAATCTGGGTGCGACCACGATGATTAAGTTGATTATTGGCATGTAACACTCTGTAAAAGCTTGATTCTGAGGCGATATAAATCCCGCTATCTAATAATGTCGGCACAATTTGCGACGGTGGTAAGCTGGCATACTCCTCTTGATTACACACACTTAATATCTGTTGTCGCTCATGTGCTTCGAGTTTATTTGCCGGTTCTGGTCGAGCCGCTATTGGTCTTAAATCGGCTTGCACTTGGCCTGCTCGATACCAACGTCGATAAGTGCGTTTACTGAGTCCAGTTTCAGCACAAGCCTTGTAAAGGCGAGCACCATTGATATACGCCTCTTGAATTAAGGCAATCAATTCTATGCGCTCAGGCAAGGGAGTTAGCTCTCCTCGCTGTCGTCCCCCCAGAGCGCATTGAGCTTTTTTCTGAGCACCAGTAACGCAGCAGCTTCAGCCAGCGCTTTCTCCTTGTAGCGCAATTCTCGTTGCAATGATTTGATTTCGGCTTTGTCAGCCTTGGCCTGCTGTTTAATGGTTTTGGTTTGTACTTCTGAGGTTTGAAAACCAGCTAAACAATCCTGTTTCCACTGCTGTACTTGTTCGCGAAACAAGCCTTTTTCACGGCAATACTGACTTAACTCGGCTTCCGATAGCGGGGCTGTTTCAATGAGTACCGCAAACTTAGCTTCAGCTGACCAGTCATCAGTTGTTAATGTTTTACCTGGCACGGGGCGACCTTCTTTTCTGACAATATCTCGCCAATGATACAAGGTTTGCACCGCAATGCCTTCTTCCCGAGCAACCTCTGCGACCGTTAAATTGTGAGGCGGTAATAATTTTTTAAGGATCGCCTCTTTACGTTCTGGTGAATACCGAGCCATATCGTTCTCTTTTGCCGCACCCTGTCTTTAAAAATAATGATTATTTAAGGGTGACAACAATCCTGACACAGGGGGAAGATTTAAAACCTTATGCCAAAGTAAGTAGTCAGCAGGTGCTAAATCAATATGAACATTGGAATAAAAAGCGGAATAAGTGGGTATGATTGCCACAAGGCTGGCCTTTACTGTGGTAGGGGAATATCGATAGTGCTGATTCTCGCCGCCAGCGGATAAAAAAGAGTTAGCGCAAGTATTGAGTCACACTAACTCTTTTGATAATGAATGGGGCTAATTTATCCGAATGTCATTAATGGCTGAATCTATTCAGTGATGCACTAATCGCGCGTTGGCTTAATTAAACTGCATTTCTGGTACATGGTCTGGCACTATCAATTTACCGGCGGTTTTACTGATAATTTCATCAACGCTGACACCCGGGGCGCGCTCTAGTAAATGAAAAGCCCCATCTTTAATTTCAATAAAGGCTAAGTCAGTCACCACTCGTTTAATGCAGCCAAACCCTGTCAGCGGTAACTCGCATACTGGCAAGAGTTTAGAGTTACCGTACTTATCGGCGTGCATCATGGTGACTATGATATTGTCGGCGCCAGCCACTAAATCCATAGCGCCGCCCATGCCTTTAATCAGCTTGCCTGGGATCATCCAGGATGCAATTGAGCCATTAACGTCCACTTCAAAGGCGCCCAAAACGGTTAAATCCACATGCCCGCCGCGGATCATGGCAAAGCTTTCGGCGGATGAAAAAAATGAGGCACCTTTCACCGCCGTCACAGTTTGTTTGCCAGCATTGATTAAGTCGGCATCTAGGGTTTCTTCGGTCGGGAATTCGCCCATGCCAAGTAAGCCATTTTCAGATTGCAGCATTACTTGCATATCTGCTGGAATATAGTTGGCCACTAAGGTGGGAATACCTATGCCGAGATTCACATAAAAACCATCGTGTAATTCTTGGGCAACCCTTTGTGCCAGTTGCTCTCTGGATAATGCCATGCTGCCTCCTTTACTCTGTGATTGCTTTGATGGTGCGCTGTTCTATGCGTTTTTCAAAACTGGCTTGAATAACCCTATCAACATAAATGCCTGGGGTGTGAATATGATTAGGGTCAAGCTCGCCAGGCGCGACAATATGCTCGGCTTCAACCACGGTAATTTTGCCTGCGGTTGCCATCATAGGGTTAAAATTAGCGGCGGTATTGCGGAAGATTAAATTGCCCATAGTATCGGCCTTCCACGCACGGATTAAGGCAAAATCCGCGGTTAAAGAATGCTCTAATACATAATGGCGGCCATTGATTTCACGGGTTTCTTTACCATCAGCTATGGGCGTGCCAAACCCTGTGGCGGTGAAAAACGCCGGAATACCCGCGCCGCCCGCGCGAATTTTCTCAGCAAGAGTGCCTTGGGGCGTTAATATCACTGTTAATTCCCCGGAGAGCATTTGGCGCTCAAAGGTGGCATTTTCGCCGACATAAGAGGCTATCATGGTCGAGATTTGTTGATGTTTAAGTAATAAACCTAAACCAAAATCATCCACCCCCGCATTGTTAGAAATGGCGGTTAAACCGGTAATGCCAATCTTAACCATGTGATTAATTAGCCCCTCAGGGATACCGCATAAGCCAAAACCACCCACCATAATGGTCATGTTATCGCTTAAGCCATCAAGCGCTTGCTCATAGCTGTGCACTACTTTATTAAGACCTGCCATAAGAGTTCCTTTTCTGGCGGCACATGCCGCGTATCATAGGTGTATTTCATTTACTTATCCAAGCAGCGCATTAGCGACTTTTGAGCCACTTTTTTTACTAAGGTGGCGGCTAATGGCGTGGCCTGCTTGAGCTAATTGTTCAAGGTCAATGCCAGTCTTTAGGCCTAAGCCATGGAGCATATACACTAAATCTTCCGTGGCGAGATTACCCGAGGCGCCTTTGGCATAAGGGCAACCACCAAGGCCTGCCACCGATGAATCAAACACCCGCACGCCAGTGTCTAAACAGGCCAAAATGTTGGCAAGGGCTTGACCATAAGTATCATGAAAATGCAGGGCCAATTGCGCTATGGGTACTTGCTCACTAACAGCTTGCACCATGTTACGGGCATCATGGGCTGTGCCAATACCTATGGTGTCGCCTAACGAGATTTCATAGCAGCCTAAGTTGTAAAGAATGGCAGACACTCGCGCTACTTCACTTAGCGCTATCTTGCCTTCATAGGGGCAGCCTAAGGTGCAAGACACATAACCGCGCACTTTCACCCCTTGAGATTTAGCTAATTCAATTAACGGAATAAAGCGCTCGATGGAGGCTTCAATCGAACAGTTAATATTGCGCTGACTAAAGCTTTGTGAAGCCGAGCCAAAAATTGCCACTTCATCGGCGTGAGCGCTTAGTGCCAATTGATAACCGGTAATATTGGGGGTAAGCGCGCTATAACGCACCCCTGCTAAACGCTCGATATCCCGTAGCACTTGGGCTGAGTCGGCCATTTGCGGCACCCATTTGGGCGAGACAAAGCTTGCAGCCTCAATGCGCTTCACCCCCGCATGGGCTAAGGCATTAATGAGCTGCACTTTAGCCGCAGTAGGAACGGCGACTTCATTTTGCAGGCCATCGCGGGCGCCGACTTCAAATAGGCTGACATGATTATCATTGCTTACCATATTAAGCCTCTTGCGCCTTGGCTGATGCAGGCTCTGTTAGTGTTAGCTCTGCTGATTGAACTAAGTCCGCTGGGCGCAGTTCTACCAATAAGCTGCCATCTTTCACTAACTCGCCTTTGGCATAAAAAAAAGCGCTAACAGTGCCATCAAAGGGCGCCGTGATTGTGTATTCCATCTTCATGGCTTCCATCACTAACAACCCTTGGCCAGCCACGACTGTGTCACCTGCGGCCACTAAATGCGCCGCTATGGTGCCATTCATCGGCGCTTTGAGCTTATCTTCGGCATTGATTTTTTGTTCATGCACTTGGCGCTGTACGGCTTTGAAATGATGACTGCCGGTGGCTAAAAACAAGGTGAAATCATCGCCCACCTGACTAAACGCCAGCTGCATTTTATGACCATTAATCTCAGCTAATAAGTGCTGCCCACTTAATGTGCCCGTGAGCTCATAAACCTTGTCTTGGATGACTAACTGATAACCATCTTGCTGCTCATTTACGCGTAATTGCTGTAAATGATTGGCATCATCAAGCAACACAATAGTATGCACGCCGTGGCTATTAATTCTAAAACCGTTGCCAATATTCCAAGGTGAATGCGGGTCGGTGGCGGTTTTATTTAAAGTCTGAGCCTGCTTGCGCGCTAATACTTGATAGAGGGCGGCGCAGGCTAACGCTTGGGCGTGATGGTTGTCATCCTCAACTTGAGTCAGTAAATCATCACCAAAACGTTCAATAAAATCGGTACTAAAGTTGGCCGCGGCAAACTCAGGGTGGGTGGCAATCTTAGTGAGAAACTCCACATTATGCTTAAGGCCGGCAATATGATACGACTCAAGGGCGTGGGCTAAGCGCTGCAAGGCGCGTGGGCGCGATTCATCCCAGACTATGAGCTTGGCAATCATAGGGTCGTAAAAGTTACTGATGACATCGTGCTCGCGCACCCCAGAATCAATGCGCACATTGGGGCTTAATTTAGGCTCGCGCAGAAATTCAAGTTTGCCGCTCGCAGGTAAAAAGTGGTTGTGCGGATCTTCAGCATAAATACGCGCTTCAAAGGCGTGGCCACGAATCTGCACTTGCTCTTGGGTCAATGGCAGGGGTTGCCCGCTTGCCACTAACAATTGCCAGTGCACCAGATCTTGGCCGGTGATCATCTCAGTCACGGGATGCTCAACCTGTAAGCGGGTATTCATTTCCATAAAATAGAAACGGTTATCGCTGCCGAGTAAAAATTCCACCGTCCCGGCGCCCACATAGTTAATGGCTTTGGCCGCGGCAACGGCGGCTTGCCCCATCTGCGCTTTAAGCTCGGCTGATAATCCCGGCGCAGGGGCTTCTTCGACGACTTTTTGATGGCGGCGCTGAATCGAGCAGTCTCTATCGCCCAAATAAATGGTATTGCCAAAGGTGTCGGCAAAGACTTGCACTTCAACGTGGCGCGGCTCACGTAAATAGCGCTCAATCAGCAGTTTATCATTACCAAATGACGAGCTTGCCTCGCGGCGCGCAGAATCGATAGCGCTGTTAAGCTGCGCTGCGTGCTCCACAATCCGCATGCCTTTACCGCCGCCGCCAAAAGCAGCTTTAATGAGTAGCGGAAATCCTATGTCATTGGCATTGCTAATCAGTACGGCATCACTTTGATCGTCGCCATGATAACCCGGCACTAAGGGCACTTGGGCGTTACTCATAATGATTTTGGCGGCGCTTTTACTGCCCATAGCTTCAATGGCGGCGCTACTGGGGCCAATAAAGCGAATGCCAGCAACTTCACATTGGCGGGCAAATGGCGCATTTTCTGATAAAAAACCGTAGCCTGGATGAATAGCCTCTGCGCCTGCTTTTTGGGCTATGGCTAAAATCAGCTCGCCTTTAAGATAAGACTCACTGGGGGCGCTGGCACCTATATAAAAGGCTTCATCGGCCATGGCAACATGGCGCGCGGCTTTATCTGCATCTGAATACAGCGCCACTGTGCGTATGCCTAATTTTTTGGCCGTGGTTATGATGCGACAAGCAATTTCGCCGCGATTAGCAATCAAAATCTTAGTGAACATATTACTGGGCTCCACTGTCTGTGGCGGGCGAAGGTATGGCGCCCTCTTGGCTGCTATCCAAAGGTCGCCAGTTGGGCGCGCGTTTATCAAAAAAGGCATTTAAGCCTTCTTGGCCTTCCGCGGACACGCGAATTCGAGCGATACGTTCACTGGTGTAATCTAAGGTGTCCTGATTGATGGCACCGTCTTCAATATGGCGCAATAAACGCTTCACCCACGCCATGGCTTGCGGACTATTGGCCAGCAAGTGTTGCAGGTGGGTGAGTGCCGCTTGCTCTAAGTTATCGCTAAGCTGGTGGACAATATTAAGAGATAGAGCAATATCAGCATCAAAGCGCTCGGCCGTTAGCATATAGCGCCGCGCTTGGCGTTGCCCCATAGCGCGCATCACATAAGGGCTAATAACCGCAGGGATGATCCCAAGCTTAACTTCGCTTAGGCAAAAGCTGGCATTTGGAGTAGAAATAGCGATATCGCAGCAACAAATCAGCCCTAAGGCGCCGCCATAGGCTGCGCCTTGCACTAGCACTAAGGTGGGTTTAGGAAACTGATCTAACATATGCATTAAGGTCGCTAATGAGCGCGCATCGTTAAGATTATGCTCAAAATCCAGGTGCGCTTGTTTGCGCATCCAGTCTAAATCGGCGCCAGCGCTAAAATGCTTGCCGCTTGCGCGCAGCACTAATACTTGGCACTGAGTCTCACGGCTAAATAAGGCTAAGGCGCTAATCATTTCCGCTATCATCTTGTCATCAAAAGCGTTATGCAGCGCAGTGCGATTGAGGGTTAAGATGCCAACGCCATCATTTAAGTGGCATTCAATGGCGCTAAATTTATGATCGCTAAAGGCTTGTTGGCTAGCGTCTAAATTAAAGGGATTGCTAAGTGTGTTCATTGTCATTGCCTCTTTGGCTTAATTACATCCGAAACACACCAAAATGGGTGTCGGCAATTGGCGCATTTAAGGCCGCAGAAAGGGCTAGACCGACCACGTCTCTGGTTTGCACTGGGTCAATAATGCCATCGTCCCATAAGCGCGCGCTGGCATGATAGGGATGACCTTCCTTGTCATATTGGGCGATAATTGGCGCCTTAAACACTTGCTCATCGGCCTTGCTCCACTCTTGCCCTTGGCGGGCTAAACTATCGCGGCGCACTGTGGCTAAAACCCCAGCGGCTTGTTCGCCGCCCATGACTGAAATTCTGGCGTTAGGCCACATCCACATCATAGTGGGCTCAAAGGCGCGGCCGCACATGCCATAATTGCCCGCGCCATAGCTGCCACCTATGATCACAGTAAATTTAGGGACGTTAGCGCATGACACGGCCATCACCATCTTGGCGCCATGCTTGGCTATGCCTTCATGCTCGTATTTTTTGCCTACCATAAAGCCTGTGATGTTTTGCAGGAATAACAGCGGAATTTTGCGCTGACAGCAAAGCTCGATAAAGTGCGCGCCTTTTTGGGCCGACTCAGAAAATAAAATGCCGTTATTGGCCACTATGCCGACTAAATAGCCATGAATTCTGGCAAAGCCGCACACTAAGGTTGCGCCATAATTGGCTTTAAATTCATCAAAGTCTGAATTATCCACTAAGCGCGCTATCACTTCTTTGACGTCAAACGGCTTTTTAAGGTCGGTACCCACTATGCCGTATAGCTCGTTAATATCGTATTTAGGCGGCAACGTCGGGGTTAATGGGCTCAGGATGGTTTTGCTATGGTTAAGGCGCAGCACGGCGCGTCTTGCCAGCTCCAAGGCATGTTCATCATTGTGGGCTAAGTGATCGGCAACCCCTGAAATTTTAGTGTGCACTGCCGCGCCGCCAAGCTCTTCGGCACTGACTTCTTCCCCTGTGGCGGCTTTTACCAGTGGCGGACCTGCGAGGAAAATAGTGCCTTGCTCGTTCACTATTATCGACTCATCGGCCATGGCTGGAACATAGGCGCCGCCTGCGGTGCATAACCCCATCACCACAGCAATTTGCGGTATGCCTTTGGCTGACATTTGTGCTTGGTTGTAAAAAATGCGGCCAAAGTGATCGCGATCGGGAAACACTTCATCTTGGCGCGGCAAGTTAGCGCCGCCAGAGTCCACTAAATAGATGCAAGGCAAGTGACAGCGACTGGCTATCTCTTGGGCGCGCAGATGTTTTTTTACCGTAAGTGGATAATAAGTGCCGCCTTTTACTGTGGCGTCATTGGCAATAATCATGCACTCAATACCACTTACGCGGCCAATCCCAGCCACTACGCCAGCCGCTGGCACTTCTTCATCGTACACTTCAAAGGCAGCAAACTGGGCTATCTCTAAAAACGGGGAGCCAGCATCCAGCAGTTTATCTATGCGCTCGCGCGCTAATAATTTGCCTTTGGCGACATGGCGCTCAATGGCAATCGGGCCACCGCCTTGAGCAATAATGGCCAGTTTGGCTTTTAAATCGGTAACTAAGGTAGCCATGGCAGTATGCTTGGCGATAAATTCTTCGCTGCGGGCATTGATGCGGCTTAGCAATTGACTCACGGTAAGTTCCTTCTTTTGCTGTGGCTAATCGGCGGTTGTTTAGGGCGCCAGTTTCATCGAGTTAAGTTGATTGCATATAACTGGCGCAGTAGTCACTCGCCAGCATTGACTACTTAGACTCGTTAAACAGCTCGCGGCCTATGAGCATGCGCCGGATTTCTGAAGTGCCTGCGCCAATTTCGTAAAGCTTGGCATCGCGCAGTAAGCGCCCAGTGGCGTAGTCATTAACATAGCCATTGCCGCCTAAGAGTTGAATGGCATCTAAGGCTAATTTGGTGGCAAGTTCCGCGCTATAAAGAATGGCGCCAGCGGCGTCTTTTCGACTGGCTTCGCCGCGATCGCAGGCTTTGGCAACGGCGTACACATAAGATTTTGCGGCGTTCATGGCGGTATACATGTCGGCAAGCTTGCCTTGCACTAATTGGAACTCGCCTATGCTCTTGCCAAACTGTTCGCGCTCGTGAATGTAAGGTATCACTATGTCCATACAGGCCGTCATGATGCCTAATGGCCCGCCGCTTAATACCACGCGCTCATAATCTAGGCCGCTCATCAAGACTTTTACCCCTTGATTAAGGCCGCCTAAGATATTGTCTTCTGGCACTAAGCAATCTTGAAAGACGAGCTCGCAGGTATTGGAGCCGCGCATGCCCAATTTATCGAGCTTTTGCGCTTGGCTAAATCCGGGAGAATCCCGCTCAACTATAAAGGCGGTAATGCCGTGGGGGCCTTTATCGGCATCGGTTTTGGCGTAAATCACATAAGTGTGAGCATCAGGGCCATTAGTGATCCACATCTTGCTGCCATTAAGCACATAGTGTGCGCCTTGCTTGCGGGCGCTTAGTTTCATGGAAACCACATCAGAGCCGGCATTAGGCTCACTCATGGCGAGCGCGCCGATATGCTCGCCGCTAATCAGCTTAGGTAAGTAGCGCTGTTTTTGTTCCTCATTGCCATTACGGGCAATTTGGTTGACGCATAAATTAGAATGCGCGCCATAACTTAAGCCGATAGAGGCCGATGCCCGCGAGATTTCTTCCATCGCCACTACATGAGCTAAATAGCCCATGCCAGCGCCGCCATATTGCTCAGCTACCGTGAGACCAAGCAATCCCATATCACCCAAAACTGGCCATAATTCATTGGGAAACGCATTGTTTTTATCGACCATGGCGGCTTGAGGCGCAATTTCAATGGCGGCAAATTGATTGACGGCTTCACGTAATAAATCAATGTCTTCGCCTAGGCCGAAATTAAAGGGACGGTAGTGAGTATTCATGGCGGGTCCTTGAGGTCTTGTTGATGCTTATTCGGTTGTTATATTTATTATTATTGGTTTAGTTATGGTTTGGTTGTTGCGAGCACGGCAACTAAAGCTTGCTCGGTGTTTATGGCTTAGTCGCCATTGGCAAGCGCTGCGCGGCACTGCTGCTCGGCGCTACTTAATTCCATTAACACCACCTTGATATCGTCCATCTGTTGCTGCAAGGCCGTTTTCTTGTCGCTAATTAAGGACAGCATGGTATTAAGCTGGGACACACTGTTTTTATCGGCGTCATACAATTCAAATAAAATACGGGTTTCCGATAATGAAAAACCTAAGCGCTTGCCGCGTAAAATCAGCTTGAGTCTGACCTTATCTTTGAGGTTATAAATTCGGGTTTGGCCACGACGCTTGGGTTTGAGCAGCCCTTGATCTTCGTAGAAACGAATACTGCGGGTGGTGATATCAAACTCCTTTGATAACTCACTAATTGAATACGTAATTTTCTGACTTTGCGGCATTGTGTATCGCACATGTAAATGAATTGCTAACACCTTATATGAAGTTTACGTCAAGGTAAAGATTTTGGGTGAAATCTTGCTGCTATTTCGCCCATATTCATGCTTGTTGCCATGGCTTATCAATGGTTTAACAATGGCTTAAATCATGACTTAAATAGAGTGTTAGTCAGATATTAACGCGAGCACATAAGGGCGCGGCACCAGTAGGGATATAAGCCTTAGACAGGCAGTTGAGATGCTAGCCTAGGCTAACGTCTAATAGTGATACCCAGTCACCTAAGTCAATAATGGCGTTAGATAAGCGGCTGTGGGCTAACAGACTAAGGGAGTTGGGTATGGCAAGTTCTGATAATGGCTATCAAGATGAGCATTTAGTGGCGAGCGCACTTTTTGCCAATCAAGGCGTGCACCATAAAATCCATCAAGCGTCATTAGATCATCGCGAGCTATTTTGGGCTGAGGCCGCTAAGACCATTGATTGGATTACGCCGCCAACTCGTATTTTAGATTCAGGCCGCGCGCCGCTGTATCAATGGTTTAGCGATGGCGAGTTAAATACTTGCTATAACGCGCTCGATCGCCACGTCTTAGCAGGCCGCAGTGAGACAATAGCCTTACAGTATGTGAGCCCAGTGACTAACACCCATCAAGCCATCAGTTATGGCCAATTACTCGATAAGGTGAGTCGCTTGGCAGGGGTATTAACCTCACTTGGCATTACTCATGGCGATCGCGTGGTGATCTATATGCCCATGGTGCCAGAAACGGCTATGGCCATGCTCGCCTGCGCCCGTATTGGCGCTATCCATTCTGTGGTGTTTGGCGGTTTTGCGGCCCATGAATTGGCGGCGCGTATTAACGATGCCAAACCCAAACTGGTTATTAGCGCGTCATGTGGGATGGAACCATCAGGCCCAGTGCACTATAAGCCGCTCCTTGATCGCGCGCTGGAACTCGCTAGTCATAACGTCAGTCACACTATTATTTTGCAGCGCCCGCAGACGCAAGCGGCATTAGAGTCACCTAGAGATTTGGATTGGCTCGTTGCGCTTAATGCGGCTACCCCAGTGGGCTGCACGCCAGTCAAAGCCACAGATCCTCTGTATATTTTATATACCTCAGGCACGACCGGCCAACCTAAAGGGGTGGTGCGTGACAATGGTGGTCATGCCGTGGCGCTTATGTGGTCGATGGCCAATATTTTTGATATCCACCAAGGGGATACTTTCTGGGCGGCGTCAGATGTCGGCTGGGTGGTGGGCCACTCTTATATTGTCTATGGCCCGTTACTTATGGGCGCGACGAGTTTGTTATTTGAAGGCAAACCTGTGGGCACGCCAGATGCGGGTATTTATTGGCGCACTATTGCTAAGTATGGGGTGCGCAGCTTCTTTACGGCGCCAACGGCCATACGGGCGATTAAGCGCGAAGATAGCCAAGGATTATTGTGCCAGCACTGTGATTTATCCTCACTGCGGCAAATGTTTTTAGGCGGTGAGCGCTGCGATCCTAATACCTTGTTATGGAGCCAAAATTTCCTTAAAAAACCAGTGATCGATCATTGGTGGCAAACGGAAACTGGCTGGCCTGTAGCCGCGAATATGATGGGCGTTGCCCCTGTGACTATTAAGCCTGGGTCTCCTGCTTTACCTGTACCTGGCTATGAGGTGCAAGTGGTAGATGAAAATGGTGATGAGGTTGCCGCAGATACTTCCGGCAATATAGTGATTAAGTTGCCGCTACCGCCAGGGACCTTAACTAGCTTATGGCAAAACGATAAGCGTTATATCGACAGTTATTTGAGCATGTATCCTGGCTATTACTTAACAGGGGATGCGGGTTACAAAGATACTGATGGCTATCTTTATATCATGAGCCGCATTGATGACATTATTAACGTGGCGGGTCACAGATTATCGACCGGCCGCTTTGAAGAAGTCTTATGTCAGCACCCTTATGTTGCCGAAGTTGCTGTTATAGGTGTTGAAGATAAGCTTAAAGGGCAAGTGCCTTTAGGGTTAGTGGTGCTGAAACTTGGCGTCGATATTGATGAAAGCACACTTTATGATGAGTTAATTCAGCTAGTTAGACAGCAGATTGGCCCTGTAGCCTCATTTAAGTTGGTGAGCGTTATTCAAAAATTACCTAAGACACGCTCAGGTAAAGTATTGCGCGGCACTATGCGAAAAATGGCAGACAATCAGGAGTTTACCATTCCTGCGACCATAGAAGATCCGCAGGCACTTGAATTAGTGCGCCACATATTAACTCGCCTAGGTTATGCCGATGCGTTAGTGGCTGAGGCTTAAATCTAAGCAATAGTTAAAGGCGAGAGCAAGTATTAGTTAAAGCTTATCCCATAGGGGTAAGCCTTAACCTATTGCAAGTGAGCGGTTTTTGCTTAAATTGTGTGCAAATCGATGCTGGGTATCAAGGCTATCGGATTAAGTCACTATGAATTAAGTGGCACATGGTTATAATCCCCGTCAAATTTGGTGTTACCACCTCAGTACCCGTGGGAAAAATAATATGAAAAACCACAGCAAGTTAAATGATATCGCGGTAATCGGTCTTGGCGTGATGGGTAAAAACCTCGCGCTTAACATTTCAGATAATGGTTATAAAGTCAGCGCCTTTGATGTTGATAACCAAAAAATCCATTCCCTCGTTAGCCAAGCTCAAAGTGAAAGCCCGCAGTTAGACCCTCATAGAATTCAGCCATGCCTCGATGTTAAATCACTGCTTAATAGTCTTGAAAAGCCCAGAGTCATAGTCTTGTCTGTTCCCGCTGGCGCGCCTGTTGATGGCGTGTGCGCGGCGTTAATTGAAGCTGGCATAGCAAGCGATGACATAGTGATCGACACAGGCAATAGCCTTTGGACTGATACTGTGGCGCGCGAACAAAGCTATCAAGGCCAGTTTATTTTCTTTAGCTCAGCGGTTTCTGGCGGAGAAGTTGGCGCCCGCTTTGGGCCGTCATTAATGCCTAGTGGCAATCTTGATGCTTGGGCGCGAGTGGCCCCAATTTGGCGCGCCATCGCCGCTAAAGTAGATGGCGCCACGGGTTTACCCATTGAGCGCTTTGAGCCCGGCAATCCAGTGACAGAAGGCGAGCCTTGCACGACTTATATTGGCCCGAGCGGCGCTGGTCATTATGTCAAAATGGTGCATAACGGCATTGAGTACGCCGATATGCAGCTCATTTGTGAAGCTTATCATTTACTCAGTGCTGGCCTTGGCATGGCAGCTGTTGATATTGCGGCGGTATTTGCCCGCTGGAATCAAGGCAGTTTAAATAGCTACTTAATGGGAATTAGCGCTGAGATTTTAAGGCAAGCTGACCCACTAAGTGATAAGCCGCTGGTGGAAATGATCTTAGATTCCGCCGGGCAAAAGGGCACAGGTTTGTGGACTGCGGTTAGCAGCTTACAGATTGGCTGCCCAGCACCTACCATAGCTGAAGCCGTGTATGCTCGCGCCGTCAGTACTCAAAAGGCATTACGCACTGAGCTTAGCACTCGCTTGCAAGGAGTTAATGCCAATACCAGTACTTTGACAGATGACGAGCGCAGCGCATTTATTGATGCCCTTGAAGATGCGCTTTATTGCGCCAAGGTGTGTTGTTACGCCCAAGGATTTCAATTAATGGCGATGACAGCGGCGGAGCAAGGTTGGCAGCTCGATTTTGCTGAAATTGCTAAGATTTGGCGGGCAGGTTGTATTATTCGCGCGACGTTCTTGCAATCTATTACTGAGGCTTATCAAGCAGATAGTAAGCTCAGTCACTTATTGATGGCCGATATTTTTGCAACTAGCTTGTCAGATAAGCAATATCAATGGCGTAAAGCCGTAGCGAGCGCTGTGATGCAAGGCATTCCCGTCCCCTGCATTAGCTCAGCGCTGGCCTATTATGACAGCTACCGCGCTCCGACCTTACCCGCCAACTTGTTGCAAGCGCAGCGCGATTATTTCGGCGCCCATAGCTTTGCCAGAATCGATGGTCCAGTCCAAGACAAATTCCATTTCGATTGGAGTGGCTCGCGCACCTTAAATAAGCTGTAAGTCGTCAATCAGATGACTCAAGCGCCTTGGCTTATGCCACAGGCGCTTTTTTTATTTAGGGTTTTATTATTGGTGCATGACCTAGCTGTGCATCAGTTATTGCTGCGCAAATTCAAACCCAAACCCACAATCCACCCAATACGGCTGTTAACTTTTTGTTTACAACTGCTGGGTGCGGTGCAATATTAACTAAACTTGGCGATTATTAAGGGTAAGTACACAGATTGAGTCATTCGCCAGCTAAGTTAATAAGACCCTGAGCCATCGAACCCTAATCATCCAGTTCAGGCTTTCAAATCCAAAATAATAAGAATAAAGGATTTAACATGAAACTAGTGGTCGCACTTTTGAGTCTCGTTTTAACTGCTTGCTCCAGTATTCCTTCGTTATCTAGCCTGCAATTTTCACTCATGAATGATGACTATATTACCAAGCTCAATGCCGATGATATTCGCGCTAAAGTTATTTCGACCGGCGATGACATTAAGCTTGCCGCCCCAGTGCTAACTTTCACGGCTAAAACTAATCAAAAATTCCATTTCGAACTCGTAAGCGACAGCGTGCAACGCTTTGAACCGAGTAAGGGATTTTTCTTCGCTTCTTTGCCAAAAACTGAATATCTCTATCGTCTATCTGCGCAAGGGCGAGCTGAATTTATCAAGATGCAGCAGTTAGTTAATTCTGGTCAAGTGTCTAATTTGGAATACCATTTAGACCTGCCGCAAGCAGAGACTCATGTGGCAGCTAATGATTTAACCTTGGCGCTTAAGCTTGAATCGCAACAAAATTTTATTACTTTGCTCGATGAGTGG
Source organism: Shewanella sp. SNU WT4 (assembly GCF_006494715.1). Classification (NCBI taxonomy): domain Bacteria; kingdom Pseudomonadati; phylum Pseudomonadota; class Gammaproteobacteria; order Alteromonadales; family Shewanellaceae; genus Shewanella; species Shewanella sp. SNU WT4. The sequence continues at coordinate 1,651,789 of NZ_CP041151.1, forward strand.
GAATTTGCTAAATCGAGTGAAGTGGCGCGTTAACTGCCTTAAGGCAATCGCGGTATCTGCTTAGGCTCACTTGGGTTAGAGCAGTGCGAACATAGTCAGAGTGCAATCAAAAGAGACTGCCACTGTGCCTGAATGAGATTAATACTGGCCTTAGCCAAGTAAAAACCGTCTTAAGGGGCAATTGTTACTGGTTTCTGGGGCGATGGCGCAGTACTATGCCTGCAAGAAGTCGTTGATAGTAACCTTTAGGCGGAAAGTAATGAAATTAGATAAGATTGACAACAAATCTAAGCGTTTACGTAAGAAACTGTACCTCGGTGAGTTTGCCGTATTCGGCTTTCAATTGCAGTGTCAGCTGTCATGCACCACAGATTCGCAGTACGATGCCTTCACTGACGAATTATTTGTATTTTTAGAAGCGCAACAGTTATGCACTGTATGCGGCGCCTCTAAAGGTCGTTGTGATGCCATCGTATTACCAGAAGCCCGTTATGGCGCTCCTGAAGCTTCTGCCATTGCTGCACTGAAAACTTGGTTAGAGAACCATTCTATGGTGTCTGAGCCTATGTTAGGTGAGTTGCAAGACTTAACCTACGATGAGTTTGAAGTGGTTTAATTAGCTTATGGCTAAATGGCTGCTTGGCAGCCCATAGCGTTAAAAATAGCACGTCTTGGACGTGCTATTTTTTTGTCATTTTTTTAGGCTTTTAAAGCCTAATCAAGTGGTTACGCTATGGCATCTGGACAGCTTGCGCCACCAATGACAAGGTAACTTGATAAGATTTCACAAAGGATGACATAGGTAAAAACTCAAACTTTGAGTGGAAGTTATGGGCGCCAGTGAAGTAATTAGGCGTCACTATGCCCATGGCCGATAACGCTGAGCCATCGGTGCCGCCGCGCATAGCGATAGTTTTTGGGGTGACATCTAATTGCTTAAATGCCGTATAAATCGATTTTACCGCGGGATGATTGGCATCGGCTGTGTTGGCGATATTGGCATAAGTGTCTGTGATTTCAAGTGTAATGCTTGCGCTCGGATAGCTTGCTTGGGTGCGCGCCACCGCTTGAGTTAACACTTGTTTTTTATCGGTAAACTTAACCACATCATGATCGCGAATGGCGGCATCCATGTGGGCGCGGGCGGCATTAGCCTGCATATCGGTAAACCAAATATAACCTTCGCGCCCTTCGGTGTGCTCAGGTCTTTGCAGCGGATCGCATTGATCAATAATATGTTTTGCCACCAAAATTGGATTAACTAACACATTTTTGGCCGACATAGGGTGCGCCGTGACCCCTTTAATATCTATGCGGGCATGCGCCGCGTTAAAGGTTTCATAGACGATTTCACCGCACTCGCAGCAATCTATGGTGTAGGCGTATTCTGGGAAAAAGCGTTGTAAATCTATGAGCTTAACCCCTTTAAGTCCCACTTCTTCATCAGGCACAAACGCGAGATAAATATCGCCATGGGGAATATCATGGCTCAATAAATGCTGCGCCATTTCCATGACTACGCTAATGGCGGCTTTATCATCGGCGCCAAGCACACTAGTGCCGTCACTAAAAAAAATATCATCATTAAGATATTGATTGATTTCAGGATGCGCGGTTTTATCAAATTCAATATTCAGCTCGGAGTTCAAGCATAAGCTTTGGCCTGTGTAATGAATTTTTTGCGGTTTAATGCTGGATGATAAGCCGACATCCACAGTATCTAAGTGAGCCACAAAGCCGATGGCGGTGGCTTTGGTATCAGCATTCAGATTGGCTGGGATTTTAGCGGTTAAAATCCCATGACTATCAACCTCACAATCGCTAATGCCCATGGCGATTAATTCATCGTGAAGCAAGTGCGCCAACTGTAATTGGCCTGGGGTCGATGGTACTTGCTCTTGATTAAAGGCACTTTGGCTGTCGATGGCGACATAGCGTAAGAAGCGAGCTTCTAAACGGCTTTCAATACTCATGGGTACTCCAAACATTGAAAAAACAATCAGTTTCTATGGTTTTTAGGGATGTTATTGCATTTAGTTACTCGCTGGATAGGTGTAACCTGAGTTAAATCCCAGCGGTATATCTAATCCCCAAAATAAAAATAAGGTGGCGGTTAATACGATTAATAGGCCAACGCTGTAAGGTAACATCATACCTACAATAGTACCCACACCAGTGTCTTTTACATAGCGCTGACAATACATGATGATGAGCGGATAAAAGGCAAACATAGGGGTTGAGACGTTAATGGCCGAATCAGAAATCCGAAACGCTGCTTGGGTGAGTTCAGGTGAAATGCCGACCGCCATCAACATGGGCACAAAAATCGGCGCTAAAATTGCCCATTTAGATGAGGCTGAGGTGATCACAAAATTCAACACCGCAGTTAATAAGATAATACCGACCACAGTAAAGCCTGCGGGCATATCAAGCATCTTTAAAAAGTCGGCGCCAGAGACAGCAATTAAGGTACCTATGTTTGACACTTTAAAGGCGTATAAGAATTGCGCCGAGAAAAAGGCAAACACAATAAAGCCAATCAAGGTCTTAACGACACGCTCCATGGCCTGGGTCACATCATTAGCGTTGTTAAATTTCCCGACGGCGTAGCCATAAACCAGTCCTGGCAAAGAAAACACTACTAAGATAATCGGCACAATCGCTTGCATTAAGGCGGCTTGGGGTGAGGTTAAACTGCCATCGGGCGCTCTTAATAAAGAGTCAGCCGGATAGGCGAGGGCGAAAATGAGCGCGCCAAAGCCTAATAGCCACAAACTTGCCTTCACAAAGGCTTGATGTTCTTTCGCTGATAATTTGGCATCAACATCTGAGGTATCGATTTCGCAATTAACTGGCCACATTTGTTTAAGGCGCGGCTCGACGATTTTATCGGTAATGTACCAACACACCCCAATGACACCGACTGTGCCGCCGAGGCTGACAAAGTAATTACATAAGACATTGACGTGGTAATTAACATCAATAATGCGCGCCGCATCTTGGGTAAAAGATTGCATCACAGGGTCTATGATGGATGGGGTAAAGCTCGCGGTAAAGCCGCCCGCAAGACCGGCAAAAGCCGCGGCAATGCCGGCCAATGGATGGCGGCCTGAAACATAAAACATCATGGCGGCCACTGGCATTAAAATGACATAGGCACTGTCAGACACTACATGTGAAATCACCCCAATTAACACTAATGATGGCGTTAATAACGACATAGGCGTGAGTTTCAGCATCTTTTTAATCAGCACATTCACATAACCTGAGCCTTCAGCTATGCCTATGCCTAAGGTGGCCACTATGGTCATGCCAAGCGGCGGATAATTAACAAAGTTATTGACTAAGGCTAAGGTGAAATCAATAAGTCGCTGCGGCGTAAACATGTTATTGACGATAACGGCTTCGCCTGACAATGGATGCACATAATCAAACTGCAGATAGGACAAGCCAAGGCTTAACAGCATGCACAGGATTAAGGCATACACAAATAACATAGTGATATTGGGGAGGGCATTACCAGCACGCTCGACAATATCAATAAACCCCCGCGATGATGGGGAGGTGTTTGGGATAATGACAGACATAAATCACTCACTCTTATTCTATTTTTTGTGAGCACCCGATAGACGAGATCAAAGTTCAGCGTGTGGAAATAAGGCGATGGCTTAAGCGCTTGGTGTTAACCCTTGAGATAAGCACTTAGATGCAGATACTTAGATGTCGCTGTCTTAATAGTGGTGCCTTGTTATAGGTTCCGTTGTTCGGAACTTGTCATAGCTATTTGTCATAGCGACTTGTTATCAGTAGTTAGCGCTACGCCCTAAAACATACAGCAAAGCCTAAGATGAAAGTGGATTTTTATCTGAAAATGCGAGCTTTATCTTGCATCTAAAGCTAATTTCGAGAATAAATGCTTAAGTATGTCGTACTTAATAAGGCGCTTAATTAAGTGCTTAATAATCAATGGCTAAAGTGATTTTATATTGTAGCGGCGTGGACATGTGTTTGAACTGGGGAAATCACTGACTTGCCACTTGCTATGGTTAATCTCGCTTTTAACCTAGAAAGTGGCAATGTCTGTATTTGTCTGTATTGAACTTGAATTGAGCCTAAATCTAGCGGCCTGCAGCTAGCAAGCCATCAGCTGATTAAGCGCCATAGGCTTGGATTATTAAACCAAGACTAAAGAGTCCTGAGAATATCATGGTCAATTTTGCGGTTTGACCCAGTAATGGATTGAGCGCTTGGCCATCGGTCACTAAAAAGTCTCGGGCTAAGCCGCGGGCCATAATTAACGATAACCCTGCCAGTAATACCGGAATGCCGCCTAGCAAGCCTAATAAAAACCCACCAATAATCAAAGCAAAGGGTAAATACACTAAGGCTTGATAAAGATTTTTTGCCGCTTTATTGCCAATTCTTACCGCTAAGGTGCGCTTACCTGCCTTAGTATCTGTGGTGATATCGCGGGTATTGTTAACCAGCATAATCGCTGCATTAAATAAGCCAATGGCCGAGCCTAACAGCCAAGCATCAACAGTTGTACTTCCCGCTTGAATAAAATAGCTGCCAACCACGGCCACTAATCCAAAGAAGACAAAGGCGGCGACTTCACCTAATCCGTGGCTCGCTAATGGGTAAGGGCCGCCGCTATAGCTAAGGGCGCCTAATACCGCAAAAATGGCAAGCGCGGCGACCACTGGGCCGCCATGCCATATCAAGATAAAGCCAATTAAAATGGCGGTGATTAATGCCGCTATCATGCCATTGCGAACTGTGGTGGCTGGCAGTAACCCAGATTGAGTCACGCGCACAGGCCCTAAGCGCTCGTCAGTATCGACACCACTTTTAAAATCAAAGTAATCGTTGGCGAGGTTGACTGCAATCTGCAGTAATACCGCGCATAAGGTTGAAATCAAGGCGATGGCAAGACTAAAGCTTGGCAGGCTAAGGGCTAACATATTACCGACCAGCAAAGGACCAATCGCTGCGGGTAAGGTGCGTGGTCTGATGGCTAACAACCAAGGATTCATAATGTGGGATATTCTTCTTCGTTAATTAAGGATAAAGCGTTACATGTGTTAGTTGGCTTGGGCCAAGATGGCTGATGATAACATATTTCAGCCTCATTTTATGTGAATGTGATGTGAGTCGTAACACTTTGATGTAATGATAAATAAATGCTGCTGAGTTCAAAGTTTACTGGCTCTGTTTATGTTCTAGTAAGGCAGGAGTCAGGGTTAACTATGGATGGTAGACAGATGCGATTTGATAACCAGCAGATAGTCATTTCTGGTGCGGCCAAGGGACTGGGACGCCATTATGCGCTCGCGCTTGCTCAACGTGGCGCCACACTTATTCTTATCGACGAACTTAGTGTTAACGCCCCAGAAGTGATTGAGCTTGTGCTTAAAATTAAAGCATTGGGTAGCCAAGCTCATTATTTTGAGCAAAGCTTTTTAGCCTTAACCCAAGCCGATGAATTAGTCAGTAAAATTGTAGCCATAAGCCCGCATATTGACGTGCTCATTAATGGCGCCAGCCTTGATTATTATAGTGATTTTAATCAACTCGATCCCGCTAAGTGGCAGCAGCAATGGCAAACCACCGTCAATTTTAGCCTGCTGTTAACCCACGGCTTATGGCCTGTGATGAAGGCGCAAGACTATGGGCGGGTATTAATGCTCACCAATATTAGTGGCTTGTATGGCTCCGACCATTCAGTGGCATTAAGTTCGGCCAATATGGCGTTACTGGGTATGGTCAATAGCCTCGCCATTGAAGGTGAACAGAGCAATATTCATGTCAATAGTTTGTGTGCCCTTGCCGTTACTGAAGTGCCAGAAAAACACTTAGCGGCGCGGGTTAGGCCTATTTTTGGCACAGAAACCCCCATTGCCGCCATGCTATTTTTGGTTAGTACCCGCGCGCCGTCAGGGCAGCATTTACTGGCTGCTGCAGGCAGCATTAGTCGCGGCACGTTTGCTGAATATGCGAGCGAATATTTTTTTGCGGAGGAATGCACGCCTGAAATCATTGCCAGTCGCTGGCGCCATCCAAAGACTTGCCGGCTGCTTGAGGTTCATACCTCGGCTGAGAGTAAAATTTCCGCTTGGTCATTTCGCGGCGCGAAAGAGCACAATATTAAACTGGTTTAACTTTGCTAGATCTTTAAGCGGCTTAAGCACCTCAGGCTTGCCTTTGCTGGCGCTGACCTTTATCTTGAGGGCAGCATTAGTGTAATAGGTATTGATATGAGTCAGGTGTTGGACGATTTACTCGCCTTATTGGCGTTGGAACCGATAGAACAAGGGTTATACCGCGGCCAAAGCCAAGATTTAGGCTTTGGGCATGTGTTTGGCGGCCAAGTCATGGGGCAAGCCATCAGTGCTGCTCGGCAAACTGTCGCTGGCGATCGTAAAATTCATTCGTTTCATTCTTATTTTCTGCGCGCTGGCGATGAGAAGTTACCCATAGTTTATGATGTCGAAAATATGCGTGATGGGGGCAGCTTTAGTGCGCGCCGCGTTCAGGCTATTCAAAAAGGTCGACCAATTTTTTATATGACTTGCTCATTTCAAACAGCAGAGCAAGGCTTTGAACATCAAGACCCTATGCCTGCAGTGGCAGGGCCTGAAGGTTTACTTAATCAGCAAGAGTTAGCGTTAACCTTACGTAATAAGGTGCCGCCTGCAATCTTAGAAAAATTCATGGCCGACGCGCCGATCGAAATGCGCTTAGTGGACGCGTTAGACCCTGTGGCGCCCACTGCCACTGATACTAAGCGCCATGTGTGGTTTCGGGTCAATGGTGCGCTGCCAAGTGATGACAGCGTCCATAATTTGCTGCTGGCTTATGCCTCAGATTTCAATTTCTTAGTCACGGCGCTGCAGCCCCACGGCGTATCGTTTTTAACCCCAGGCATGCGTTTAGCTACGATTGATCATGCCATGTGGTTTCACCGCCCATGCGATTTACAAGATTGGATCCTCTATAGTGTGGATAGCCCAAGTGCCAGCAATGACCGCGGCTTTGTGCGTGGCCAATTCTTTAACCGCCAAGGTCAGTTAATTGCATCTTGCACCCAAGAAGGCTTGATTCGTCAGCTAAAAGGATAAGGCTCAAATGAAAAAATATTTCGCCAGTGTGTTATTGCTCGTCTCGAGCTTAGTATTAAGCGGCTGCGTGACAGTTGAACCGCCTCAGCCTGTAGTGATTAATGGCGCGGCCGGTTATTTAGAAAAAATCAGTTTGCCGCCAGGCAGTGTGATTAATATTGCGATTATTGATTTTAATACTCCAGGATCGATCATTGCGCAAAAGAACTTTAATGTAGCGCGCGTTCCTGTACCGTTTAAGTTTTTATTGCCGGCCGATTCCATTAAATCCAACATAAATTATGGCGTGGTGGCTATGATCCAATATCAAGGGCAAGTGTTATTTCAGACCTATGATAAATATCCGGTGATCAATAATGATAAATTCACCACCGAAGTTATCATGAAGCCGGTATATCCAAACCAGCCTTAACGATGTAGCGTTTGCCATAAAAGCTAATTAAGTCAGCAATAATGACCGTGCGTTTTGTTCGATATATTACTCGAGCAAGATGCGCGGTTTTTTTATGCAAGTTGTTTGTTTTGCGATCAGTATCTCGTTGTTAGCGTTTGGTTTTTGTACTCCATAGGTTTATTGATCTGCGTCAAGTTTGTTAACGACTTTTTCTGGCAGTGTAGCGCTAGATGTTAATTAAGTTGCAAATTTAGCAATCACATTGTGATGATGGAGTATAACAATGAAGAAAGTATTGATGGGATTGATTGGCGCCAGTTTATTGTCAGCACCTGTACTTGCGCACCAAGCGGGAGACATCATAGTGCGCGCTGGTTTTGCCGTGGTAACGCCTAATGAGTCGAGCCCAGATGTATTGGGTTTAGGGGAATTTAGTGTCGATGGCAATACCCAGCTAGGGTTAAACTTTGGCTACATGATTACTGATAATTGGGCAGTGGAATTATTAGCGGCCACACCATTTAGTCATGATGTGTCTTTGCCTGATGTTGGTGTGATTGCAGAAACTAAACATTTACCACCTACCTTAGTGGCACAATATTATTTTGGCGAGGCGGGTAGTCAGTTCCGCCCCTATATTGGCGTTGGGGTTAACTTCACCAATTTCTTTGATAATGAATTTACCGCTACGGGTAAAAGTTTAGGCTTAGCGGATTTAAGCATGAGCAACTCCTGGGGCGTTGCGGCGCAAATTGGCGCCGATTATAAAATCAATAAAAACTGGTTATTCAACGCTTCTGTGTGGTACGCACAAATAAGCACAGACGTGAGCTTTAATGCCACGCCAACCCCGATTAAAACCGATATTGACCCATGGGTTTATATGCTGAGCCTAGGTTACGTATTTTAAGATGTGATATTTAGCTGCTTAACTAAAATGGCGCCTAGGCGCCATTTTTTATGAGTCCATAAGTATCAGTAATGAACTATTTACTCTCGCCTTTCTTTTTCCAGCGGCGAGTATTGTAAATATACTCAGGTAATATGTTGCTAAGCCAAGCCATTAGCATCCAACGTTTAGTCACATAGGCGCGGCGTTTGCCTTTATTTAATGCCTTGATGATTTGCCCCGCCACTGTTGGCAGGGGAGCAGACCAGAGGCGACTTTGATGCATAGCCGCTTTATCTAATAAGCCTAATTGAATATCTGTGATGGTGAGCGGCAACTTTAGGCGCTGGGCATGCATAGATAAGCCTTGCAAGTAATTGGCAGCAAAAGCTTTTGAGGCATGATAAGCCACAGATGAGCCGCCGCGCTGGCCTGCGATTGAATTAATCGCGCCTAAATGGCCATAGCCTTGCTGTTTAAATAGCGCAAAGGCCGTGTTACAGATAGCGGCAAAGCCTTGCACATTGATAGTGATCATTTGCTGCTCTGCCGCCCATGGCAAGCTTGGGTGATAAAGATTGACGCCGGTATTCACCAGAATTAAATCAACACCATCCATCTGTTGCCATGCTTGCTTAAGGGTGGCAATCGCAGCGTCGGCATTGTCTAACGCTAATTTTTCAAGGGTGACTGGTGTTGGTAATTGTTGCACCCATTCAGTCAAATTTTCAGGATCTGCCACTAATAAGTGCAAAAGCACCCCTTGCTGCGACAGTTGACGAACGATTTCTTGGCTTAATTGCGAACTAGCGCCAACAATGATGGCTTTGGCTTGAGTCATAAGGATATCTGGCTGAAAGTGTATCGCTTATGATAGAAACATCTGCCAGCATGAACAAGAATATTATCTCTGCTTTATGGCTAGCGCTTAGTCAGTTAGAATCGACGCTGAAAATCTTTCATCTTAGATTGTCAAAGATACTGCTAAATTGAAGCTTAGAGGTATGGACATCTAGAAGTCTTATTATATGATTAAGGAGCTAACATGAAATCCTATCTGAAAATGTGCATTATTCCTTTGCTGGCGACATTAGGTTTAGGCGGATGCGCAACCCCAGATGCCATGGTAGAAGTGCAAGGTGAAGTTTGGTATCGCGAGCGCATGGCACTGCCACCAGAAGCTGTGTTAACTGTGCAAGTGCAAGATGTGTCTAGAGCCGATGCGCCAGCACAAATCTTGGCCGAGTTAGAACGCAATGACGTAACAACTCCTGCACCGTTTTCCTTCGTGATAGGAAAAGATCAATTTGAAGCGGGCCATACTTATACTATCGCCGCCAAAATTACGGTTAATGGTCAATTGATGTTTATCAATACTCAGTCATATCGTATTGATTTAAATGCCAATGAACCTATGTCGGTTATGCTTAATCGAGTTGGCCAGTAAATTAAATACTGCGCCGACTCCTCAACAGGAAGAGGCGCACTATGCCGGTAAAAATTCCGGATAATCTCCCCGCAGCCGAGATCTTAACCTCGGAAAACATTTTCGTGATGTCTGAATCACGAGCGGCATTGCAAGATATCAGGCCGATGAAGGTGCTGATCTTGAATTTAATGCCGAACAAAATCGAGACGGAAACGCAATTATTACGTTTACTCGGTAACACCCCCTTGCAAGTGGATGTTGATTTACTGCGCATTCATGATAAAGAATCAAAACACACCCCAAGCGATCACATGAATAACTTCTATCGCAGTTTCGAGGAAGTCAGTCATAACAATTACGATGGCTTAATCATTACTGGCGCGCCGCTTGGGCAAGTGGATTTCACCGATGTGACTTATTGGCCGCATATCACTGAGATTATTGATTGGTCGCAAACTCATGTTACGTCTGTATTATTTTTATGCTGGGCAGCGCACGCAGGTCTCTATCACTTATATGGCTTAGAGCGCAAATTGCTCACTAAAAAACGTTCAGGGGTATTTTTGCATCAAAGGGTCAATGAGGCTGTGCCTTTACTGCGCGGCTTTGATGATGAGTTTTTTGTGCCGCATTCGCGCTACGCTGAAATTGAAATAGCAGAGCTTAATCAACATCAACAATTAAAGGTGTTAGCGCAATCAGCGCAAGCGGGCGCGTATTTAATCATTAGTGAAAATAACCGCAATCTGTTTGTGACCGGTCACCCTGAATATCAAAAACTCACCTTGAGAGATGAATATCAGCGCGATGTGTTGCAAGGATTAAATCCTGACATTCCCTGCCACTATTTCCCTGACGATAACCCTGAGTGTGAACCGCTGGCGCGCTGGCATTCTCATGGCAGTTTATTAGTGAGTAATTGGCTTAATTATTATGTGTATCAGATGACGCCTTATGATTTAAGCGATATGTCAGCGCTCACCCCATGGGAAGTGAATTAGGCTTTTAAATGAATTAGCCTTCTAACTAAGCAGCACTTGCTCAAATGCTGCTTAGTTGAATTTGAGGTTAAGCGGCGCTTACTCTCGTATTCAGCCTTAGCTTTGCAGCACTGAGCAGAGCACTACAACAAACATGTCCAGCCAGCACTGGCATAGTTCTCCCTGCCTTCTTAATTGCTCCTAAATAATCTTTCCATGTTGCAATAACGCAGTACTAAATTTTGCGCTTAAATTTTCGCTTAAATGCTGAACTTAAGTACTGAGCTTAAGTACTGAGCTTAAGTACTGGCCTAAGTTTCCCGCATCAGTACCTAAAAGCCTTAGCGTAGATCAAAGTTTAACCACAGTGGTTGGGTTAAATTCATACAGTGATGTTACATCTTCAGGTGCAATCTATATGCGGACGTTAGACTAATTAACACTTGCCTTACGTTCGCGTAAACGTCAAAGTATTATCAGTTGATTTAATGTACAGCTGTCTTGTGATTACTACAGTGTAAGGTCTGACTAACAGGCTTGATGTTGGCCGTGAGTCTAGCGCCTTTGCGCTTAGTGACTTGAGATAACTCAATAATATAAATGGATGTGGAGTACTTATGAGTGCGCAGACGGATATTGTGATTGTTGCGGCTAAGCGAACCCCTATGGGCGGTTTTATGGGCGCCTTGGCAGATAAAACCAGCCCAGAGCTTGGAGCCTTAACGATTGAGGCTATGTTGCACCAGACTCAAGTCTCCAAAGACTTGATTGATGAAGTATTTTTTGGCTGCGTGTTACCTGCCGGGTTAGGCCAAGCGCCTGCGCGGCAAGTGGCGTTAAAGGCAGGTTTACCTGCGAGCGCGGCGGCGACCACAGTCAATAAGGTTTGTGGTAGCGGCATGAAAACCGTGATGATGGCGGCCGATGCGATTAAAGCCGGTTCCGCCAAGATAGTCATAGCTGGCGGCATGGAGAGCATGAGCCGCGCGCCATATTTACTTGATAAGGCTCGCGCTGGCATGCGCATGGGCCATGGCAAGACTTATGATCACATGTTCCTCGATGGCTTAGAAGATGCTTATACTGGCGCTGCCATGGGCACTTTTGCGCAAAAGTCCGCGGATGAATTTGGTTTAACCCGTGAGTCCATGGACGCTTATGCCTTAACCTCATTAAAGCGAGCCTTGAGCGCCATAGAGTCCGGCGCCTTTGATGCTGAAATAGTGCCTGTAACAATAAGCTCTCGCACCGGGGATATCGTCATTAGTTGTGATGAGCAGCCTGCCAATGCCAAGCCTGAAAAAATCCCAAGCCTGCGTCCTGCTTTCAGCAAAGATGGCACTATTACTGCTGCTAATTCCTCGTCCATTTCTGATGGCGCCGCCAGCGTTATGCTGATGACGCGCGCTAATGCTAATGCCCTCAATTTACCGATTTTAGCCAGTATTTTAGGTTACAGCACCCATGCGCAAGCGCCTGAATTATTCACCACAGCGCCTGTGTATGCCATGCAAAAACTCGCCACTCAGCTTGGCATGCCACTTAATGATTTTGATTTATTTGAAATCAACGAAGCCTTTGCCATGGTCACTATGCTGGCCATACAAACACTTGAATTGGATGCCGATAAAGTCAATGTCAACGGCGGCGCCTGCGCTTTGGGCCATCCCATAGGTTGCTCGGGCACACGCATTATCGTGAGCCTAATTCATGCACTGCGTCAGCGCGGCTTAAGTATCGGCATGGCCAGTTTATGTATCGGTGGCGGTGAAGCCACAGCGCTCGCCGTTAAGGTGGAATAACGTAATCTAGTTGCAGCCTCGCTAATCCATTGCTTGTAGAGCATGGGGATAGCGAGTCTGGAGTAACGGTTTTATCAGTGCCTTATAACCCGTGCCCTATAGCAAGAGCCCTATAACAAGACTCAGTCACGTCAGCCCACTATAGGCGCGGAGCAATCGCGCCAACACAATAATCATCATGGGCTGCTTAAAAGGAAAACATCATGTCTCAGCAAGTATTACATTTTATCGATGGTCAGTATGTGTCTGGCGCGAGTCCGCGGGTCATTACTGTCACTAACCCTGCCAATAACCAAGCCATAGCCAGCCTCAATTGCGCCAGTGATGAACAGGTGTTAGCTGCCATTGCCAGCGCTAAATTAGCCTTTAGCACTTGGCGCGACACCCCAGTCTCTGAGCGGGCGCGGGTCATGCTGAGATACCAGCATTTATTGAAAGAGCACCATGATGAATTGGCCTCGATTTTAGCCCAAGAAACCGGTAAGACCTTTGAAGATGCCAAAGGCGATGTGTGGCGCGGCATAGAAGTGGCCGAGCATGCCTGCAATATTGCCTCGTTATCTATGGGGGAAACCGTAGAAAACGTTGCTCGGCAGATAGATACTTATTCTTATACTCAGCCATTAGGCGTGTGCGCTGGTATTACCCCGTTTAACTTTCCTGCCATGATCCCGTTATGGATGTTCCCGTTAGCTATCGCTTGCGGCAATACCTTTGTGCTTAAACCATCTGAGCAAGACCCATTAACGCCGCTGCGATTAGTGCAGTTGTTTGAAGAGGCGGGCGCTCCTAAAGGGGTATTGCAGCTCTTGCATGGTGATAAAGCTGTGGTCGATATTTTATTGTCGCACCCAGATATTAAAGCCATTTCTTTTGTGGGCTCAGTGGCGGTTGGTCAATACATTTATAAAACCGCCACCGATAATCTTAAGCGCGTGCAAGCCTTTGCGGGCGCTAAAAATCACTGCGTGATTATGCCTGATGCTAATAAAGAGCAAGTGATTAATAACTTAGTGGGCGCTTCGGTCGGCGCGGGTGGTCAGCGCTGTATGGCGCTATCGGTAGCCGTGTTTGTGGGCTCAGCCAATAGCATAATACCGCAGCTGCGTGACGCGCTCGCCAAGGTTAAACCTGGGGTGTGGAATGATAAAAATGCCGCTTATGGTCCATTAATTAGTCCTGCCGCTAAGGCGCGCGTGCTTAATCTCATTCGCGAAGGCAAAGAGCAAGGCGCGCGCTGTTTACTTGATGGCAGTGAAGCAACAGTTGCTGGCTTTGAAGCGGGTAACTGGGTAGGGCCTACCTTATTTGATCAAGTAACCACAGACATGAGCATTTACACTGAGGAAATTTTTGGCCCAGTTTTATGCTGCATGTGTGTTGATACCCTTGAGGAAGCCATAGCGCTCGTCAATGCCAGCCCTTACGGCAATGGCACCTCAATATTTACCGCCAGCGGCGGCGCCGCGCGTAAGTATCAACATGAAATCGAAGTCGGGCAGGTGGGGATTAACGTGCCTATTCCTGTGCCATTACCGTTTTTCTCATTCACAGGCTGGAAGGGCAGTTTTTATGGCGATCAGCATGCTTATGGTAAACAAGCGGTGCGCTTTTTTACTGAAACCAAAACTATTACCGCCCGCTGGTTTGATGACGATATTAGCCGCTTAGCCAATGTCGCTGATTCAGCAACGCCATCTGACTCATCGAGCGCGCCGAATATGACGATTGCTCTTAAGTAATTGGGTATCAACAAATCGATTGGAGAATGTTTATGGATTTTAATCTTAATGACGACCAACGTCAGTTTGTTGAGCTTGCGAGTCAATTTAGTCAGCAAGAATTAGCGCCTTTTGCGGCCAAGTGGGATGAGGAGCATATCTTCCCCAAAGCGACCTTACATAAGGCGGGCGAGTTGGGATTTTGTGGTCTCTATTCACCAGAATCTGAGGGCGGTTTGGGCTTGTCGCGCTTAGACTCCTCGTTAATTTTTGAGGCATTAGCCGAAGGCTGCACTGCCACGACTGCCATGCTGACTATTCATAATATGGCCACTTGGATGATCACTACTTGGGGCACGAAAGAGCTGCGCCAAGCGTGGAGCGAAGCTCTCACCTCAGGGCAAAAGTTAGCCTCTTACTGTTTAACTGAGCCTGGCGCTGGCAGTGATGCTGCCGCCTTAACCACCAAAGCTAGCCGAGACGGTAATGATTATGTGATTAATGGCGTCAAGATGTTTATTTCAGGGGCCGGCGCCACTGAAATGCTAGTGGTTATGTGCCGCACTGGAGAGATTGGCCCCAAAGGCATTTCTGCCATTGCTGTGCCAGCAGATACCGCTGGGATTATTTATGGCAAGGCAGAGAAAAAAATGGGTTGGAACGCCCAGCCCACACGCTTAGTGACTTTTGATAATGTGCGCGTGCCGGTTTCTCACCTGTTAGGCGCTGAAGGCCAAGGCTTTACCTTAGCCATGAAAGGACTTGATGGCGGGCGCATTAATATCGCGACTTGCTCGGTGGGCACAGCGCAAGCAGCGCTTAATAGAGCGACTCAATATCTTAATGAACGTCGGCAATTTGGTAAGCCGTTAGCGGCGTTTCAGGCGTTGCAATTTACCTTAGCCGATATGGCAACCGAGTTGGTGGCGGCGCGGCAAATGGTGCGTTTAGCGGCCAGTAAATTGGATGAACAAGACCCCGAAGCCACCGCCTATTGCGCTATGGCCAAACGCTTTGCCACAGATGTTGGCTTTAAAGTCTGTGACAGCGCCCTGCAATTGCATGGCGGTTACGGTTACATTCGTGAATACCCATTAGAGCGTTTTTTCCGCGATGTGCGCGTGCATCAAATTTTGGAAGGCACCAATGAAATCATGCGATTAATTATCGCTAGACGTTTATTAGATGAGCAAGCTAACCCAATTCGTTAAGGAAGCATAATGACGCAAATAAAAATGACAGTGCAAGAGCACATCGCCATTCTCACCATCAGTCAGCCGCCGGCCAATACTTGGACGACTGATGGCCTTATTCGTCTGCGTAATCTGGTACTTGAGCTTAATAGTGATCCCGATATCTATGCCTTAGTGTTAACCGGTGAAGGGGATAAGTTCTTTTCAGCCGGCGCCGATTTAAGCGTGTTTGCCGATGGCGATAAAGGTACGGCTGCCATTATGGCCATGGCCTTTGGTGATGCCTTTGAAACCTTAAGTGAATTTCGCGGGGTGTCGATTGCGGCCATTAATGGTTATGCCATGGGCGGGGGCTTAGAAGTGGCGTTAGCTTGCGATATCCGCATTGCTGAGGCGCAGGCCATTTTGGCCTTACCAGAAGCTGCGGTAGGTTTATTGCCATGCGCTGGTGGCACCCAAAATTTAACGGCGTTAGTGGGCGAAGGCTGGGCTAAACGCATGATTTTATGTGGTGAACGCCTTGATGCTAAGCGCGCCGAAGCCATAGGCTTAGTTGAGCAAGTGGTGGAAAAGGGCGAATCTTTCAATGCCGCTATCGCCATGGCTATGTCGGTGGCGAAACAAAGCCCAAGCAGTGTCGCCGTCTGTAAACAGTTAATTCAAGCGGGTCGCGCCATGCCGCGTAACCAAGCGCTGCCCATAGAGCGAGAACTCTTTATCGGTTTATTTGATACTGAAGATCAAAGCGAAGGCGTTACTGCCTTTTTAGAAAAGCGCCCAGCGCAATGGAAGAACTGCTAATGGCCACTAATGATGTAGTTTTTCAAAGCCTAGGCACAGCTTGTGGTAAACACATAGGGATAGCGACACTCAATGTGGAAGCGGCGCTTAATGCGTTAAATCTCGACATGGTGAAAGCATTAATGCGCCAATTGCGGGCATGGCAGCAAGATGACACCACAGTGGCGGTTATTTTAGATGGCAGTAGCGATAAGGCCTTCTGTGCGGGCGGCGATATTCGCGCCCTTTATCAAGCGGCAAAAGATAGCGACGGCAACATAGCTGATGCCGTCACTGAATTTTTTAGTGAAGAATATCAGCTCGATTATTTAATCCATACCTTTGGAAAACCTTTGCTGGTGTGGGGCGATGGCATAGTGATGGGCGGCGGTTTAGGCCTGATGGTGGGTGCCAGTCACCGAGTTGTGACTGAGTTTTCGCGTATCGCCATGCCAGAAGTCAGCATAGGTTTATACCCTGATGTTGGCGGCAGTTATTTCTTAAATCGCATGCCGGGTAAGCTTGGGTTATTTGTGGCGCTAACTGCTTACCCGCTCAAAGCTGCCGATTGTTTATATACCGGCCTTGCCACGCATTATTTATTGCGCGATGACAAACAGTTACTACTGGATAAATTAGCTGAAGTTAATTGGGGCATGAATACTAGCCTCAATAAGCAAAAGTTCAGTGATGTCTTAGTGGCGCTGCGTAATCAATTAGGCAGAACCTTAACCATTAGTCCGCTTAAAAAGCATCAAGCGCTGCTTGATGAGCTCATGAGCGGCAGTTTGTTAGAGATAGATAGCAAACTCAACGCGCTTAGCGCCGACTTTGATTGGTTAGCTAAGGCGCGGGCTAACTATTTGGCCGGCAGTCCACTCAGTATTCATTTAGGTTTTAAGCAATCGCAATTGGGCACAGATAAGTCACTGGCGGCTTGCTTTCGTCAAGAGCTGGATTGGAGCGCCAATTGCACACTTCATGGTGATTTTATTGAAGGCGTGCGAGCGTTACTGATAGATAAGGACAAGATGCCAGTATGGCAAGTGAGTCAAGTGTCAGAGGTTACGGATGCCATGCTAAGCAAGCTACTGACCTCCCCATGGCTAGAGAGTCACCCACTTAAACATTTGTAAGCAATGATAAGGACAGTTATGGCAAGCATTGGATTTATTGGATTAGGTAACATGGGTGGGCCTATGGCCGTTAACTTGCTGAAAGCGGGGCACACGGTTACAGGCTTTGATTTAAGCCAAGAGGCGTTAACTCATTTTGCTGAGCAAGGCGGCTTACTGGCAAAATCGGCCTGCGGCGCTGCTGCCGGCGCAGATGTAGTTATTACCATGTTGCCAGCAGGTAAACATGTGCTGAGCTTGTACCTAGGCGATGACACCCACAAGGGCTTACTTGACATAGTGGGCCCTCACTGTTTACTCATAGATAGCTCCACCATAGAAGCCGATGCCGCGCGCACTGTGGCCGCGGCAGCAAATAAGCTTGGTCTAGATTTTATTGATGCCCCGGTGTCTGGCGGCACAGCAGGGGCTGCGGCTGCGACTCTCACCTTTATATGTGGCGGCAGTGATAACGCCTTTGAGCGCGCTAAACCTGTACTTAGCAATATGGGCATGAATATATTTCATGCAGGAGGGGCGGGCGCGGGGCAAGTCGCAAAAATCTGTAACAACATGCTGTTATCAGTATTAATGATAGCGACCAGCGAATCTTTAGCCTTAGGTATAGACAATGGACTTGATCCTAAGGTGTTGTCTGACATAATGAAAGTAAGCAGTGGTGGTAATTGGACGTTAGATAAATATAATCCCTGTCCTGGAGTCATGCCGCAAGTTCCGTCGTCAAAAGGTTACCAAGGTGGCTTTATGGTGAACTTGATGGTGAAAGATTTAGGTTTAGCGATGGCTACTTCATTAGCCAGCGGTTCGAGTACACCTATGGGCGCTTTAGCCCGCAATATATATGTCAGCCATGCTCGTGAGGGCAATGGTATGTTAGATTTTTCTAGTATTTTTGAGCACTTTGCTAATCAGGTAAAGTGACTTATGAGGGATGCATATGGAGTTAACCAATAAAGTCGTAGTGATCACTGGTGGTGCTGGTGGTTTGGGGCTGGCGATGGCGAATGAATTTGCCGCCGCGGGCGCCAAATTAGCGATTATTGATAGCGATCAAAACAAGCTTGAAAACTCTTGTGCCGACTTAGCTGCTGCTAACCCTGGGGTTGAAGTACAAGGTTATGCACTTGATATTACCGATGAAGAAGATGTGGTATCGGTATTTCAGTATATTTTGGAAGATTTTGGCCAAATTAACGTCTTGATTAATAACGCTGGAATTTTGCGCGATGGCATGCTGCTAAAAGCCAAAGACGGAGTGATCACCGACAGAATGTCATTGCAACAGTTCCAATCTGTTATCGATGTCAACTTGATTGGTAGCTTCCTGTGTGGCCGTGAAGCGGCTGCCGCCATGATTACCTCTAAGCAAGCTGGGGTGATTATTAATATCTCCAGCATTGCGCGTATGGGCAATATTGGTCAAAGCAATTACTCAGCCTCAAAGGCAGGTGTTGCGTCCATGGCCATGGGCTGGGCAAAAGAGTTAAGTCGTCACAATATTCGCGCCGCTGCCATTGCGCCAGGCGTGATAGCGACCAACATGACGGCAGGCATGAAGCCAGAAGCTTTAGGTCGATTAACTCAATCTGTGCCAGTTGGGCGTTTAGGTGAACCGTCAGAAATCGCCAAAACCGCACGCTTTATCATAGAAAATGATTACATCAATGGCTGCGTGATTGATATTGACGGCGGCTTGACCATGTAATCTTGGTTTTTGGTAATAAATAAGGCTCGCATTGGCGGGCCTTATTTATATGTGTCAATGGCTTGCATATTTTATGTTGACAAGTTTTTTGTTCAATTTAACAATGACCCAGTTTACAGTTGGCCTATATAGTTCAATTAAGAGTGCTATTGGCAGAGGTTTACCGCGGTAATTGACACACACTTGGAGTACAGATGGGAGCACTAGCACAACTCATTGAGCGCTGGACTAAGCGAATGCTGCTCGTGGTGGGTATTGCTGGCGTGCTGGTGATTTATTTAGGCTTTTTGTATCTTTTAATTAGCGGTCGCTCGACTGAATCTATTTCTTGGCTATTTTTACTATCGCCTTGGGCGTGTATTTTCTTTGGCTTATCAACGCAAGATCAACTGGCGACCTTGCACTGGTTCAAAGCTAAATTCAGCCGCAAATCAAAGGGCTGATGTAGCGCAGGTTTAACTCGCATTGTATTTTTGGCACTGCATCATACCGCATTGATTCATACCGCTTGTTTCATCGCGTTAGTTGCTCGCATTTTGCTTCGCAGGTGTCTTCCAAACTTTTACCTAAACCATTGATGATGGCGCAATCATGACCATCATCACCGCGGCATTGCTGAATTAATTGACCTAACTCGCCAGCTAAGCTTTGCAGTTGCACTATGCGCTGATTGACTTCATCTAAATGAGCTTTAGCCAAACGTTGCACTTCTTTGGCGGTGCGCTGCTGGTTTTGTTTAAGTGATAATAATTCGCGGCACTCATCTAAACCAAAGCCTAGTTGACGGCAATGGTTAACAAAGGCCAGTGCGGCAACATCAGAGTCTAAGTAATCGCGATAGCCATTGTCAGTACGCCGAGCTTGGATTAAGCCTATGTCATGGTAATAACGTATGCTCTTGATAGACATGCCAGTTTTGCTTGCTACTTCACCAATTTTCATCAATTAATGCCTCTAGGCTTGACTCTCCACTTGGGGGAGACTTTACTCTGTCGCCATTAGTTATTCAACGGCCCTTAGCTGGAGTCAGTATGTCGAGTATTCATTTTCACATTGCCAATATGAAGTGTGGCAACTGCGCCAAACGGATCCAAGCGTTATTTAACGATAATCCGGCATTTGCCGAGGTTGTGGTTACCACTGAGGTAGCAACTAAATCCGTGAGTCTGAATGGTGATATTAGTTTGGGCGCTGCCAAAGCGGCGCTGTCTATCGGCGGTTATCAATGGACTGTCCTGCCTGATGCGCAAGCACCAAGGTTAGAAGCAGATGCAGCAGCTACACAAGTTCAAACTGAGACAACTGCGCCGGCGCTAGCTGAAGCATCAAACTTACTGCAATTTCATGTGCCTAAGATGAATTGCAATAATTGTCTTAACAAGATCCGCGCCGCCTTAAATGAGGCGCGTGACATAAGCGCAGATTTCGAGCAAAAAATCTTAAGCGTTAAGAGTGACTTGAGCGCGAGCGCCTTAATGGCAAGCTTAGCCACCGCGGGATATCCTGCTGAGCTGATTAATGATGCAACTACTGCGACTAATGCAAATGCGCGCGAGTTAACTCCAGCTATTCCCGCTAAGCAAGTGTCTGAGCAAGCGCCAGAGCAAGCACCTGAGCCAAAACCAGAGCACGCAACTCATTCATCCTCTGTGATGACCTTATTTGTCGCCGAGATGAGCTGCGCTAGCTGCGTAGCTAAAATCGAGCAAGCCTTTGCTAAGCAATCTGGGCTTGATGCCAAAGTAAATTTGGCGGACAAACAAGTGCGCATCAGCGGCGCCACTGATGATGCGCAAGTGTTAGCTATCTTAGCGTCGGTCGGTTTTCAAGGGCAGTTGATTGTTGATGCGAGTCAAGCGGCGGCTGATAAAGCGCGCCACGATAAGGCGCAGTATCGCACTCGTATTTGGCAAGCGGGCTTTGGTTTAGCGGCGGGAGTGCCGTTAATGCTGTGGGGGCTGCTCGGTGGCAGCATGACCATAGATTCAAGTGCATCGCAATTAGGCTGGGGGATAGTGGGACTGTTAACCTTGGCGTTAATGGTGCTAACGGGTAGCCATTTTTACCGCGGATTTTGGCGTTCATTAAAGGCTAAGTCTGCCAATATGGACACCTTAATTGCCTTAGGTACCGCCAGTGCTTGGCTGTTTTCTATGTTAGTGGTGCTAGTGCCTGAGGTATTTCCCGCAGGCACTGGCCATGTGTATTTTGAAGCCAGCGTCATGATTTTAGGCCTGATTAATTTAGGCCACGCGCTTGAGCTTAGAGCTCGCGGTAAAACTAGTGAAGCCGTGCAAAAACTCTTAGGGCTGCAAGCCAATACTGCTGTGCGTGTTGGCCCGCAAGGCGATGAAGTGGTCGCCATTAGTGATTTAGCCTTAGGTGACGTGCTTAGATTAAAACCAGGGGATAGAGTCGCCCTTGATGGCGTAGTTGTCAGTGGCGAAAGTTTACTGGATGAGTCCATGTTAACGGGAGAGCCTTTAGCTGTGAGCAAAGCCTTAGGCGATGGCGTGAGCGCTGGCACAGTTAATGGCAATGGCGCCTTGACCTATCAAGTCTCTGCCATAGCGAGCGACACCAAACTTGCTAAAATCATCAGCTTAGTGCAAGAAGCGCAAACCTCGAAAATGCCCATTGGCCGCTTAACCGATAAAATAGCCGCCTATTTTGTGCCTGTAGTGGTAGTGATTGCGCTGCTGGCAAGCGCCATCTGGCTCGGTTTTGGCCCAACGCCAGCCTTGAGCCACGCCTTAGTGGTATTAGTGAGCGTGTTAATCATTGCTTGCCCGTGTGCATTAGGGTTAGCAACGCCTATGTCTATCATGGTGGCGGTGGGGCGCGCGGCGCAAATGGGAGTGCTGATTAAAAATGGTGAAGCGCTACAAACTGCCAGTAAAGTCACCACTGTGGTATTAGACAAGACGGGCACTATTACCTTAGGTAAGCCGCAAGTCACTGACATAATGCTGTTTAATCAAGCATCATCTGTTAATGCAGCCTTGACTCAAGAGCAAGTGCTAAGCAAGGTGGCAAGTCTTGAGATGGCCTCATCCCACCCACTTGCGGCCGCGATTATTGATAGCGCGAGTGTTCTTGCAAGTCATGCTAGCAATCAGGCTGATGTGACTGATTTTATTAACCATCAAGGTCAAGGGCTGAGCGCCAACATTGGGGCTGCTACTTGGCTGGTGGGTAATCAAAGTTTGATGTTAAACCATGATATAGCTATTAGCGCTGAGGTTGACGCGCAGCAATTGGCATTTACTGCTGAAGGTAAAACCCCGGTGTGGGTTGGCGCCAGTGGCGAGTTAGTCGCGTTAATCATGATTAGCGATCCGCTCAAAGCCGATGCGAAAGAGGCAGTTACTAAGCTTAAGCAGCAAGGGCTGCGGGTAGTGATGTTATCTGGGGATAATCAAGTCACAGCGCAAGCCGTGGCCAAAAAGGTGGGTATTGATGAAGTGATCGCCCAAGTCTTACCCCATGAAAAACAAGCCGTCGTTTTAGATTTACAGCGCCAGGGCGAAGTGGTTGCTATGGTGGGGGATGGCATTAATGATGCGCCAGCCTTGATGAGTAGCGATGTCGGTATTGCTATGGGCTCAGGCACTGAAGTCGCCATTGAAAGTGCGGATATTACCTTGCTATCACATCAGTTAATGACCTTAGTGGACGCGCTGGCATTGTCTCGTGCCAGTATGCGTAATATCAAACAAAACCTATTTGGCGCCTTTATTTACAATACCTTAGGTATTCCTATTGCCGCTGGGGTGTTATTTCCAGTGTTTGGGATTTTATTAAGCCCAGTCGTCGCGGGCGGGGCAATGGCGTTATCATCCTTAACTGTGGTGATGAATGCCAATCGTTTAAAATCAACGCGTTTGCATTAAGGCTGGGTTTCACTGGCATAGCGTAAGCGTGTGCTGCGTAAGTCGTGAGCTGAAGCGGTAATCCTTTAATAAATAATAACGGCGCCATTAGGCGCCGTTATTGTTTATCGCGGGCGGATTAATCGCGCTCAGTCACTACATCGCGGCTAAATACTTTCTCGCAATATTTGCAGCTTAACTGAATATCACCTTGCTTAAGTGTAACGCCAAAGCGGGTTTCAACCGCCGGCTCAACATGGGTAATACAGTTAGTATTAGGGCAGCTAAACACCCCAGTAATATGGCTAGGTAAGTTTAGCGGCAACTTAGCAACGACTTGATAGTTCTCGATTTTGTTAACCGTCGCATCGGGTGCGTACAAGGCTAAGCGCTGCGCTTGGGCTTCACTAAACCAAATGTTTTCAATCTTGATTAAATCTTTACGCCCCAAGGCTGATGAGGGTAAATTTAAACCAATAGTGACGCGCTCTTCAGAGTTTTGCAGCTTAAACAGCTTAATCACTTTAAAACCGACATTGGCAGGGATGTGGTCAATGACAGTGCCATCTTTAATGGCTTCAACCTGCAGATGATTATCGTTACTCATGACGACTCCTATTAAATGTGTTCGTTTAAGACTAATGCTAACAAGGCTTGGCGGGCATACACCCCGTTTTCAGCTTGCTCGAAATAATAGGCATGAGGGGTCTTATCCACATCAACGCTAATTTCATCCACTCGCGGTAAAGGGTGCAACACTTTAAGATTGCTTTTAGCATGAGTGAGATTGTCAGTGGATAGAATAAAGGCTGACTTAATATGGGCATATTCCGACTCATCAAAACGCTCTTTTTGTACGCGCGTCATATACAGAATATCAAGTTGTGGCACCACCTCATCAATCGTGGCGTGAATGCTATATTCCATGCCAGCATCTTCTACGGTTTTTAATATATAGTCAGGCATAGCTAAAACATCAGGCGCAATAAAATAAAAGCGGTTATTGCTAAATTTGGATAGGGCTTGGGCGAGAGAGTGCACCGTACGGCCATATTTTAAATCCCCGACCATAGCAATATGTAAATTATCTAAGCGGCCTTGGGTCTCATAAATACTGAATAAATCCAGTAAGGTCTGAGTTGGGTGCTGATTGGCGCCATCGCCACCGTTAATAATGGGCACGCCTGCTGAGAAT
Organism: Shewanella sp. SNU WT4; assembly: GCF_006494715.1. NCBI lineage: Bacteria > Pseudomonadati > Pseudomonadota > Gammaproteobacteria > Alteromonadales > Shewanellaceae > Shewanella > Shewanella sp. SNU WT4. Next base: position 1,676,006 of record NZ_CP041151.1, read on the forward strand.
TCAGAGGCGAGGCGCGCGGCACCTTCACGTGGGTGGCGCATGATAAAGGCATCGACATAGGATGAAATCACTCGCACTGAATCCGCTAAGGTTTCGCCTTTTTTACCTGCTGAAGTATTGCCGCCATCAGGGAAGCCAATGACACTGCCACCTAAGCGCTGCACTGCAGTTTCAAAGGATAAACGAGTGCGAGTGGATGCTTCAAAAAAGCAGCTGGCAATCACTTTATGTTTTAGTAGCTCAGGTCTTGGCTCAACTTTTAATTGACCAGCGGTTGCGACGACTAACTCCATTTCTTGGCGTGATAGCTCAGGAATAGAGATGATATGTTTGTTATACAGCGGATTAGGCATAGTTATTTCCTTGGCGGTGAACCCAAAAAAAAACCTCCAATAGGAGGTTTATTCATTTTCTTGCCAACAATAGCAATACAGACGCCCCGCCTGAGGGGAGGCGGTTAACAGCAGTAATAATCATCTTGTTCGAGCTGTTAAGGATCACAGGGTTAATTTCCATGTTAATCATACGATGCATTGTTAGGGCAAAAATCAAATTTTGGTGAATATACTCCGATTAAATAAATATTCAAGCAGCTTGGCAATTTTTTTTAAATAATGATTTTTAAATTCATTAAGACAAAGGAAGGTTCGAATAAAGTTTAAGCTAAACTAGTTTGAGTTGATAAATGGAGGCTTGATTTAGTGAGGCGTAATTTAGGTCGATTGATTGTATTTAAGACAGTAATTGGGACTGTGTATATTGAGGCTATATATAGTTAGGTTGTATATATTTAACGCTATTTATTAGTTGCGGATATATTAGCTGTGGCGATATTAATAACACGGTTGCTGATATCGGCACAGCTAATAGATGCATTCTACTATTGCAAGCTAGATTAGGTAGCAGCTTTGCTGTAACACTGATATTTACTACCCCAGCCAACAATCATAAGTTTTTTCAACTGTATGACTAAGGCTGGAATAGTTCTTAGCTAAATTACTTTACGCCACAGTTGTTGACAGTCACACCACTTTTAACATGGGCAACCTTGCCAGGAATTGGCTCGAAATCAGCAGCTATGATATTTGGGTTTTTCTCAAAATAGTCGCGCAGTACCGCAGCATCGGTTTGCTGGGTATCTAACACGTCAATTTTAGGATAACCATCACCACCATCGGCGCTAAAGCTGATGATAGAGAAGCTATAGGTTTCAGTCGGTGAGAATGTCTTGCCATTGATTTCACTGATGTCTGCAGTTTTAGAATCGCAATAGATAGTGACTGAAATATTTTTCAACTGCGCATAAGCGCCGCCAGTTTTGGTACCGACTTCACCTAAGTACTTAGCGACTTCGGCACCTGTCATAGTCGCCTTAGTCACGAAGTTACCAAATGGCTGCACGGTTAACACATCACGGTAAGCGATATCGCCAGCTTCGATAGAAGCGCGGATGCCACCTGAGTTCATTACGCCAAAATCGGCATCGACTAAGTGATAGCTGCGGTAAGCTTCACCCAGTAACCAACCTAAGTTAGTTTGTTGGCTACGAACCATGTCACGATCGCCGTTGAGCTTAGCATCGGTATGGGAAATCTTAACATCGAGTAATTTTTGACCTTTATCTTTATAGTATTGAAGCTCTTCTAGTACTGCTGAGTCTTGCTCGATTTTATCGCCCACTAAAACCTTATTGCCATTAGCATCTTTTACTAGCAGATTTACAGGAACTAAGTCGTAGCTGACTAAGTCGAGCTTGCCATCTTTCATTTCAAAATCAGCGCGGCCAACATACTTGCCCCATTCATGAGCTTGCATGATCCAAGTTCCATTTTGCTGATCTGGGCGGCAATCATTGCCCGGTTTGAAATCTGCATAGTTCTTGTTATCTGGCTCCATACACACAGGGTTTTGTGAGTGACCACCAATAATGGCCTGCAGCTTACCTTCCGCCACTGAGCGCGCCAGTAACACATCACCAGGGGCTTCAGTGCCATGGTTGCCATCGGCATAGTGACCCATGTGAGTGGTGGCAAACACTAAGTCCACTTTTTCATTAGCTTCAATTTCTTTGAGGGTCTTTTGAATTTCTATCTTTGGATCGGCAAAATGAATCGTGGCGATATTACTTGGATTCACCAAATGGGCCGTATCTTTAGTGGTTAAACCAATCACTGCGATTTTTAAGCCGTTAACATCAAAGACGCGGTAAGCATCAAACAGGCGCTCACCCGTTGGCTGGCCTTGATTATCTCTAAGGTAAATATTAGCGGCAAGCATAGGGAATTTAGCTAATTGTGCCTGCATATCTAAGATATCTAAGGAATTATCAAATTCATGATTACCGACGGCCATAGCATCATAACCAATCAGGTTCATACCGATAAAATCAGGCACAGCATTTTGCATGTCTGATTCTGGTACGCCGGTATTAATATCACCGCCAGAGAGCAGTAATACTTCACCGCCATTACGTTGTACTTCATTCCGAATTTGATCGATTAGGGTTTTACGGGCAGCCATGCCGTATTCACCATCTTCGTTTTGCCAGAAACGACCATGGTTATCGTTGGTATGTAAAATGGTGAAACGGGTACAATTTTCACCACAACTGGTGTTGCTATTATCATCATTGTCATTACAACCGACTAATGCCGAGAGAACAGCAGCAGCAACCAAGCCTTTAACTAAAATGTGACTCATTTTATCAACCTCATCGTTTTATTTTAATAATTACTTATATACATGCGGTTTAACGAGGCGATATTAGCTTGTTGATGGTGTAATGATATAAGTTTTTTGATGATGGATGTCTCATTTCATTAATCTATTGGCAGTAAATTACGGATTATTGTTGTTGAAAAAGCACTGGTGCTGATAATGGTAAATGCTGGCTCACCCAGTTATTCGTAGCTGTGCAAGCTAATTTTGTACAAAGGTTTGGCGCTGGCGATTGTCTTATAATAAAGACAGTGCTTGGCTGTGGCTCATTACCATTGTTGCTAAAAAGTAGTGTTATTTGTTGCTGAAATCGAGAGCTAGCACAATGGCTACATTGGCTAAAGATGATAGATATCACTAAGCCGTCATTTAGTGGCGGCTTAGATTTACACATGCAGCATTAGGCAGTAAACATCAAATAGGCTGAACAAAGTTAGCTCTTTAATCCCAAAACGTGAGAGCTCAACTGGCGATACCTACATCGAGGGCTGCAAACCAATCTAAGAATTGTTTGACCTGCTCGCCCCTAAATATGCGCCCATGTTGCGGGCACATATATTGAATATCTAAACTGCGCACTCTTGCTATCCAATTATCTTTGGCACGGTTGGAAGGCATCCAACGTTGATGGAAAAACTGCATTTTTTGCGTGTGGCTATGGAAATTATCCACATATATCCCCGGATTATCATCTTCAAGGGCGGCGCCAACATCACCAGACATAAGCACTTTGGCTATAGGGTCATAAACATGCATGTTGCCGGATGAATGTAAGTAGTGGGCAGGAATAAACTGTAATTCAACTTCGCCCACCAGTAATTTGCCGCCTTCATCGGCAATCGGCTCAAACTTAATATTATTCATGCCAAAGTGGCGAATAAAACTCTCCCATAGCCAAGGCGAGTAAAGCTTAGCTTTCGGCAGCGTTTGATCCCATAAACCTAAAGACGAAATAATATCTGGGTCTTGATGCGAGGCAAATAGATAGGTGAGGTGCTCTATAGGTAAGTGGCGCACTAAGCTTGCCAGCATAGGCGCAAATAATTCGATCCCACCAGGGTCCATCAATAAGGATTGGTGGCCACTTTGAACTAGGTACTGATTGGTATCAATAATCTTGTCATTGCGCTCAGGATCGCGCCCAAAATACAACCACTTGTGAGTAGGGGTTTCTACGATAACTTCAGTCTTCATTCGTTGTCCTTAACGTTAATTTGCATCAAATAAGCGGATAGCCGTATCGACCCGTTCACGAATTTGCGCGGCCACGACATCGACCTTATTAGCGACATCGACAAATATGGCTTGAAAATGTGTATCAACTCGGCACGCTTCGACCCTACAAATAGAAGCTAGGGCGTTAGCGCTGCGTAAATTTTGTTTTAAATCAGCAAGTTGAACCTCCATCTTAGATAAAACCTTGTTGAACTCAGTATTCTGTTCCTTGTAGTGAGCCCGAGTTTTATCTATGGCCTTATTCATGCTGTCACAATAAGTAGCGTCATGAGCCTTGATGCGTGCTAACTCAAAATAATGCAGCGCCGAGGCGGTTCTGGCGGTATTGGTGGCGATTTTACTGGCATCTTTGGCCAATTCGTTGATTTCATTGGCAGCTTTCTTAGTGTAGCTGGCAAGTTCATCAATATAGTGGGTCAAAGCTTTAAAACCTAAGGCGGCGCTACCAATGCGACTCGATGCGGCTTGGGCATTACTGGCGGTAAGATTGATTTCTTTACAGCTGGCCAAGGTTTGGCTGAGCTCTGCTGCGACTAATGCGGCCGTGACGTAATAGGGGCGCTTTCCATTTGCTAAGTGTTTCATATCCATATCCCTAAGAGGCATAAAGATGAGTATAGACACAGATACTTATAATCAAGAAAGCGAGATAGAAAAATGTGAGAATTTCTAGCTTGTTATGACGCAGTCATCCGCGCGCGTCCCTCTTTGGTTGTTGTAATTGCCACTCAATTTAGGGATAGGCATGAGCCATTGATGTGATGCTATTGAATGGATAGCTGAAATTGTGCAATTTGTAACCAGAGGTGTTAGGTGATAAATTGGTTGGTTGTTAAGGAGCGAGTGTGATTGCGATAGCTGTAACTATGGAAAGTCACTCTCATCAGTCACTCTCATCAGTCACTCTCGCAAGTGACTCGCATATGAATCTATCGCAAGTAGCTAACGTAAGAAACTCTCGTAAGAAACTCTCGCAGTAAACGATGATAAGTGGCTAGGCAAGTCACGGAAATAAACCACTTAACCAGTAATGCAGCGGCAGGATGTACGCCAGTTTAGGGATGAATATGAAATCAATAGTAAAATACTCAAGTATTGCCATGGTGATGCAGTTATCACTAGGCACTATGGCTGTGGCTAGTGACGCGACTAAGCTTAATTTTTCTGATGTCTATCAGCAATATCAAGCCGCTGCGGCCGCCAATAATGGCGTAGATACCTTAACATACGCGCAAACTGCCTATGAATTAGGTCTAGTGAAGTTTGGTAGCGATGACATTAATCGCGCCCACCTTGCCTACAACTTAGCGCGGGCTTTAAATCAACAAGGGCAATGGCAACAGGCCTATGAACTGTTATCGGCGCAAATACCTGCGTACCAAAAAACCTATGGTAATAATGGCTTAGAGCTTATTGATGTATATATTGAATTAGGCACGGCCAGTGTTCCTCATCATAAGCGACAACAAAGCTATTACCGTAAAGCCTTAGAGATTGCTAGCGCCCATAAAGAGCAGCAGCCTGGCATGTATGCCCAAATTCAGTTAGATGTGGGTGCCCTGTTGCTGACGGTAGGGGCAGAAAAAGCTAAGGTGATTATTGAAGCGCAAGAATACCTCACTCAACATTTTGCGGCGAATGATACTAAAGTCATTACCGCTAACTACTTAGCGGGTAAATACTACTTATCTAAAGGTAAGTTTTCACAGGCCGTGACTGAGTTTGAGCGCAATCTAGCCGTATTTGCAGAACTTAAGGGAGCGACTCAGCCATTTGAGCTGCAAACCCGCGCCGCGTTAATTTTCGCTCTTGAAAAGCAAGGCAACAGTGACGCTGCCACCGAGCACTGTTTAGCCATTGGCGCTATGACTCCTTGGGCGGATACTCAAGCGCAAACACCATTGTTTAGAGTCAGTCCTTTGTACCCTATGTCGCTGCTTCAAAAAGGTCAGGAAGGTTTTGTTGAGTTAGCCATTACGGTTAATGACATGGGATTTGTCACCAATCCCCAAGTGCTAAATTCACAAGGCGGTAAGGCATTTGAACGCGCAGCGATTGCGGCGTTAAGTCAGTGGCGTTATGCGCCAAAATTTGAACAAGGGGTTGCGGTTGATTCGACAACCAGTGTGCGTCTAGATTTTAAAACATCTGAGTAAATATTATTGGTGATAAAACAGTTATGCCTGTCATATCAAAGGCTGGCATAGCTTGATTGTTTTGCTCTCCAAGACTTCGCTTCAAATACTCTGCTGTTAATGCCTACAGCTTAATAGGTGTGTCATTGATATGACGGCCAACGGTTGCTAATAATCCCCGAAACTCGCATCGATAAATAATCCTGTGTATTAACTGCATTCATTAAATTTTGTTACTACAGTTATTTGGTGCGTCTGAATTCATGGAGGAAAGGTATGCGTTTAGCTATTGGAAAGAAGCTCATGCTAGGATTCGGCCTAGTGCTATCGCTTATGGTCTTATCATCCATTCTTAGTTTTATTCAACTGCAAAAAATAGCCAGTATAGAAAGTCGAGTCGTAGATTTACGCTTTCCAACCATAGTCAATGGCCGCGATCTCCTTAATGGCATTAACCAGTCACTGGCCGATCTCAGAGGCTATATGATCTTAGGTGCAAACCCTGAGATGGCCGATAAAATGAAGAGTAATCGGGCGCAGGCGTGGGACACAATTGATACTGCGGTGGCTGAGTTTGACCGCTTTGCCCTTAACTGGACAGTGCCTGAAAACATTAAGCTGCTTGCCACCTTAAAAACAACCCTAGAAGAATTTCGTGTTGCCCAGCAGCAAGTTGAAGATATAGCCCACAGCAATAAAAACATTCCTGCTTTTGATATGTTAGTGACCCACGCCGCGCCAATTGCAAGCCAAACCTTAGCGGCCATCACAGCGCTGATTAATATGGAAGAACAGTTACCAGCAACGCCTGAACGTAAAATGTTATTGAAAAATTTGGCCGATTCTCGCGGTACATTGGCCATGGGGCTTGCCAATATTCGGGCGTACTTATTGACGGGTAATGAGAAATTTCGTCAAGAATTTGAGCAGCAATGGCAGACCAATACCGAGGCGCTGACTAAGCTTGAAGCCGCTAAAGCCTTGCTAAGCTCTGAGCAGTTACCGCAGTGGGAAAATTACATTAAGCAGCGGCTGGCTTTTTCAAGCTATCCACGCCAAATGTTTGATTTACGGGCATCAAAAGACTGGAATCAGGCCAATAGTTTATTAGCGAGTGAGGCTGCTCCTCGGGCGGCCACGATTAAGCAAATTCTTGCGAGCCTAAGAACCTCACAAGATCAGCTAGTCAAAGAGGATACCGCCTTGTTAGCGGCAACTAACGCTGTGGCCATTCGCAATCAAACCATAGCCACAGTGATTGCCATTATCGTGTCACTATTCATCGCCTTATACATTGGCCGTCAAATCACCACCGCGATTAGACAAATCTTAGATCGCACCACAGCTATTGCGCAGGGGGATTTATCGGGTCGGCCATTGATTGTGAATGTTGATGATGAATTAGGCGATCTCACCCATGTGCTTAATGGTATGTCGCAATCTTTAAATAGTTTGTTAAAGTCGGTGGATACCGCGGCCAACGATGTTTCTAGCGCAGCCATACAAATCGCGAACGGTAGTCAAAAAACCACAGCAGCATTACATGAGCAAAATCAGCAAGCGCTCACAGTGTCATCGGCAATGGAAGAGATGAGTGCATCGACTAAAGATGTGGCGCACTCGAGCGCCCATGCTGCTACCGGTGCCAATGCCACTAAGTCGCTTGCCTTAACGGGTAAAGAGGCGGTCACTAAAACCATTGTTGATATTGAACTGGTATCAGAGATTATGGAAAGTTCTTCATTATCGGTGAAGCAGTTAGGTGAGCGCGGCGATGAAATTGGCTCAATAGTGTCTGTGATTAATAGCATTGCTGAACAAACGAACTTGCTGGCTTTAAACGCCGCCATTGAGGCTGCGAGAGCGGGGGATTATGGCCGCGGTTTCTCGGTAGTGGCCGATGAAGTTCGCAATTTGGCGCAGCGCACCGTGAGCGCTACCGAAGAAATCAAGCAATCCATTGCTGCCATGCAGCAACAAACCATTATTGTGATTGAGAAAATGGATGGTAGTACTCAGCATGTGCAGCGCGGTTTAGGACTGGCGCAAGATGCGGGAACGCAGCTTGAACGCATAGTCGAGCAAGCGCAGCAAGCGGCCGATAGCATTCAAGCCATTGCCTTGGTCGGTGAGCAGCAAGCCAGCGTCTCGGAAGAAGTGGCACATAACATCACCAATATGGCGGCGGTTATCAACCAAACCTTAGCCGTTACTATCGATGGCGCACATGCGGCGACGCAGCTAGAAGTGAAAGCGCAAACTCTTAACCATTTGACCCGTAAGTTTAAATTAGGTTAAGCCTAGATGGCGAATGGCGAATGGCGAATGGCGAATTGTGAGTGGCGCGACTTTTATCTGGATTATCTATGCCGCTAAATGATGGCGCTAACGTATGGGCTTTGGCGGATACTCGCTGTGTTAACCATTTAAAATTGCAGTGTTAGCGGTTTATAAGGTGCGTCATCTCATCGCTATTTTTAAGCGGCGCCATGACTCAGTGGGATTGAGTCATGGCAAACATTTGGTTTTCCACTTATGAGACTTGAGGATAGTGGGCTTTTAAAAAGTTAAGGTGCGGCGCTAAGGTTAACGCGTTGGGACGCAGCCCTTGAATCAAGCCTTGCACTTGTGGCCACGGCAAGCCTGATTCTAATAATAAGATGGCAGCCATCAGGCCAGTGCGCCCCGAGCCGCCGCGGCAATGAATAGCAAGGGTTTGCTGCGCGGCCATGCGCGCTAACAACTCGTTTTTTACCATGGCAAAGCCAGATAAGAATGGCTGCTGTGGCGCCTCATCATCTTCAATCGGTAGCTGATACCAAGCTAAGCCTTGCTGAACAATGTCATGGCCAAGTGCCGTTACCCCTAAAGTCGCGATTTCATCATCAGGTAACACGCTAATAATGGCATGGGTACCAGCCGCGTTTAAGCTGGCAATGGCATCCCTTAAGTTGGCGTCTTTTGTTCCTGGGCATGGGGTGAAAATAAACGCGGCACCATTAGCTAACGTTAGAACATCAAAAGGATGGGTCATAAATACTCTCTGCATGCTTGATTGAGTTAATAGTGGCGAAATTAAATCCCCAATTTTATGTAGAGTCTCAAAGATCACCACTTATTTTTTATGGGCTTTTTTAGCTCACGCACTTTACTTGCTCGGCATATGCAAACCAGTGATTGGTGCGGTTAGCAAACCACACTAAGCTTAGCATCACAGGCACTTCGACTAATACCCCAACCACAGTGGCTAACGCCGCGCCTGAGTGTAGGCCGAATAATGAAATCGCCACTGCGACCGCTAATTCAAAGAAATTAGAAGTACCTATCATACAAGCGGGCGCCGCAATATTGTGGGCTAAACGCATTTTGTAGGCGATGAAATAGGTGATAGCGAAAATACCGTAGGTTTGGATTAATAACGGAATAGCTATCATCACTATAGCCTGCGGATTTTCAATAATGGTTTGCGCTTGCAAGCCAAACAGCAGTGCTACTGTGCTAAGTAAACCGATAATTGACCAAGGTTTGAGTGACGCGAGCAGTTTATTAAGTGCGCTATGATCATTATTGTCACCATCCTTGTTATCCACCCGTTTACGGGTAATAGCCCCTGCCACTAGTGGTATGACTACATATAACACTACAGATAATAATAAGGTGTCCCAAGGCACAGTAATATCAGACACCCCAAGTAGCAGGCCCGCTAATGGCGCAAAAGCAAAAATCATTATGATGTCGTTTACTGAGACCTGCACTAAGGTGTAGTTGGCATCGCCCTTGGTTAGTTGACTCCACACAAACACCATAGCAGTACAAGGAGCAACGCCAAGTAAAATCATGCCGGCAATATATTCACTGGCGGTTTGTGGGTCGACCCAATCGGCAAATATGCCTTTAAAGAACAGCCAACCTAAAAACGCCATGGTAAAAGGTTTAATTAACCAGTTCACCACGATAGTCAACATCAGGCCCTTAGGTTTAGCGCCCACATTTTTAAGTGATGAAAAATCAATTTGGATCATCATAGGGTAAATCATTAGCCAAATTAACAAGGCGATGATGATGTTGACATGGGCAAACTCAAATGCGGCCACAGCGCCAAAGAAACCAGGCATCAGATTACCCAGCAGCACGCCCACCACAATGGCAAGTCCTACCCAGATACTGAGATAACGCTCGAAGATCCCCATATTAATAACCTTATTAGTTATTGAACGAATAACGCTAAGTTGTCGATTGCGCCTGCAGCGATTGCCTTATCTAAGACACTCCTTTTAGGTGTCAACATTGCTTATGCGATTTCCCATATATCTTAATATAAAATATATATGAAAAATCGAATATGTCAACCGCGATGTGGTTAACTAATGAGCAGAACGAATGACTTGGGCTACTTGATTAAGTCGTAAGCTATCGAGCTTAGATGGCTAAAATATGCATGTTTGCTTGATGTCTATTTTAAATTATCTGAACTGAATATTAATAGTTATTAGTGCATTAAGTGCTCACTTTAATGATGGCCGGTTAGGATTTAATAATCATAAAATATAAATATTAACCATTATTTATATTTTTTGGTTAAGTGTGTTGTTTTTAGCTTTGCTTATGAATTTAAACAAAAAATTAATGCTGCAATAGTTTTATATTTTAATAGCGAACAGTCAGTGCGGCTTATTATTTATTGGAATATTTTTTATTTAAAAATAACCCTTAGTCTGTGATCAGAATCCCTAAACATTTACTGTTTTTCTGGGAATATCGCTGCGTTAAAAACAATCAATAATAAAAGGATTTTATGCATGACTGTGTATCATAAATTTTCGGCGATCGCTTTTGCTGTTGCTGCGGCATTACCGATGATGGCGCCCGCCGGTGTATTGACATCTGAATATGTAGACGGTAGTTCTTATAACACAGGGCTAGAAATTTATAGTTCGGGTGATAGCGTGCAAGTGTTATCACCCTTTAGTTGTCAAGCTGCAATTATTACCCCTATTTATGACGTTCAAGGCGAGGGGGCATCTAGCCCGCTTATTCCTCAAGGCTCATTTACATCAAAGCAAGAATACACAGTTAAAGGTGTAGTAACAGCCCGCGGTGAAAGCTTGTTTAAAGGTTTTTATCTGCATGATCTTGAAGGCGATAATAATCCAAAGACCTCAGATGGTGTTTTTGTGTATTTGGGCGGAGCAGTACCTACGGAACTTGTGCCTGGCATAGAAGTATGTGTGCAAGGACTAGTTGAAGAGAAGTTTGGGTTAACGCAAATCAATATCAGCAAAGATAAAAAGTTTGCTATTGGTGCCAAAGTACCTGTGCCTACAGCCATTCCTTTAAAAATTCACTCTGATGAAAGCTTAAGCGAGGCATTAGAGCGTTACGAGGGCATGAAAGTAGTGCTCGATGCTGGCAGTGATCTTAAAGTCAGCCGTAATTTTAGTTTTGATTACAGTGCCAAACGCAATAACTTAGTCGCCTCATACCGAGCGCCTTTAATGAAGCCAACTCAGTTATACCCTGCGCTCAGCAATGAAGCGTTGGCATTGGCCAAGGCCAATTTAGACAATCAAGTAGTGATTGAATCTGACCTTAAAGCCCCCAACGGTGTTATTCCTTACTTCCCTGATTTTAATGCTGAAACTGGCTATATCCGGGTGGGTGATCAAATCCAAAATCTAGAAGCCATGGTTGGCTATAGCTATGGCAGCTATCGTCTGGTAGCAACTAATACTGTAACTTCTACCGATTTTGTCCGTCTACAAGATAGAGTGACAGCCCCCGCTATTGCCTCTCAAGGCGACATTCGGGTAGCAAGCTTTAACGTCCTCAATTTCTTTAATGAGGTAGTTGGTGGTGACACTAATCCTACGGGGAAAAACCGCGGCGCCTTGAGTGAAGCTGAAATGGTATTGCAGCGTACGAAAATAGTGAACGCGCTTACTGCTATGGATGCCGATATCGTTGGTTTGATGGAAATTGCTAACAATGGTTTTGGTGAGTTAAGCGCGATTCAACATCTGTTAGATGCGCTAAATGCGCAGTTAAGTAACGAAGACGCTTATGCTTTTGTGTCATTGCGCGACCAAGATAAGTATCAGCAAAAATACTTTGGCAGTGATGCTATTACAGTCGGTCTCCTTTATCGACCAAGTGTAGTGAACCTAAAAGGTGATGCCAAGGTGATAATTACGCCTGAGCAACATACCAAACCCGGTACCATTTCGCGGCCTTTAGCTAATGGCGAACAAGAAATGAATCCGGGTAATAGTGCCTATCAGCGTCATAGTTTGCTGCAAACCTTTTTTAGTGAACGAGCAGCCATTAACTGTGGTAGTTAATCATTTTAAATCAAAAGGTTCCGGCTGTTTAGAAGATTGGTTAAGCTTTGAAGAATCAAAAGACCCCGCCGATATGCAAGGTAAATGTAATGAGTTTCGGGTCTCTGCTGCCACTGTATTAGGTGAAGCAGTTAAACAGATTGAAGGCGATGTATTAGTGATAGGTGATCTTAATGCCTATGGCATGGAAGACCCATTATTAGTTTTGACGGATTATGATGCTAAACATTCACAGCGAGACATAGTTACAGCATCGCATACGACCTTAGGGGCTAATACCTTTGAAGAGCAGGGGCGTATTATTGATAAGGGATATGGTCTAATTAATTTAAATACCAAATTTCATGGTCAAGGTACGTATTCATACAGTTATAACGGTGAGCTAGGTAATTTAGACCATGCATTAGGTAATACAAGTGTTGCGGCGCGAGTTATCGCGGTTGAGGATTGGCATATCAATGCATCTGAATCTAATTTATTTGAATACGGCACTAAATATACTGGTGATCTAGTTAAATCAGAAAATGCCTTTTCAGCCTCAGATCACGACCCAGTGATCATAGCACTCGAATATCCTGACTCGTCTGATGATGGCAGTAGTGGTGGATCATTGGGTATATTTAGTTTGGTATTGTTAGGGTTGCTCGGTTTTAGGCGGGGCAGTAAAAATAATAGCCATAGCTAAATAAACGAATAACTCATCAGTCACGCTGACGAAGTAATATTGTTCAGCGTGACCTGATGATATCTTAATACTGCGTACTGAAGGATCCCCTCATAAATCGGCCATAGCATAGCCATATTTGAGTAACTGATTGGCGAATAATACCCACGCCGCCAGCAATTCTTTCTCCGTGATTTGATAATCAGGCCGCCTGAGTACCTCCAATCCCAAGCGAATCGTTGAGAGTACCGTTCGATGCCCAATGGTATTGGCCTGAAAATGCTTATCCCAGCCCTGTTGCTGTGCATGTAAACCAACTAGCCACAACAGGCATTGAACCATTAACGCAATCAGTAGGATGATGTCGAATCGCTCTGGACTGTTGGTACGACTTTGGCGTAAGCCAAAGCCGTATGCCGGGCTTTTGAGGTCACGAAAGGTCTCTTCAATTTGCATACGTTTGGCGTACCGGTTTACCAGCTGTTTTGGGCTCCGAGATCCTGGTGGTAAGTTGCTGGCTAACACCCAAGGTTCTCTCGCCGCTGTTGAGTACGTTTTTGCTGATGGATGGTGGCAATTCGTCCTGGTTGAACGCTGATTTGTACGGCCCTTAGGTTTGCTACGATACAGCGTGAGATAACAATTGATAGGGTTAGATTTGGTTAAGAGCTTACACCCTAGGCTCTTCGCTCGACTGTTGGCCAAGTCATGTGTACTGCGCACTGCACGCCAATTTTCGGCGCCAATATCTGCAAATTGAACTGTACCGCGAATACGGCTTAGCCAAAACCAACCATGCGCCTCAACCTCTTTGTACCAAGGCACTTTGAACCCCGCGTCAGTCACGATGAGAGGGGTAACATGCAAAGGTAAAATCTTGGCTAAGTCCGCTAAAAAACCGTTGTGGGCGGCCTTAGAGCATTGTTCTGATAGGGGATAGGATTTCTCATATAGGGTAATAGAGCGGCCATTGAAGGCTATTGAGGCGCGCAGAGCCATGATGCGTTTATGCTCTCGGATGTCTGACCAATCGACGAGCACAATCGGCATAGGGTTACCTGAACAGATGAGGCTGGCATGCCATTGGTAGACAGCTAACCGCTCTTGATGCAGATGCATGTTGCCGAGCAAACGATCAATGCGCTTGATGTTGTGCTTGGTTCGGGCCGTGGTTGGTAAATTTCGACCTAACTCGGTCAAGGTTAGCGTCTTGCATTCAATCAGCGCCTTAGAGGCCAGCATCAAGCTGTTTAATCGTTTTAGGTGAAGTTCTGGGCAGTATTGGTGTAAAGAATGTTGTAGGATATTGGCTTCGCGCATCTTGTTGTCCAAGTGTAGTTTTTGACGAAACCATTTGATCATGCAACAAGATGCGCTTCCACCCTAATTTGATGATTTATTTGTAAATTATCAGGGGATTCCTCAGTACTGCGTATTCTTTCATCAGTACTATGGCGCTGCATAATAACAATAGTCAGTGGTACAAATTACTGGTGTGATTGCCAAAAAGTTAACTCTATTACTAACAAATGATTGGTACTATTTACGCCTATACTTGTATTAATCCTCGAGACATCATAAACATATATCATATTCAGTGGGCACTATAGTGGTTTTTTAATTCACGCCAATACGAACTGTTGCATAACTATTGTGTTGTCGAGTTCGAGACCATCTGAGGCACGGATGCCTTAGTTAAGCCCACATGGATGTGCTTGCGGCGGGTCGAGAAATTGACAACACAGTAGCCCGCCGCAGGCGATTGACTACGACAACGAATAGATAAGGAAAATAGCATTACCTTTACTCATAACCATCGGATTACAAACACCACTTAATGAAAAAACCTATCGCCAATAACAAAGCCAAACACTGAGCAATTTACGGCTACAAATCACCATCATACTCATACACTCACAACTCAGTCTTGCCCATGACAAGACTTCGCCATGCTGCTATACTCCGCCATTTGTTTAGGCCGACCGTTTGGGTTGGTTACATACCCTCAGCTTGAATTTGGAAGCGAATTTTGATCACAACAGCGAATATAACCATGCAGTTCGGCGCTAAGCCACTGTTTGAAAACATCTCAGTTAAGTTTGGCGGCGGTAACCGCTATGGCCTTATCGGCGCGAATGGTTGCGGTAAGTCAACCTTTATGAAGATCCTCGGTGGTGAGTTAGAGCCTAGCGGCGGTAACGTATCT
Source organism: Shewanella sp. SNU WT4 (assembly GCF_006494715.1). NCBI lineage: Bacteria > Pseudomonadati > Pseudomonadota > Gammaproteobacteria > Alteromonadales > Shewanellaceae > Shewanella > Shewanella sp. SNU WT4. The sequence continues at coordinate 1,691,303 of NZ_CP041151.1, forward strand.
ATGGATCCAAATGAGCGTCTGGGTAAGTTAAGCCAAGATCAGTTCGCTTACGAAAACTTCAGCGTTATCGATACCGTGATCATGGGTCACAGAGAATTATGGGCCGTCAAGCAAGAGCGTGACCGCATTTACTCTCTGCCAGACATGACTGAAGATGATGGTATTAAAGTTGCTGAATTAGAGATGGAATTTGCCGAGATGGACGGTTATACCGCTGAATCTCGCGCGGGTGAAATTCTGTTGGGTGTGGGTATTCCATTAGAGCAGCATTTTGGCCTGATGAGCGAAGTTGCTCCTGGTTGGAAACTGCGGGTACTGTTGGCGCAAGCCCTGTTTGCTGATCCAGAAGTCTTGTTGCTTGACGAACCAACCAACAACTTGGACATCGACACTATTCGCTGGTTACAAGACACCTTGAACCAACGTAACAGTACTATGATCATCATTTCGCACGATAGATACTTCTTAAACTCTGTATGTACTCATATGGCAGATTTGGATTACGGTGAGCTGCGCGTTTACCCAGGTAACTATGACGAATACATGATGGCGGCCACTCAAGCCCGTGAACGTCTGTTATCTGATAACGCTAAGAAGAAAGCTCAGATTGCTGAACTGCAAACCTTCGTATCGCGCTTCTCGGCTAACGCGTCTAAAGCTAAGCAGGCAACGTCTCGCGCTAAGCAAATTGATAAGATTAAGCTGGATGAAGTTAAGGCTTCAAGCCGCGTTAACCCTTATATCCGCTTCGAGCAGGAAAAGAAATTATTCCGTAATGCTTTAGTGGTTGAAAACTTAACTAAGGGCTTTGATAAGCCATTAATTAAAGATTTCAACATCATAGCCGAAGTGGGTGAGCGTATTGCGATTTTAGGTGAGAACGGCGCCGGTAAGACGACCTTAGTTCGTACCTTGATCCACGATTTAAGCCAAGACAGCGGTACTATCCATTGGTCTGAAAATGCCTCCTTTGGTTACTACGCGCAGGATCACGCCAGTGATTTTGAAAATGACATGACAGTATTCGACTGGATGAGCCAGTGGAAGAAAGAAACCGACGACGAGCAAGCGGTACGTGGCATTTTAGGCCGTATGCTGTTTGGTGCTGATGATATTCGTAAGTCAGTAAAAATTCTGTCAGGTGGTGAGCAAGGTCGTATGCTGTTTGGCAAGATGATCATGCAAAAGCCTAACATCTTAGTGATGGACGAACCAACCAACCACTTGGATATGGAATCGATTGAATCATTAAACAATGCGCTGGAAATGTACGAAGGCACCTTGTTCTTCGTTTCTCATGACCGCGCATTCGTATCGTCTTTGGCTAACCGTATTTTAGAAATCACGCCACAAGGCATCACTGATTTCAAAGGCACTTATGACGAGTTCTTACGTCATAAAGGTGTTGATGCTTAATCGTTATTGTTAACGCTTAGGTCATACAGAAAAACCGCGCCGAGGCGCGGTTTTTTATTGGCTGCTTTTTAGGAATTGGCAATAGGTTAGAAATTGACCATAATCGGCAGCAGCAAGTTTAGGGCATTCCAGCATTGGCATGTGGCCTATGCTGGTATATACCCGAGTGCTCGCTTGGGGTAAATGTTGCTGCCACACCGGCAGAGCGCTGATATCTAAAATATCATCTAACTCGCCCCAGCATATACAGGTCGGGCAGCTGGTTTTGGGCACAAAACTGCCATGGCTTGCGGTAAATTCAGCAAACACTCGCTTAAGTAAAGGGCGCCTTTTTTGGTGATAGCTATAAATGGCGTTAAGGATAGGCGCAGGTACCCAAGGTGGCTTGGCCATGGTTTGCTGATAAAAGTGTTCAAACTCAGCATAGGTTTCACCAAAGAATGGGTTCCTACCGGCTAAAATCGCCCGACTAAAGGCGTTGTCCTTGGGCGCAATTATGCCTGAAGGATTAAACAAATAGGCACTAAGGCAGCGCTCGGCAAAATGGGTAGCCATATAGGCGGTAAGCTGTCCGCCCATGGAATTTCCAACTAAGTGGCATTCTGCTATGCCCAAATTATCTAATAACTTAATCAGGCGAAGCGCCTGATTTTTCATATCAAATTGGCAATTATCATCGACCTCTGAATCTCCATGGCCAGTTAAATCCACCATCAGTAATGAGTATTCTTTGGGTAAATGACGGGCAAATGGGCACCAGACAGTTTTGTCGGCACTAAAACCATGCAGCATGACAATCCAAGGGGCATCCTTATCGGTACTGGGGGCTAAGCGCCAATAAGCATGCTGCTTTAAGCCTGAAACTGGGGTAAATAAAGTGTCTACCTGCGCCCAGTTGGCATAAAGTTTTCTGGTCCACTGTAAGGCTTTATTGGGGTAGCGCTGAGCACCAAACCATAAGCCTGTGAGTATTAGGGCAATGAATATGATCAATGACGCCATAGTGTCCCCCTTAATCTGAGGTTGAAGGTTAACTGTTAACTTATATGATCTTGGCTGCTTAAGTCTTAAAACATGACTCTTTAAGTCACTGGGCTTAAGGTTGCAAAAGTGTTGCACTAAGCTAGCTTAACGCTTGGTTGATGTGAGCACAAATGCCGCAACCGAGTTGATAAACTGCTGAATGCATAAACCGGGCGAGCTGGACTGCTTGGTTATCTTTGGTTCAGTGGGCCTTTATGGAGTCATAGTTAGCAGCGGGAGTGCGGTTTAGGGATTTTTCAGTCAACGGCAAAACTTGCATTTTTGGCTGTGATTGGCCAGTGAGCGGGATATTTTTGACACGCACTTGAGTCATATTGTCTCGCTCAGTGAGTTAAGTGCTGAACCCTTGCTCCTAGCTAACTGATTGCCATTCTCATCAAGATGCTTGCCGCTGAAAATTCAAACTGCCACCAAGACAAAACCACAATTCTAGCGCGGTTAAAGGTGCGGTATTGATGTCGGCGGCTATTAATTCTGCGTTTAGCCTGTCAATGCATAAAATTCTCTCTGCGCAAAAGTGGACATTCTGTCTAAGATTGTTGAGACCATTTGTCCTTGTCGGTCGCGTCATGATTTTATGGTGTTGCACTCTGAATTCGCCAGCTAGCATACCGCTTTGCGGCATATTATTTTGCATTCGGCGCATATTTTGGTGTTTGCATCTTTCGCTGTCTTTATGTGATCTCTGTCGTTAGTAATAATTTGGTCTTATAGCGGACTTTGGGGATAATCGCGGCAGTCGGTTAGCCTTGTTTCTGTGCGCAGGAATAAGATGACAGGCAATATCTGCAAATATTCACTGACGACTTATGTTAAGCGTCAGTAATAAATGAATACACCAAAGTGTGAGGGTCTTATGGACAGACGACAGTTTTTTAAACTGTGTGCCTGCGGTGCGACAACCTCAGCAATCTCGGCCTTGGGCTTAATGCCCGGCACTGCGATGGCTGCGCCCCGTGAGTATAAGTTGCTAAAAGCCAAAGAAACCCGCAATAACTGTTGTTATTGCTCTGTGGGTTGTGGCTTGTTGATGTACAGTTATGGCAGTAACGGTAAAAATGCCGAGAAAGCCATTTTTCATATCGAAGGTGATGCTGACCATCCGGTCAATCGTGGCGCCTTGTGTCCTAAAGGTGCGGGTCTGGTTGATTATGTCAACAGCCCTAATCGCAACCATTTCCCTGAAGTTCGCGAAGCTGGCAGCAATGAGTGGAAACGCATTAGCTGGGATGAGGCATTTAACCGCATCGCCCGTTTAATGAAAGATGACCGCGATGCCAACTTAATCGAAAAGAATAGTGATGGCACCACAGTTAACCGCTGGTTAACTACGGGCATGATGACCTCATCTGCTCAGCCTAACGAAGGCGGGTTTATTACCCACAAGTTTGCTCGTTCGCTTGGCTTAGTGGCCATCGATACTATTGCGCGTAACTGACACTCCCCAACGGTAGCAAGTCTTGCTCCAACATTTGGGCGCGGTGCCATGACCAACCACTGGATCGATATTAAAAACTCCAATGTGGTAGTGATCATGGGCGGTAATGCCGCCGAAGCACATCCTGTCGGTTTTGGCTGGGTTACAGAAGCCATGGAACACAATAACGCCAAGTTGGTGGTTGTGGATCCACGATTTACCCGTAGTGCGGCACTAGCCGATTGCTATGCCCCTATTCGCAGCGGTACCGATATTGCATTTTTACTCGGTGTAAGCCGCTACTTGATTGAAACCAATCAAGTGAATCATGAGTATGTAAAGGCTTATACCAATGCCAGTTACATAGTGCGTGAAGATTTTGAATTTACCGATGGTTTGTTCAGTGGTTTTGATGAAAAGACTCGAACCTATGATAAAGAAACCTGGTACTACGAACTCGACGAGCAAGGTTATGCCAAGGTTGATGACAGCCTGACGCATCCACGTTGTGTTTGGAACTTATTGAAAAAACACGTAGATCGCTACGATTTTGACACGGTAAGTAATATTACAGGTACGCCTGTGGCGGATTACGAGAAAGTATGTGCCCTGATTGGTAGCACTCACACTCATGATAAAGCCGCGACCTTTATGTATGCCTTAGGTTGGACTCACCATTCAAAAGGTGCCCAGAACATTCGTTCTATGGCCATGGTGCAGTTGCTGCTGGGTAACATTGGCGTATTGGGTGGTGGGGTCAATGCCTTACGTGGTCACTCAAACGTTCAAGGCGCCACAGATATGGGGCTTTTGTGCCAAAACTTACCTGGCTATCTTAAGTTACCTAACGATAACGACAGAGATCTTAAGACCTATTTAGGTAATTACACGCCTACGCCTTTGCGTCCGGGCCAGACTAACTATTGGTCTAATTATCCTAAGTTCTTCGTGTCGCAAATGAAGAGTTTCTGGGGTGATAACGCCACCGCTGACAATAGCTATGGTTACGACTGGTTACCTAAGTGGGATATACAGTACGACTTTACCAAGCACATAGACATGATGTTCCACGGCAAGGTGAATGGTTATTTCATTCAAGGCGTTAACGCGATTAACTCCATGCCTAACCGTAACAAGGTATTAGCGGCTCTGTGTCAGCTTAAGTACATGGTAGTGCTTGACCCGATTGCGACAGAAACCTCAGTGTTCTGGCAAAAAGCGGGCGAGTTCAACAATGTTGAGCCAAGCGAAATTCAGACTCAGGTATTCCGTTTACCGACGACCCTATTTGCCGAAGAAGAAGGCTGTATCGTGAACTCAGGTCGCTGGATGCAGTGGCACTGGAAGGGTGCTAATGCTCCGGGTGAATCTAAGCCTGATGCGGAAATTTTATCTGGCATCTTGCTGAAACTTAGAGAGCTCTATCGCGATGAAGGCGGGGTATTGCCTGAGCCTGTGCAAGCCATTAATTGGAATTATCACGACCCTAAATTCCCTCATGGTGAAGAAGTGGCAAAAGAGCTTAACGGCCGTGATTTAACCACAGGTAAGCAGCTTGATAGTTTCAGCCAACTTAAAGATGACGGTACTACCGCTTGCGGTTGCTGGATTTATAGTGGCAGCTGGACCGAAGCTGGCAACATGATGGCGCGCCGAGATAACTCAGATCCATCCGGTAAAGGTATTACTCCGGGCTGGGCATTCTCGTGGCCTGCTAATCGCCGCGTGCTGTATAACCGCGCCTCGTGTGATGTCAATGGTAAGCCTTGGGATCCAAAACGTGTGATTGTGCAATGGCATCAAGATAAATGGCACGGCATAGATCAAGGCGACTTTAACATGAAGTTATCGCCGCAAGATTCTGCGCATCCATTCATTATGCAGCCAGAGGGCGTGGGCCGTTTCTTTGCCTTGAAGATGCTCGCTGAAGGACCATTCCCTGAGCATTACGAGCCAGTGGAATCGCCGATTGGTACTAACCCACTGCATCCTAATGTCGTGAGTAACCCAGCGATTCGTATGTTGCCAGGTGTAGCTGAAACCTTAGGTTCGCATAAGGATTTCCCTTATGTGTGTACCACTTACTCGCTAACTGAACACTTTAACTTCTGGACAAGCCATTGCCGTCTAGCCGCGATTTCTATGCCAGAAACCTTTGTGGAGTTAGATGAAGTATTGGCAGCCGCTAAGGGCATTAACAATGGCGATTGGGTCAAGGTGAGCTCTAAGCGTGGCAGCATATTGACGAAAGCCTTAGTCACACAGCGTCTGCAACCGTTAAAGGTGAATGGCCAGTTAGTGCATACCGTGGGGTTACCGCGTCACGGCGGCCATAACGCCTTAACTCGTAAGAGTTATAGCTGTAACGTACTGACCACAGAAGTGGGTGATGCTAATACTCAAGTGCCTGAATTTAAGGCGTTCCTTGTGGATATCACTAAGGCTGAGGGGATGTAATTATGTCTTCACAAGATATCATTTTAAGTTCAGGAACCTCTGAACTGACCCCAGCGGCGCAGGTGCGAAAAAAGCTGAGCAAGGTCGCTAAGTTATTTGATGCCACTAAGTGCAACGGTTGTAAGGGTTGTCAGGTTGCGTGTTCTGAGTGGAACGACTTGCGCGCCCCTATTGGCAGCTTCCAAGGCAGCTATCAAAACCCGATGAACTTATCATCTGAGTGCTGGACCTTGATGAAGTTCAACGAGGTTAAGCAAGACGATAAGCTGCGTTGGCAGTTTACTCATAGTGCTTGTATGCATTGTGAAGACCCTGCGTGTTTGACAGCGTGCTCGACTAAAGGCGCCATCATTCAACGCTCTAACGGTGTAGTGGATTTTGACTCTGACAAGTGTATTGGCTGCGGTTATTGCGTCAGCGCTTGTCCATTTGATGTGCCTAAGCTCGATCCTATCGATCAAAAGGCCTACAAGTGCACCATGTGTTCAGACCGCTTGCAAGTCGGACAAGAGCCCGCCTGCGTTAAAACCTGTACCACAGGCGCACTCAAGTTTGGTACTCGTGAAGACATGCTGTTTATTGCCGATTTACGGGTAAAACAGTTGCAAGAGCGCGGTTTCGCCAATGCCGGTATCTATAACCCTGAGGGCGTAGGTGGCACAGGCATGATGATGATTTTGCATGATGTCAACGAGCCAGAAAGTTACGGTTTATCAGCCGATCCTAAGACCAGCTTACCGGTGAAGTTATGGCAAGACGTAGTCAAGCCATTGGGCGCCGTCGGTATTCTGGCAACAGTAGCGGTGGCCTGTTTGCACCGCATTACTGTGGGTCGCAATATCGTTGAAGAAGATGAGCCGGCGGCGTTTGATCATAGCCATGATCAGCAAGACGCTAGCGCCACGCCAACAACCAAGACAGATAAGGAGTAACGCTCATGAATAAGCAGAATATGATTTTGCGCCATAAGTTGTTCGACCGCATTTGTCATTGGTTTATCGTCGCCACGGGTTTTGTCACCTTTATGACGGGCTTTGCCTTCTTCTTCCCATCGTTTCAATGGTTGGGGTCAATTGCCGGAACGCCGCAAATGGCGCGCTTTGTTCATCCGATTGCCGGATTAATGATGTGCTTACCATTAATGCTGATGTTGGTGCGCTATTACCACCATAACAAATGGGAAAAGAACGATCTGAAATGGATGCTAGCCATCAAGGATGTGATGTTTGAAAACGAGGACAAAATCCCCGCTATCGGCCATTACAACCCTGGACAAAAAGTGCTGTTTCGCACCTTTGTGGTGACATCCATAGGGTTAACTATCACGGGCTTTATTATGTGGCAGCCTTACTTTGCCCCTTATTTTGCCTCATCAACCATAGAGTGGGCCATTCTCATTCATGCGGTTTGCGCAGTCATCATGTTGATTTTTGTGCTGGTACATTTCTGGATGGCGACTTGGGTTGAAGGATCGGTTGCTGGCATGTTGTACGGCAAAGTATCGCGGGCTTGGTGCAAGAAGCATCACCCTAACATGCTAAATGATCCGGAACTTAAAACAATTAAGCAGGAAAAACACTGATATGAGCACAGCAATACTTGATGCCAATAGCATAGCCAAACAAGGCTTAACCATTAAGACCTTGTATCCGGCCAAACCGCACAGCGTTTATCAGCGCCGCGCTGACAGGCTCGCTGAACTGGCTGAAGATTCAGGTTTACCTGAGTGTTTTCGCCTGCTGGAGCAGTTAGTCACAGCGCAAGCGGTAATTGCAGCAAGCACGGATGCTAAGCATCAGCATTGTTTTGGCTCCAAACCCCAAGTGGATTTAGGCCAAGAGCAACCACTGGCGCAGGCTAACTTTGTGTGGGGCAATTATTGGCAGGCGGTATTGCTGGAGCTTATCGGGGAAATGCTGCCACAGGTATCCCCATCATTAGTGACACTGCTTAAAGACTTAGCGGCAACGGATGCTGATAGCTTGCAGTCTTATGCTAAATCGCTGCTTTGCGGCCACTTTAGTGATGTACCAGCGCAATACAGCTTATTTATTTGGGCGGCATTGTCTGTGTACTGGTCCCATTGGGCGGTAGCGGTAGGGGAAACCTTAGCCTCACGCGGCGTGGCCTATAAAACCTTATGCCCAGTGTGCGGCAGTCACCCAGTGGCTAGCGTGATTAAAGATGAACCGCGCTCAGGCTTACGTTATCTGCATTGCAGCTTGTGTGAGAGTGAGTGGCATCAAATCCGCGCTGAGTGTACTTGCTGCGGCGAAAACAAAGGCGTGTTCTTGTGGGCCGAAACAGAAACTAAAGCGGCCATTCGAATCGAAAGCTGCGACACCTGTAAGGGATACACCAAGATGATGTTTACCGACATCAATCCCAGACTTGAAGCCGCCGTGGATGATTTAGCAAGCTTAGTGATGGATAAGCATGTGGTAGAGCAAGGCTATTGCGCAACGACAGTTAATCCTCTGTTACTGGCTCATGAAGAAGAGACGACAAGCTAGGCATTAGGCATTAAGCAAAATGTGCCAATAAGTAATCAACTTCTTGCCGTGATTGTGGCTGCCTTGTTAAGGCTCAATCACGGCAAGATTTTTAAGACCAATTCAAGAAATAGAACAGACCTATGACTCAAGCTATCAATTCCAGCCAAGCCTTATATCGGTGTTTACCCGCCATGGATAGTTTGTTGCTGATACCTCAAGTGATAGGTTTTAGTGATACCTATGGTAAGCCCTGGATTAAATCCTTGCTTACGCAGATGCTAGTTGACGTCAGAGCCAGCATTGCCACACAGCAGCAATTGCCACACTGGTGCCAACAAAGCGCAGGGGTAGTAATAGAGTTACAGCAGCGCATAGATGCAGGTCATCGCGCGAGCATGAGCGCTGTGATGAATCTTACTGGCACTGTGCTGCATACCAATCTTGGGCGCTCGCAAATGTGTGAGGCGGCCATTACCGCTGTGACCAATGTGATGCGTCACCCTGTGCCGGTGGAATTTGATATGGGCCAAGGAAAGCGTGGCCATAGAGATACAGCGGTTAGCAGCTTAATCCATGAACTTACCGGCGCGAAGGCGTGCTGCGTTGTCAATAACAATGCCGCTGCCGTACTACTTATGTTGGCAGCCACTGCAGCTGGCAAAGAAGTGATAGTGTCGCGCGGCGAACTGGTTGAGATTGGCGGCGCCTTTCGTATTCCCGATATCATGGCGCAAGCCGGCTGCAAACTCGTGGAAGTGGGCTGCACTAATCGCACCCATTTACAAGATTATGCCGCGGCCATAACTGATAACACCGCCGCCATTATGAAAGTGCACACCAGTAATTATCATATTTGCGGCTTTACCGCGGCCGCCGATGAAGCAGCCTTAGCCCAATTATGTCGTGAGCGCGGCATAGCCCTTATTTCTGACTTAGGCAGCGGCGCCTTAACTGACTTATCACGCTTTGGTTTATCAAAAGAGCCAATGCCGCAGCAGATGCTAAAAGATGGCGTAAATCTGGTGAGTTTTTCAGGTGACAAGTTACTGGGCGGCCCACAAGCAGGCTTAGTGGTCGGGGATAAAGACTTAATCGCTAAGCTGCAAGCACATCCATTAAAGCGCGCCTTGCGCTGCGATAAGATGACGCTCGCCGCATTAGAAGCCACCTTAAAGCAATATCGCCAGCCAGAAACCTTAGATAATCAGTTACCTATCTTTAGAAAGTTGGCGCGCCCCTTATCAAGCTTAAATTCGTTAGCTCAAGAGTTAATTGGCCTGTGGCCAAATGCTGCCAAAGTTGTTAGCCATGCTTTGGAGTCACACTCAGAGGCAAAAGATGCAAGCGTGCTCGCGCAGCACTTTAACGTCACTATTGAGCCTTGTCATACCCAAGTTGGCAGCGGCTCGCAGCCCGATGTGTTACTGGATTCTGTGGCCTTATGTTTTATGCCAAGCGCCAATGGCACTATGAGCCTCAGCCAATTAGATAGCCTGTTTAAAGCGCAGGCCATTCCCATTCTTGGGCGAATTACTGCTAATCGCTTATGGCTAGATTTGCGCGGCGTTGATGATGAATACTTGCTGAGCGCGGCGCTTAAGGCCGTAAGTTGCTCGCCCGTTTCAATGCCAATTCTACAGGCAGCGCCTGAGTTTATTATCGGAGGCGCGCAATGATAGTAGTGACGGCTGGCCATGTGGATCATGGTAAAACCAGTGTGCTACACGCACTGACAGGCATGAATGCTGATAGATTGCCAGAAGAGCAACAGCGCGGCATGACCATAGAGCTTGGGTACGCCTTTATGAATGTCGGGCTTAAGCAGCCGCTCGCCTTTGTTGATGTGCCAGGTCACAGCAAGTTTATTAATACCATGTTGGCAGGGGTTAGCTGCGCTAAACACGCCTTATTGATTGTGGCGCTCGATGATGGCGTGATGCCGCAAACTCGCGAGCATTTAGGCATATTGCAGCTTCTTAATCTTGATAATTTGCTGGTGGTGTTAACTAAGCAAGATAAGGTTGAGCGCGCACGCATAGTGCAAGTTACACAAGAAGTGACTCAGTTACTTAGCCAATATCAGCGCGCTAGCGAAATTCTGGTGGTATCAGCCCACACAGGCTTTGGCATAGATGCATTAAAGCATTGCATTATGCAGATGGCGATTGAGCATTATGCCTTACTTAATCAAGGCATCAATAATCGCAGTTTTCGCCTTGCCATTGATAGAGTGTTTAGCGTTAAGGGCGCAGGACTTGTGGTCACAGGCACAGTGATTAGCGGCCAAGTGCAAGAAGGCCAAAGCCTGTATTTATCGAGTCAAACTAAAGCGGTAAAAGTTCGCGGTATTCGCCGTCAAAGCCAGCTAGCCAATGAAGCTTATGTGGGGGAGCGCGTTGCTTTAAATCTCACCGGCGTTGATAAGCATCAAGGCGCTAAGCGCGGCGATTGGCTGACATCACAAGCTCCAGCTTTTGAGCCCAAGCACAGCGTGTGCGGAGTGATTGAATTACATCAACCCATTAAGCATTGGCAACAAGTGCAATTGCACTTAGCCCATAATCATACCGGCGCGCGTTTAGGCTTATTGCAGCAATTATCAGAGACACAAGCTTTAGTTGAAATGCAGTGCGAGCAGCCCTTAGCTATGTGGGTGCAAGATAAGCTGATTGTGCGTGATGCCGCCGCAAAAACCACTTTAGGGGCGCTGCGGGTATTAGATATTGCGCCGCCCACTAAGGCCAAGCGTTCGCAAGAGCGCTTAAGCTTGTTAGCTGAATTAATCGATTGTGTTGAACCTGCCAACTTTTTAGCCGTATTGACCGCGCAGGGCTGCGTTAAGCAATCAGACTTTATGTGGGCGCATCAACTGGCCGAGACCCATTTATCTCTTAATGGTCTTAATGGCCTTGAAGTGAATGCGCTTGAATCTACAGCCATGCAGTCTCAACTCATTGAGATTGAAGGCTATATCTTATCAAGGGTGTTAATTGACAAGATTAACAGCCAGTTAGTGGCGCTAATTACGGCATACCACGAACAAGCACCAGAATTATTAGGCTTAACAGTGAATCGCTTGCAGCGCATGACCCATGGCCAATATCCACTGGCGGTATTAATGCGCTTATGCCACGACTTATGCAGCGTTCAAATACTGCAAAATACCCGCGGTTTACTGCATTTGCCTGTGCACCAGTTAGGGTTAAGCGCGGCAGAAGAGCAATTGTGGCAACAAGTTAAACAGCAAATGCTGGCATCGGGCGCGCCGGTATGGAGCACTGATATAGCGACAGCGCAAAATATTGGTATTGATGATGCGCGCAAACTGTGCCGCAAATTAATTCAGTTAGGCCACATATCCAGCCTAGTCAAAGATAGATTTATGCTGACGACTCATATTTATCACTACGCCAACATTATTCGTGACCATATGAATACTTATGGTGAAGTGACGGTAATTAATTTTAATGCTGAGGTTAAATTAGGCCGTAAAGCCAGTATTCAAGTCTTAGAATTTTACGACAGATGTGGATTAACGTGGCGCAAGAAGAAAGATAATTCGCGGGTAATACGAGATGCCGAAATATTTATTAACAGCGCTGTGGTTGAATGAACTTGAAATTAACATTGAGAACAAATCAAGAAAGGATTTAGCGGAAGAACATAAGCTTGGCGGAAGAACATAGGAGTTGAACCTACCTGGGGCTGCTGGCAGCCCCACCTGGATTTGAAATCCAGACGTTTCACCGGAAACGACGTTCTTCCTTAACACTTGCCCGCATACTAAGTAATTAGTGATGGTGGCACAACAACTATTTTTTTATAAGTTTAAAAATGTGATCTAAATATTGATTTGTCAAATGGTGGCGAAGTTTAGATATATTTAACTAAATGATATGGATTATTACTATTATGGCATCGTCATGTGAACTGAATAATGTTACCCATCAATTTGACGTTAAGTGTTTTCGCAATCAACGCGCGCAGCACTTAGTGGAAACTGTGGCAAGTGAAGTCAGGGTTGCCTTGATTTACAATGGCATATCTCATGTGGTCATGATGGCATCGCCTATGTTTATTAAAGAATTTGCCATAGGTTTTAGTCTGTCAGAAGCCATCATTACTCAGTTAAGTGATATTCGCGGCATAGAAATAGAAACAATTTCTTCAGGTTTGTTAGTGTACATCGAAATTAATCAGCGCTGTTTTATGCAATTAAAAGAGAGTCGGCGCAGCATGGCCGGAAGAACCGGTTGCGGTTTATGTGGCGTAGAACAAATAGAGCAAACTATTAAGCCAATAGTGCAAGTGTCAAACAATAAAACATTTAATTTAATTCATCTAAAAACGGCGTTAGATAATTTACACCACCATCAAACCACATTTAATTTAACCGGCGCGACACACGCCGCGGCTATGTTAACTGCAATGGGTGATATATCTTCCTGCTTTGAAGATGTCGGCAGGCATGTTGCCTTAGATAAATTAATTGGCCATATTGTCGCGCATGACAAGGCGAATAATGCCGCTATTTTATTAACGAGTCGCGCGAGTTTTGAAATGGTGCAAAAAGCGGCCATGGCCAATATTAGTATTATATTTGCTATCTCATCAGCAACCTCGCTGGCAATAGAGATAGCGCAGCAATCTAATATTACTTTAGCGGGATTTTGCCGCGATAGTCGCGTGACTATTTATACTCACCCTGAGCGCTTACATTTAACTCCAGAGGCGCAAACCGTCAGCCCATTAGTTGCGGCTGTGATAGATGCTAAACGGCAAGCTATTTAAGCTTACCTGAAATGGCAAAGGCGAACTGATAAAAAGCAAATCTACAGGGTGAAGTCAGAATAAAGGCGCTGCGGTCAAACCGCAGCGCCTTTGTTTTTAGGCGGTTATGCTAAACACTAAACACTAAACACTAAACACTAAACACTAAACACTAAACACTAAACACTAAACACTAAATCCTGTTGCTTAATGCCAATGTCGAGACCTTGTTATTTATTCACCACCGGAGCGCTAGGCTTTTTAGCATAAGCTAGAGCGAGCAGGGCAACACCGACCGCTAAGAAGGGCAGGCTTAACCATTGGCCTGCGCTTAATAGGCTTTCATGGTAGGCCGCTTGACTCACTTTAATGGATTCGATGGCGATACGCGCGCCAAAAATAGTCACTAAAAACAGCCCGAAAATCGCGCCGTGGCGCTGCTTCATTTGGGTGAATTGATAGATGGCATATAGACCAATAAAGATGACTAAATAGGCAAGGGCTTCATAGAGTTGCGCTGGGTGTCTTGGCAGCATATCCACTCGAGCAAAGATAATGCCCCAAGGTTCTTGGGTTGGCTCGCCTAAGATTTCCGAGTTGGCAAAGTTGGCCATACGCACAAAGAAGCCAAAAATGGCGGTGGCAATGGCCAGTCTATCGAGTAAGAATAAGAACGGCAGTTTGACCTTACGTTGGTAATAATAGAGCGCCAAAATCGCCCCTAATCCGCCGCCATGGCTAGCTAAGCCGCCTTCCCAAATGGCAAAAATCTTGAGGGGGTTAGCAAAGTAATAGGCGGGATCGTAAAACAAACAATGAGCTAAGCGGGCGCCGACGACTATGCCGATAACGCAGTACAAGAGTAAATTATCTAAGGATTGAACATCTAAGCCTTCTTTGACATAGATGCGCTTCATCACCTGAAACCCGGCTAAAATTGCCGTCGCAAACAAGGCGCCGTACCAATGGATTTTGAGCCCCATAAATGAAATCAACACTGGGTCGAGTTGCCACACGAAATGTTCCAATTTGCTTTACTCCATTAAACCTAGGTGCATCGACGCACGTAAAAGCCTTGTTTTACTTGGTTGCGCGCCAATAGACAAGTTTTTCAGCACCTTATCTTGGCAAACTTTTGTTAACTTACGCTATAAGCCGTTGCTACTTAGCCGCAAGTTGCCTGGCATTGTGGCTAATAGCATTTTGGCTAATGGCAGGGCGCGCTTTAGGTTATGCTAGTGGCAAAGAGCAGCGATGCGGCTTTATTTGGGTAATGAGCGAAGCCGGCTAACACCATTAAACGGGAAACATCTCATGGGAAAGATTGCCATAGTCCTTGGCGCTACGGGTGCCGTGGGGCGCGAATTAGTGCAGCAATTAAGTCAAACCGATGGCATAGACAAGGTGGTGGCCATTACTCGCAGCCCAGTCACTTATGCCAATGACAAGATTATTAATGAGGTGATTGATTTCAATCACATGGAATCTTTTGCCTCAGTATTTGCGGGCGATATTTTTTGCTCGTGTTTAGGCACTACTTTAAAGCAGGCCGGCACTATTTTCGCCCAGCGGCAAGTGGATGTGGATTATCAATACCGCGCCGCGACGTTGGCTCGGGCGCAAGGGGTGAGTCAGTATTTACTGGTTTCAGCCAGCGGCGCCAATGCTAGCAGTCGCAATGCTTACCTTAAGATGAAGGGCGAGCTTGAACAGTTAGTGATAGCGCTGCATTTTGCGCGCACTGTGGTTATTCAACCGTCACTGTTATTGGGCGATCGCAGTGATTTTCGCTTGGGTGAAGTGATTGGCAGTAGGCTATTGCCTTGGCTGTGTAAGCTGCCAGCGCTTGCTAAATATCGCCCGATCACAGGGCGGCAAGTGGCGCAAAAAATGCGCCACCTTGTGATAACCGCCATGGATGCTAAAACCATTACTCAAACCAATACAGTCACTAATAACGAGGCCGCGAGCGTGAGTTATCACAGGTTAGATAAGCTGTTTGACCTTAGCTGAGGCGGCAGTAATTTACTGCGCCAACAAACCATTTAAACTTGCTAAAAAACCGCTAAAAAACGGAGTGACAGTTACCTGCCACTCCGTTTTTTTACTCAATGCGCTAGCAAGTCAGCATAAAGCACTAAGTTATCAAGCCTTGCGCTATGACTTAGTCACTAACCACTCAATGGTTTCACCGGCGCGAATGGGCACCACTTGGCTGTCACCAAGCGGATAGCTTGCAGGCACAGACCAGGCTTGTTTAGTGAGGGTAATGGTATCTTGATTGCGCGCTAAGCCGTAAAAATCTGGGCCGTTAAAGCTAGCAAAGGCTTCAAGCTTATCAAGCGCATTCACGGATTCAAAGGCTTCTGCATACAGCTCAATGGCAGCATGGGCAGTGTAAGAGCCCGCGCAGCCACAGGCCGCTTCTTTCTTATCTTGATAATGCGGCGCCGAATCTGTGCCTAAAAAGAAGCGTGGGTTGCCAGAAGCTGCAGCACCTAGCAGCGCTTGCTGGTGGATATTGCGCTTTAAAATCGGTAAACAGTAAAAATGCGGGCGAATACCGCCAGCCAGCATATGGTTACGGTTATAGAGCAAGTGATGAGCCGTAATAGTCGCGGCTACATTGTCCGAGGCATTAGTGACAAACTCCACCGCATCTTTAGTGGTGATATGCTCGAGCACGATTTTAAGCTCAGGGAAATTTGCCACTAATGGTCGCAAAATGGTGTCGATAAAGAGTTGCTCGCGATCGAAAATATCAATGGCGCTGTCAGTCACTTCACCATGCACTAATAGCAACATGCCAACCTCTTGCATGGCCTTAAGCACAGGGTAAATCTTGTTAACATCGGTGACGCCAGAATCTGAATTAGTGGTGGCGCCAGCAGGGTAAAGCTTAGCGGCCACAATTTTACCCGTGGCCTTAGCGCGGCGGATATCATCAGGGCAGGTCTTATCAGTAAGATACAGCACCATTAATGGCTCAAAATTAGCGTGCGGGCGCGCCGCCACAATGCGCTCGTAATAGCTCAGCGCAGTATCAGTATCTGTGGCTGGAGGCACGAGATTTGGCATTACAATCGCGCGGCCCATATAGCGGCTAATATCGCGCACAGTATCCTTAAGCTGCGCGCCATCGCGTAAATGAACATGCCAATCGTCAGGGCGAGTAATAGTTATAGTTGTCATCGACTTCTCTTTGGTCATTTTGATGGCGGGATCTTATGTGTCTGCGCTTTCTGGGTAAAGTAAAAAACATCAATTGCTTGAATTAAGCCTCACGGTGATGCATTGCGTGTAGCTAGGCTGAGGTTGCCTCTATCGCAGGCATTTTGACTTAATGCTTTGCTAACGGGGCGGCTGCGGGTAAAATGCGCCGCTTATTCACTGCTAGCAAGCCTGTAATTGGGTATAAGCCGTTAGTAGTGCGTTCTATTGTTATCGATATTATCGCCAGTTTGCCCAAGCAAGATGGCTGAGGACATTCAGTGAAAACCGCCAGCGCCGTTCATATTTTAGTTAAACATCAAAAGCTTGCTGAAGAGATTATTCAGCAACTCAATAAGGGTGCTCGATTTGATACCTTAGCCAAAAAGTATTCCTCTTGCCCATCAGCTAAAAGCGGTGGTCACTTAGGCGAATTTAAGCGCGGCCAAATGGTGCCTCAGTTTGATAAAGTCTGCTTTTCGGGTGAATTAATCGTGCCGCATCTGGTAAAAACCAAGTTCGGCTGGCACGTAGTTAAGGTTTTGTACAGAACATAGGTAAACCAGCCAAGTTGCTGGCAATGATTACGTTACTAAGGTTTTGTACCGCACTTAAGCTTTAGCTGCATTTACCTCTAGTTCCCCCTATTGGCTGAGTCCATTAGCCAATTTGATGCGCTTGCCTTGTGATGCTTTCACCGCAAGCGCCGCTTAACTTGTTACCTATCAATGCTTACTCCTTACTGCTTACATCTCACTTCTTAGTGCTCATATCAGTTGTTATAGCGCATTGATCACCCCTAATAACTTGGGCGAGCTTATGGTGCTTAACCAAAAGCTGACTTGATGGCGCCTTGCAGTAGCGCTTGCCAATGATTGGGGAATACTTGAGTGAGGGTTAGCGCCTCACATTGCTGAAAGGCCATAAAGCTGCTGAGCGCTTCCATGAAGGCCGCTATCACGGCATTAGCATCAAGACTGCCAATCACTTTATCCATTTCAGCTAAATGCAGAGACTTAATTTCTAACAGCTTGATACTGCGATGGGCTTTACAGTCCATACGGCCGATAAACTGCTCGCCATATAATAACGGCAAACAAAAGTAACCGAATTGGCGTTTGGCAGCGGGGACATAGCATTCGATTTGATAATCAAAGCCAAAAAGTGAGCGCAGGCGCTCGCGCTGGATAACGCAGTTATCAAAGGGCGAGAGTATTTTAAGTAGCGGCTCAGTGTCAGCTATTGGGGTATCTAGGCTGCCATTTAGCATCACTAATAACTCGCCGCTAGGCAGGGTAATTTCAAGCAAGTGTTGGCTTGCAATTTGCTGCTGCACTAAGCGCTTCATGGCTTGGCGCAGCGCTTTTGCGCAGATAAGTAAGGCCGGATACTGACATTGCGCCGTGGCATTTAAGCTGCAGGTTTAATAGATGCTGCGCGCACTCATCTGTGCTCGGCAGGCTAATATCAAGGCCGGCTGGCACTACTCGCTCAGTTAAATCATAGGTTTTTTCAAATCCTTGACGCTCACGCACCATAACATCGCCTTGCATATACAGTTGCTCTAAGGCTTTTTTGGCGGGTTTCCAATCCCACCATGCTGAGTTAGTACTTGAATTAGTACTTGAATTAGTGCTTGAATTAGTGCTTGAGTTACTGCCTGTGTCAGTGCTTATGTGACTGCTTGTGGCAGTGCTTGTATGAGTGGCAATGTCGCGCGAGCGCAGCGGTCCATCGGTATTAATGCGGCTTAAAAGCTCAGCCATCAGTTTATGATCGCAGTTTTTATACCAAGAGCGTTGGCCAGTTTTTATCGCCAGTTTATCGGGCAATGAATAGCGATAATCGGCGATAGGGATTAACGCCGCGGCGTGACTCCAATATTCAAAAATAGCCCCTGTTTGTAGCAGGCTATTAGTCATGGTAGAAGTCACTTCTGGCACGCGCGAATGCAGCACATGTTGATGGGCGCGCTCCACCACAGCTATGGTATCCAGCTGCACATAACCCAAATGGTTAATGGCTTGCAGCGCGCCGCTCATCCCCACCCCAAACGGCTGAGCCTGCAATAACCCTTGCGCTTTCAATGCCAAACGGCGCAGGCGCTTCATATCTTCAAGGCCCTCAAGCTTTATAGTCATAGGCTCACTTAGTGGTTAATGACACTGCGGATTGGTTAATGCTCAAGACACTACAAACGATTAAGCATGATTGCAAAAAGTGTAGCTTCATACACTTTTTATGCGTGGCGGCGATTAATTAGGGGGGAAGTGTAGCATCGTACACTTTTCTTAAACTTCTTCAGTGGATAGGCGGCAAAGCAGGGCAGTTAGCTCAGTTATCGCTAGGCGTATTATTAAGCGCTGTCATGCCTGTGACACGCAGCAAGTACATCCTTGTATGCTCGATGGCGGCATCCATGCCGCCAACGGTCACTTTCACGCCAGCGCTTAATATCGGTTAATCATCAGTGATTGATAGACAGGAAACTGATTTAGAGTTTGCATTAGGTTTAAATTTTAATTTAACTATCTCACCGTCTATTTTTGCACCTACATCCATGTCAAAGTAAATGCGTTCAAGCTTTAATGATTTAAGATCAAACTCGAATAGTTTAGGTAAAATATTTTTGTTGCAAAAGCGTAATAGATTTGAGTTGCCTTTTTCTTTGTTTTTTAATATTTCATTATATGTACTTAAATTGGTAGTTATTGCAAATGATTTAATATGTTCACCTATTGAAACGTCTTCTCCATTGAGCAAGTTTGAAGCGTAGGTTAATGAATCGTAATCGTCTGCTGATATTTCAAAGTAATCATAAATAGGAGCAGGTAAGTGATATTTTTCTGCGATTTTTTTATAGCACTCAATAACATGGATAATATTGCCAAATTCTTTTAAATGCTCTATCTCTGATTCATTATTTTCTCCAAGTTGCAACGGCCCAATGGTTTGACCTTCGTCTAATTCCAAACCAATAGTTAATCCTCCTCCGTTTTGCAGGGTATCTTTAGCCATTAATAGCCTGTCTCTACTACACAAATTATTAGCAAAAAATGGAACTTTCTTGACTGGCGATGATCAGATCATGCAAATTCACTCACTTCATCATTTTTAATGTCAATTTTTAACCCGAACAAATGGGCATATGATCACTTTCATCATGCTGAGCTAGGTGATAAACGACGAGCGGCAAGGTTAACCGTCGTCGCTGAACACATGGCGGTTGGCAGCGGTAAATCGGTTGCCAGATCTTGTAATGGTGAAGATGCCAAACTCGAAGGAGCCTATCGATTGATCCGCAATGATAATGTTAGCCCATCTATGATCAGAGCCGCCGGTTTTGCTCGCACCGCCCAAGCGATTGAAAATATAAATGAAATACTTGCTCTCGAAGACACGACAGCCCTGAGTTATAAGCACAGTGTGGCGTCTGAATTAGGGAAATTAGGCAAACCTACCGATAAGTCTCGTGGTTGGTGGGTTCATTCTGTCTTGCTACTGGATAGCCATACTTCTCGGACCTTGGGCTTGATCCACCAAGATTGGTGGTGTCGACCTGATAATCCCAACGAGGCCGATGAAAAAGAGAGCGGTAAATGGGCCGATGCATCCTATTTTACGCGGCAACGCTTGCAGGCTCACATGTCGCGAGTGATCTCAGTGTGTGATAGAGAAGCGGATATCATGCATTATTTATCGGATAAACAATCACATAGTGAACGGTTTGTGGTGCGGGCAAAACATGCAAGAAACCTAGTAGAATACGAGGCTAAGCTGTTTGAGCACATGGATAGTCATCCCGTTACCGGCGGATACACCATCGCCATCCCACAAAAAGGCATAAAGGAAGCCAGTGGGAAAAGCAAGAATCGTCCCTCGCGAACAGCCAAACTCACCCTCAAAGCCAGTGCGGTTAACATCAAACATAATCGTCAGCAGCATGCGATTAATGTGGTGTACGCACAAGAGCTCAATCCTCCCCAAGGTGAAGATGGACTATCTTGGATGCTACTGACCAGTGAGCCGATTGACACGTTGGCGCAGCAACTTCATGTGATTGATATTTATACCACTAGATGGCGCATTGAGGACTTTCATAAGGCGTGGAAAACCGGCGCGGGGGTTGAAAGGTTACGCATGACATCGCCAGACAACCTTGAGCGAGCGGCCTCGATACTTTGCTTTATTGGTGTGCGGCTACTGCAACTTCGGGAAGTGATGAGCCTGCCAATTTATCTGAGAAAAAGAGGGCAAATCGAAGCAGCGCAAAGCATGGAAAATCAAAGCTGCAGCAATGTCTTAGAGAATGATGAATGGCGAGTACTGATGCAGCTCTACAAGCCAAGGGGACATAAAGGCAAAGAAGCCCCAAATATGAAGTGGGCTTATCAATCCTTGGCCAAACTAGGAGGCTTTAATGATAGCAAGCGCACGGGAATGGCCAGCTGGTCCACGATTTGGGAGGGATGGGATGATCTTCAGGCTCAGGTAAAGGGGTATCGCTTAGCCAAAGCCCTATTTGAAGCCGGAGAAACGCTATGAGATCTGATCAAGAGACAGACACTGCGCTGGTCAGTTTATAAGGTTTTCCTTGTGTTATTTATATCTAGCATTGCGCCGCAACCATAAAGCGAGTGCACTAACATTAGTCTCAAAAAAATAGTCTCAAAAAGATAGTCCCAAAAATGAGAACAATAATCCCGGTTAACCCCCCGAGCTTAATAAACATAAGTGTGAAGAACTAACAAGGAATGCTTAATGATGGATGTGACTTATTGTGTCAATCGCCCAATTACGCCGGAGCAATTTGTGGCGTTATTAGAGCAGACAACCTTAGGCGGCAGACGACCTACGGCTAATCGTGAGTGCATGGCCGGTATGCTAGAACATGCGGATTTATTGATATCAGCATGGGTTGGCGACACTTTGGTGGGGCTTGCCCGCAGCGTGACCGATTTTCATTTCTGCTGCTATTTATCTGAATTAGCAGTATCAGAACGCATTCAGGCAAGCGGCATAGGTAAAGAATTAATTCGCCAGACATTTGCCAACTTACAGCCGACCTGTACTTTAACGTTACTCTCTGCCCCTCAAGCCACGGAATATTATCCCAAGATAGGTTTTACTCAGCACGGCAGCGCTTGGGTGATGGCTAACGCTAATGAGCTTAAATAACCACAGCAGCCTTTATGGCGAGCACTAGCTACTTACTGGCAGAGTATTAATATGCGCTGCGCTTAAATTTAGTCGGTCATCAATAGGGGTAAATTAGCCTAAAGTGGAGTACTATGCTGCCACTGCGTTGATTGAAGACAGATATGACTATTCCCATTACCGATGTAACCCACACCGAACTTACTTGCGCCAACTGTCAGGCTTGCTGCTGCCGCTTAGAAGTTATGATCATTACTGACACTGGCGTCCCCGAGCAGCACATAGCGACCGATAAATGGGGCGGTGAGACCATGTTACGTTTAGACGATGGTTGGTGCTCGGCGTTAGATCGCGAAACCTTTATGTGCACCATTTATGAAAATCGCCCTTGGATTTGTCGTGAATTTGAAATGGGCTCTTATGATTGCCACGATGTGAGAGTTGAGGCTAACTGTTTGCCGAGTTAAGTCGGCAAACAGTATCACAATTGATATCTATAACTATATCAATAGCAAGGCGCGGCAGTCAGTCGCCCCTTGCTATCATAAGTGCCATCCATGTAACTCTGCGCGCGATGGCCAATGCCGACAATGGCTTATTTAAAAACGCATTTAAGAACTGATTTAAGTTCTTCTCTCTGCGCTTATGTCAGTGCTTTTATCTAGGCCTTATATCGGGCATTGATCATCGCTGCATTGTGACTGTGTTGGCTTGTTAGCTCCGGTAATTTCGGCAGCATTTGTGGCAGGTGCCCTTTGTTCTTCTAGTAATCCGCCAATAATACTGCCCACTTGCATATCACTCATGCGCCCTAAATAGTTGACTCGCACATAGCCATTTTTATCAATGATGATTAAAGTCGGCGTGCCCTGCATTTGATAACTTGCCATAGTGCACGGCAGGTTGCTGTTAGCGCTTGGCCTATCAATAGCGATAGGAAATGTTAGGCGATACTCATGCACAAAGGCATGTAGTGCTTGGCTAGTCATCACTGCGTGATGCTCAAAAACCGTATGTAAACCTATCACTTGCACTTCATCTTTACTGTACATGGCATGAATGTTATTGGTCTGCGGCAACCCATGGGAGACGCAGCCTGGGCAGAGCATTTGAAAGGCATGTATGACCACCACTTTCCCCCGTAAGTCTTGCAGCGACAACCCTTGCGGGCAGTTAAGCCACTCACTCACTTCTAATGGCGGCGCTACATAGACGGCGTGCTTATTCATGGGGATGCTCCTACTGTTTGGCGGCGTATAACTTATGTGCTGATGTTTAATGGCTATAGATAAATCCTAGCTGATGGCTGAGGTTTGTACGGCGAAGATGGGGTTGATATCTGTAAACGCTGAGATGTTAGCTCTAGTGCGCTATCGCGCCGCATTAAGCGTTTAGCATTAATGACAAGATTAAGACAACCGCCTGCTGGCAGTTGTCTTAAGTACGAGTGGATGGGGGCAATAGGGCTAGCTTAGATCCCAGCGGGTTTATCAATGTCAGTCACTTGCGGTTTATTTTGCGCTAATGCACCAACGACAGTTACAGCCAGACGAGTTTGCTGCCATGAACTGGTCGGCTTGCTATCTGGGGTAAACTGATACTTTCCAGGCTCAGTTTCTATCAGCTTGCCAGTGCAACTGGCTTTAGCATGAGCAGCATTACTGCAAAGCACAGCTTTATGCCAAGGCAGTGAAAACGCGCTGACATTGGCTTGGTTTTTACCAATATAAATCACCTTATAGTCAGCTTGGCTGGCACCTATTACTGGCGTGCCGTCGGCTGTGGTGAGGGCAAAATCAAAGGAGTGATCTGTGTGATTAAAGCCGCCTAAATCCAAACTAAAGGCAGTGGCTGCATCAATATGAGTGGTGGCAATGGCGATAGTATCATCATCACTGTCGCCGCAGGCCGATAACCCCAGTAACAGGGTTATTGCTAACGCGGGCGCCGCTAATATCTTCTTCATGGCTGCCTCCTAGTGGCAATCAGAACATGACAAGTCTTCATGCACAGGCACGCCGCCAGACATATCATGCGAGCTATGGCATGACTGACATTCAATGGTTGAATTAACATCTGAACCTAAATAAGCATCAGGCTCACGTTTAGTGGAACTGTGGCATGAAGTACATTCTTGGTTACCTGGCGCTACCAGTTCGGCATCTAGTGTGCCGTCGAGGGATTGATTTAAGTAAGTCACTAACATAAAGGCTATTTCAGCAGTGACTTGGGCGCAGCGTTCAAACTTGGCCTGATGGCTAGAGCCAAATTGACTGGCCTTGGACCATAAAGTCACTGACGTGTGGCATAGGGTTGAGCGAGCAATGGATTTACCCAGTAAATCAGGTCCAAGTAAGGTGCCATCATTGGTTTTACGCGTCGGCGCGCCAATGGCTGCTAAAAAGTCGGCATCACCTCTTGGCATTTCAGATTTTTCATAAAAACGGAATAAGGCGCGGCTCACCGCTGATTGATTAATCCCTGACAATAAGTTGATTGCCATAGCGCCCGCATTCACGCAGCCGCAAATCGAGCCCATGCCAAAGACTCCGCCTTTGCCAAAGGTTGCCATATTGGTGGGAATGGCCGCAAAGCGGCAAGCATCTTCATGGCCTGCGGCGGCTAACGCTTTGACTATGGAATCGAACACGCCATACATGCAGCCACCGCGATCGTAACCGGCATAGGCTAATTTTGCGACCGCCATAGGGTCGAGTTTCACATAAGTCAGTAGCTTGGCATCGTTACCATTGCTGCCTAAGGCTATGTCTTCATTGCCGTTACATTGAGGCGCCGCTAATACTGAAGGTGCCAGCAGGCTACCTGCGCCAAAGGCCGAAAGTGTCGCAAATCGCTTAATAGCATTACGTCTATTCATCATTTTGCATTCCTTTTAGTTATGATGTTTTATTGTTCTGCTGACATAGTAGGAGTGAAATGTCAGCGATTTATTGACGTGTAGCACACTTTCTTTCGCGGTTATGTCTCGCGCCTGATTTTGGGGATGTTTTTGCTAAAAATTGGCCTTAGGCTCCATTTCTTTGTTCTAGTAATAAGAATTATTATTTTGGGTAATGTCATTGATTTTATTGATTAAAAAATAAAATGGTGGAGCGCTGTAGTAAATGGTGAGCGAGTTAATAGACGCCTTCGGGTTAGTGATTTATTGGTATTAAGCTGAGTGGTTTACAGCACTTAACGTGATGTCTGTAAACCTTAATGCTCAAAGCGTAGACAATTCAGTGTGTGGCCAAATTCAAGTTTTCGGGCTTTGTTAGTAAGTAATTGCGCGCAAATGCTGTACACTTGCCGACCATTTGTTGCTGAGGGGCGGGCGTTATTCCCCAATAATCTTTAGCAATTAAGTTTAATTAGGCCATGGAATATGGCGCTTTAGGCGCAGTATCGTAAATGGCGCCGCCAATTTTTAGGTCGTTAACATGAAAAAATTATCTCAAGTCTCGTTAAGCACTGTGCTGCTGTTAGCCGCAAGCGCAATGGCGCTGCCACAACAGGCGCTGGCGGATGAGCAAATCACTTTAGGTCGCACTATTTTGCTGGGTATTGGCGATCAAGGCGCAAAAATCCCTTTACTGGCCTGCCGTCGAAGCGATGCCATTAAGGTGAAAGCCGAGCGTGATTTAGAGTTAGAGAAAGTCGTGGTGACTTTTAACAATGGCAAAACTAAAACCATTAAGTTCAACCGCCACTTAAAGAAAGATGAAACCACAGATTGGCGCAAATTTGGCTATAAGCGCTGCGTTGATAAGCTGGAAGTGTTTGGTAATTCAGACGGCTCTAAGGCTGGCGTTAAAGTCTATGGCCGTAAATAACTTAGCTAAGCTAACGCTTGCTCTTGGTTAACAGCTTGCTTTACAAATACTAAAAAACGCCTAACTCCAATAAAGTTAGGCGTTTTTTTTATCTGCAGCTGCGTGGGCTGATGTTTGAAATCACTATGTGAGTAACAGGTACGTCCGTAAAGGCACCCACAGTAGTCGTGCGCACTATATTGATTTGATCAACCACATCCATGCCGGCAATCACTTGGCCAAAGACGGCGTAGCCTGCAGAACTCGCACTGGCATCAAGCTGCGGATTATCTAGCGCATTAATAAAAAATTGCGAGTCAGCAGAGTTGGGGGAATTATCAAAACGCGCCATAGCAAGGGTGCCACGTAGATTACGAAATCCAACCTTAGCTTCATTGATAATGGGCGCGCGCGTGGGTTTAGCCACTAAGTCCTTGGTATAGCCCCCTGCTTGGCTCATAAAGTTATAAATTACCCGATGGAAAATGGTGCCGTTATAAAAGCCATCATCCACATACCGAGCGAAGTTTTTACCTGTCACTGGGGTATTGGTCATATCGACGGCAATAGCAATGGCGCCTAAGTTAGTGCTAATTGTGTAGCATTTATCTTGCGCCATGGTCGGCGGGCTAGGGTCTGGGTCCTCGGGCGGGAAGGTGGTAAAAATATCGCTATCACAAGCAGTCAAAGTCAACAATAAACCCAGACCAACCACCGGCTTTAACATGCAATGTCCTTATTGATGAAGGGAAAAATAGCCAAGTGGCTACGTCTATGGCCGCACAATAGGCTGAAAAATACCCACAAACAAGTTAAATGTTACATAAATACAAAGTGTCACATCTGGATGTAACAATTGACGATGCGATTTCCAAAATGGAAATCAGCCTTAAGTGTTTTTTCAATAGTGGCTAGACTCCTGCCTAGTTAATATACCCGCACAATTAATAAGGGTAACTCTCATGACTCAGGCTAATATCGAAAAAATTATCACTAATGCTAATTTATCCGCTAAACAAAAATCTCAGTGGTTGGCGTTAGAAGCTGAAGGCATGATGCCTTATCCTTGTGATGACCCAAAGGTGCTAGCGGCCATGAGCGCTGGGGTCATTTGCGATATGTTTGAAGGCAATGCGCCGTTTAAACCAAGATATGTATTGCCAGATTATCAAGTGTTGTTAACCCAAGGCTCTGAATACTTAGAGTTAGCGCCAGCGACAGATTTTGATGATGCCATCAATCTGCTTACCATCATTTATCACCATGTGCCGTCAGTCACTGGCATTCCAGTATTTTTGGGTCACTTAGATAGCTTATTAATGCCGTATGTGGGCGAGTTAACAGCTGAGCAGGTATACACCAAGTTACGCCGCTTTTGGATAATGCTTGATAGAACTCTGCCCGATGCCTTTATGCATGTGAATATTGGCCCGAGGGATAACTTGGTATGCCGCACTATTTTAACCATAGATGCTGAGCTTAAGCAGATAGCGCCTAACTTGACCTTCTATTATGACCAGCAAGTGACGCCTGACGATTTACTGTTGCAAGCCTGCGCCAATATTGCCGAATGCAGTAAGCCGCATATCGCTAACACCCCAATGCATAACCAAGTGTTTGGTGAAGGCCGTTTTGGTATTGTTAGCTGTTACAACGCGCTGCCACTGGCTGGCGGCGCCAATACCTTAGTACGTTTGAATCTTAAAGAATTGGCTTTGCTTGCCACGAGTCGCGATGACTTCTTTACCAATCTGTTACCGGATTACAGTGAGCGAGTGTTTAGCTTAATGGCGGCACGAAGCGCTTATTTACATGAAAAATCAGGCTTCTTTAATAGCTTTTTAGTGACTGAAGGCCTAATTGCTGAAGACAGATTTGTACCTATGTTCGGCATTTATGGCATGGCTGAGGCGGTTAGCGCCTTGCTTAGCCTTGAAGGCAATGATGCCAGATATGGCCATGATGATAACGCCAATAAACTCGCACTTGAGATATCAGCGCGCCTGCATGACATAGTCACCAACACCGAGGCACAATTTGCATGGCAAGGGCGCGCGTTATTGCATGCCCAAGGCGGCATTAGCTTAGATATTGATGTGACGCCAGGGGTGCGCATTGCTTATGGCCATGAGCCAGATCCTGTGAGCTATGTGCTAGCCACGGCGCCGCAGCATAAATACTACCCTTCTGGCATTAGTGATATTTTGACTATCGATGCCACCATTAAAGCCAATCCCGCCGCCTTAAAAGACTTATGTTTAGGTGCCTTTGCCAATGGCTACCGCGAGTTTACCGCTAACGTTGCCAGTAACGATTTAGTGCGGATCACAGGCTATATGGTGAAAATGTCTGATATCGCCACTTATCAAGAGCAAGGCTCGCGCACTAACACTACCTTTTTAGGCGCAGAAGCGGCTGATAAAACCAAAGTGTTAAACCGCGCTCCAAGAGTAGTAAGCCAAGAAATGTCACCATTATTTATGGCTGCTGCTAAGTAAGGGACTGATGATGGCCGAGCGTATTACGTTAGTAGAGTTGACGGATGACACTCGGCCACTTGTGGTTGAGGCAAGGGCTGAAATGGGGGCTGGCTTAGACGGTGAGTCCGGCGCTGAGTTAGTGGCCAATGTGAGCCGCATCTTACCTTTTTCTTGTGTCGATGGTCCGGGTAATCGGATGGTGATCTTTTTGCAAGGCTGCAATTTTAATTGCGGTTCTTGTCATAACCCGCACACCATTAAAAATTGTAATCATTGCGGTGATTGTGTGGCAACTTGCCCCACAGGCGCCTTAAGTGTTGCCGGTGGCGTTAATGAAAACGCTGGCAAGACTGATATGACGGCCACAACAACTCACAAGCCTGCTCAAAAAGCTGCTCAAAAACCAAAAGTGCTGTGGCAACCTGAGTTATGTACCAATTGCGACAAGTGCCTAGAGGTTTGCAGTTATCAATCAAGCCCGAAAATAAGCCGTTATACGGTAGCGCAATTGCTTGAATTGTTATTGCCGCGCGCGGCCTTTTTAAGTGGCGTGACTGTTAGTGGCGGTGAAGCCAGTATGCAGCTTGATTTTGTAGTGGCGCTATTTAAGGCGATAAAAAGTCATGACAGTTTAGCGCATTTAAGCTGCTACATAGATACTAATGGCCATTTAGCCATGAGTGGCTGGCAGCAATTAATGCCATATCTTGACGGCGCTATGGTGGATGTTAAGGCGTGGGATGAAAGCGTGCATAAAACCCTCACAGGGCGCAGTCATCGCCAAGTGTTTGCAAGCATTGCCTGTTTAGCCGCGGCCAACAAACTGGCGGAAGTGCGGTTACTGCATATTCCAGCGCATAGTGATTTTGAGCACTGGTTCAGTGACGTCGGGCAGTGGCTCGCCGCTTTACCCCCAGACATCATTATTCGCTTAAATGGCTTTAGGCGTCACGGCGTGCGTGGCAGCGCCGCCACTTGGCCTGAATGCACTAAGGCGCAGATGGCTGAATTTAGGCAAGGCTTAATTGCGCACTCAGGGCGCGATATAGCTATGCCCTTTATGGGCTAAATGGGCGTTAAAGAGTTTCACTCAGCTCACTAATTAGCTGCTGTTGCAGCCACTTAATCGCAGGGTTGTTTAAGCTTTGCGGGTGCCAGACTAAACTAAAAGCGACCTTACCATAATCAAAGGGTAAGGTTTTTTGCACTAAGACTTTAGCCTGTAAGGCGCGGCTCGCCCAGACTTTAGAGCAAGTAAAAAGTAACTGACTGTGCTGACACATGGAGGCCGCGCTACCAAAATCCGCCACAGTTAATGCCATATCCCGCGGCCTAAATTGCTGCGCTAGCAGTAATTCAAAATAGGGCTGATTTAGCTCAGTATCATTAATGCCAATATGGCGAAAATTAAGATAATCCGCCGTGGTTATTGCATCAAGTTCCGCCAGCGGATGATTGGCGGCCATCAAACACACCATTTCATCTGTCATTAGTGGTTGCCATAATAAGTCATCATGACGGGTCGGCGGCTGACTTACATCGTGGGGTAAAATCACGACATCCACTAAGCCTTTGAGTAAGGCATCTATGCCGTACTGCTCTTTGGAGTACAAGGTCAATTGTGCCTGCGGGCAATGAGCCAATAAATGCTGACATAAGGCATTGGCAAATAACTCCACACTGCTTTCACGCATGGCAATGCGAAATGAACCTTGGAAGCTTGCGGGTTCAAAAGTTTGTTGCTGCAACAGACCTTGCATGCTGCTTAATACTGAGTGCAGGGCGGGGGCGAGTGTTAAGGCGATTGGGGTGGCGGTAAGCTTATTGCCTTCACGAAAAAACAGCTCATCGCCTAACAATAAGCGTAATTGCGCCAAGGTTTTACTGACAGTCGATGGGCTTAAACACAAGTTTTCAGCCGCTTTAGTGACGCTCATGGTTTGCAGTAACACTTGCAATACGGTCAAGTGTTTAAGGTTAATGCGTGAAAGTTGCAGCGTGTTCATGGGCAATCTAACTGACAAAAAATGCAGTATACCTAATCCCTTAGGGATTGGCTGTTATTCACTGGTATTAGCGCTATATTTGGCTGTTATAAGAGGCGAGTCTCACATGGTCGCCATTTCTTTGGGTGTTACTGTTAACTCAGCTAAGCGCAGGTGAATGATGACTATTACTATCCGTCGTGCCGTTTGCCAAGATATTAAGGCAATTGCGCCCTTGTTTGATGCTTATCGCCAATTTTATGAGTGCCCGCCGGATTTGGCCTTGGCCGAAGACTTTATTGGTAAGCGTTTAACGAGTGGCGAATCAGTGATTTTTGTTGCCAGCCAAGGGGATATATTACTTGGGTTCACTCAGTTGTATTGGAGTTTTTGTTCAGTCGAAGCCATTAAGATAGTTATCTTGTATGACTTGTTTGTGGCTGACAGTGGTCGTCAGCAAGGCATTGCTCGGCAGTTAATGCAAACTGCGTGTGATTACAGCTTTACGGCTGGCGCTGGGCGGGTGGATTTATTAACCGGTAAAACCAATGTCATAGGGCAAGCCTTATATGAGTCATTGGGTTTTTATCGCTCCTTGGATGATTTTTACGGTTACAGTTGCCATAAAAGCTAAGAGTCATTGTAAAAAAACGCTGCGGTTAATCGCAGCGCTTGTGTCTTAGCTCATTGGTACTCGGCCAAAGCCCCAAAGCCAAAAATAGCATTAGCCCATAGGCTTATTCAGAAACTGATACGTGCACGTCATAGCCAGTGTATTTACGGATATTGATGACGCCAGTATCAAACAATAAATACTGCCCCTTAATCCCCATTAATACGCCGCTGATTAACGGTTGCTTATCCGCGTTAAATGATTTTACTTTTGTTGGGAACACAGTCACTGGGAAATCAATGGCTTGAGTTGCTTGATGCAAGACTTCAATGCTATCTGGGCCTTGCTCTGCTAACAGAGATTGTAAGCGCGCTTCAATGTGCGGCAGTAACAATTTTGCCTGCGCGGCTAAATCTAAATCTTCAGCATTGCCCTTAAGCATGGCTTGCCAATGGGTCTTATCATTGACTAATTTTGCCAACTCCACTTCCACTAACCCAGATAATTGGCGGTTTGCGACTTTTAAAATCGGTAATCCTTGGGTGGCGCCTTGATCTAACCAGCGAGTCGGGATTTGGGTGTGGCGAGTAATGCCGACTTTTAACCCTGAGGTATTGGCCAAATAGACATAATGCGGGGTGTAGCAGTTTTTCTGGCCCCATTCAGGCTCGCGGCAAGTGCCTTGATCATAGTGACAAGTTTCGGGCTTCATAATACACATGTCGCAACTGGCCAGTTTTTGCATACAAGGATAACAATGGCCTTGCGCATAACTTTTTTTGGTCTTTTTACCGCAATGGCAACAGAAAATCTGACCGCTGAAATTCAAGGTCAACGTTTTGCCGATCACAGGGTTGAGGTGTAATGATTGATCTCCGACCGGCAAGTGGTACTGCACTCCATTGTCAGCATCGAGGTGAGTGCGCATCTTTACCAATGTGCCTTGCATATTTATTTCCTTGTCATAAAAAAAGCGCGAATTAACGCGCCATTGTATCAGGAATCGCTTGTGCAGGCTGGTAGGTTCTAATCGATTTTATCTATCACTACGTCGTCACCAAGTTGGTAAAGACTATCCATTAAGGCCTTGGCCTTAGTTTCAGACAGATTGGCAAGGCTCAACTGCGCCCTAAATAAGGGGACGCCTGTGTGTTCGGCATGATCCAGTTGGCTGGCGAAATATTCAATGTTAATATTTAGTGAGCTGATTATATTAGCAATATCTCTAACTAAACCGATTCTATCGTAGGCCACGATTTCCCAATTGACACTATGATTGACCTGAGTTTGCCCAAGCTTTTGATACTGTAGACTCAGACCATCGATACATTCGATATTTTCAATCAGAGCATCAATTTGATCTTCTGGAGCGGCAATCTGAATGATGGCGGCAAATATGCCATCGAGATGGATTAACTGCGAGTCGAGCCAAGTGCCATGGTGGCGGCTAATGTCGCTAGCGATGAGTTCAACCAGACCCGTTCTATCGGGAACTTGCAGCGTTAACAGATATCTTGCCATGGGAATGTCCTTATATTGTCTTAGTAACATGATTGTCATATTAGCGTCATATAATGGCGTCAATAAGGTTGTTGGCATTTGAGTCTAGTGATAACACATCACAGTTTTGGATCTCAATACTCGTACAAGCAATAAATAATAGAGGTACTAAATGGACAGCCATCCAAGTCCACTGATGAAACCCGCTAAAAACATCTTAAATAGCACTCGTGGTGCTAAGAGTCGTCTCATTAAAGATAAACTTACTGAGGCCAGCGTTACCTTAGGTGGCGTGTTAGTGTTTGTGGCGCTATTACTGATATTTTTCTATTTGCTGTATGTGATTAAGCCCATTTTTGATGGCGCGGATGTCAGTCTGCAAAAAAACATTCCCTATCAGTTAACGGATAACAAGAGTGTGCTGGTGGGGAGTGACGAGCAAAATGAAGTCTTGTTCCGCTTAGCCGATACTGGCCAAGTGGAGTTTTTCCGTGCGTTAGATGGCAGTGTGATTGAAACCACGACTCCGCCCCTGCCTGCCAATACCAAAATCACTAGCATAGCAGTATCAACTCCTGAGACTAAGCGCTTTGCATTAGGTTTAGATAATGGCCAAGTCGTGATTGGTCAGATTGATTTTGGTGTGAGTTATCCAGGCAATGTGCGTTTAGTCACGCCTAAGGTCAGATACCCGATAGCGCCAGTACAATTGATGACGGGTGAAAGCGTTAATCGTTTAGCGTTTGCTGCTAACTTAAAGAAAATGAGCTTTACCTATCAAGACGCTAAGCAGCAGTGGTGGCTAACGCGGGTGGTGGGTGAAGAAAACCGCATGACCGAAGAGGTGGAGTGGACGCAAACTAGCGTTGCGCTGCCAGAAACGCCTAAAAACGTGCAAGAAATGTTGATGACCCCAGATCAGCGCCAGTTATTCATGCATTCAGGTAACAAGCTATATATTTACGACATTCGCTACGAAGATGAAGTGAATTTATCTCAAGTCGTTGATTTAAAGCGTGCTAATCATAAGATCACCGATATTAACTTATTAGCCGGTGCCAGCTCAGTGCTGGTGGCTTATAGCGATGGCGTGATTAATCAATACTTCCAAGTATTAAGTCCTAAAGGGCGCTTATATGAGTGGATACGTGACTTTAGATTAGAGTCTGGCGTTACCCACATGGCCGCAGAATTTTATCGTAAGAGCTTTGTGGCGATAACTGATAAAGGTGAACTGTCACTGCTCTACACCACCAGTCAGCGGCAATTATTTGATGAGTATTATGACTTAGGTACAGTCAACAGCATGGGCTTTAGCCCGCGCTCAAATGCCTTAGTGGTGGATGCTAACAATAGACTGCACCTGTTTAAGGTTGAAAACTCACACCCTGAGGTTTCTTGGAGCTCGTTATGGAGCAAAGTCTGGTATGAAGGCTACCCTGAACCCAAATATGTGTGGCAATCGACCTCAGGCTCAGATGATTTTGAAGCCAAGTTAAGCTTAATGCCGCTAGTGTTCGGTACCATGAAAGCGGCCATGTACGCGCTATTATTTGCCATACCAATCGCCATCGGCGCGGCTGTGTATACCGCTTACTTTATGTCAGCCAAAGTGCGCGGCATAGTTAAGCCGACCATTGAAATCATGGAAGCCCTGCCCACAGTGATCTTAGGTTTCTTAGCAGGATTATGGCTCGCGCCTTTGATTGAACACAACCTGCCGGCGGTAGTGGCCTTAATTATCTTACTGCCGTTAAGCATGATTATCAGCGCCTTCTTATGGTTCTTAACCCCAGCCCAATTTAAAGAAGTGGTGCCTGATACTTATCGCGAGCTGTTATTGATACCGATTTTGGTGTTAGTGGCCTATGGCTGCTTTAGTCTAAGCCCATTGGTGGAGCTATGGCTGTTTAATGGTAATACTCGCATGTTTATTACCAATGATTTAGGTATCACCTTTGATCAACGTAACGCCTTAGTTGTCGGTATCGCCATGGGTTTTGCGGTTATCCCAACCATTTACTCGATTGCTGAAGATGCGATTTTCTCGGTGCCACGCCATTTATCTAACGGCTCATTAGCCTTAGGGGCTACTCAATGGCAAACCTTAACGCGGGTGGTGTTATTAACCGCAAGTCCAGGCATATTTTCGGCGGTAATGATGGGCTTAGGTCGCGCTGTGGGGGAAACCATGATTGTACTTATGGCCACAGGTAATACCCCAATTATGGAGTGGAGCGTGCTTGAAGGTATGCGCAGCTTATCGGCCAACATTGCGGTAGAAATGCCAGAATCGGCCATAGGCAGTACTCATTACCGGGTATTGTTCTTAGCTGCTTTCGTATTGTTTATATTCACCTTTTTCTTCAACACTATTGCAGAATTGGTGCGCCAGCGCTTACGTGAACGTTATAGCTCACTGTAATCGCCAATAACTTAAATTGATTAAAATAATGATTAGCGGGAGTCACAATGGGTAACTGGTTTAAATCCGGCTCACCTTGGATTTGGATGACAGGTGGGGCAGTTAGCTTAAGCCTAATTTCTGTGCTGGGATTGCTGTTATTAATATCATGGCGCGGCTTAAGTTTCTTTTGGCCGACCACAGTATACGAATGGCAATTGCAAGATAGCCAAGGCAATAGCTCAAGTTTAATCGGCCAAATTTATGACCAAGAGCAAGTGCCAAGCGAGCGCTTAATCGCCTCAGGTTATGAGTTTGCGACGCCGCCAGATGAGTTTATTACGCGCTATTTAATTAAAACCGGTAACCGTGAAATCGTAGGTTTAGATTTTCGCTGGGTACTGGCAACTGACATAGTTAGCCGCTCTGAGCCAAAAGATATTGCGATTTTTGAGCGCGCTAAAAATGGTAATTTTTATGGCTATCCACAGTCGGTGTTAGTGGATGGTGAAGCGCTAACCACCTCTAACTTAGCGTTAAGCCTAAATGAGCATGTGGGCAGAGCCCTTGAGTTAGGTGAGCAAGCACTTACGCTGCAAAAGCGTGATATTGGCGCCATTAACCATGAACTTGAGCGTTTACGCTTAAAGCAACGTAAATTGCAGCTTGATGGTGAGTTAACGGACGCCGCTAAGCTTGAAATTCAAGCGCAAATCGATGTGCTTAATAGCGATTATCTGGTGTTAGAGCAAACCTTGTTTGATTATCGCAAGCAAGCTGAGCGTGATAGCGTGGTGGTTAAAGATATGCGCGGTCAAGACGTGCGCTTAAACCTAAGCCAAGTGCTCGCTATCTCTTACCCTAACGATTTACATTTTGGCCAAAAGGTCACCCATTGGCTAAGTGCTATGGCAGGCTTTGTGGTGGATGACCCGCGTGAAGCCAATACCGAGGGCGGGGTATTCCCAGCCATATTCGGTACCGTATTCATGGTGATGTTAATGGCCGTGATAGTGACGCCATTTGGGGTTATCGCTGCCGTGTTCTTGCACGAGTATGCCAAAAAAGGCCCTATCACTAAGATGATCCGCATTGCCGTGATTAACTTAGCCGGCGTGCCTTCGATTGTGTACGGTGTGTTTGGTTTAGGCTTCTTTGTATACATGATGGGCGGCTCTATCGACCAACTGTTTTACCCTGAAGCATTGCCAGCGCCGACCTTTGGCTCCCCTGGCGTACTATGGTCAGCATTAACCTTGGCCATTTTGACTTTGCCTGTGGTTATCGTCTCCACCGAAGAAGGCTTATCGCGCATTCCAAGTGCAGTGCGCCAAGGCAGCTTAGCCTTAGGGGCAACCAAAGCTGAGACCTTGTGGCGGATTGTTATTCCTATGGCAAGCCCAGCCATTATGACAGGTTTGATTTTAGCGGTAGCCCGCGCGGCCGGTGAAGTAGCACCGTTAATGCTGGTGGGCGTGGTGAAATTAGCCCCGACCTTACCGTTAGATTGGAACTTCCCATTCGTGCATTTAGATAGAAAGTTTATGCACTTAGGTTTCCATATTTATGATGTGGGCTTCCAAAGCCCCAATGTCGAAGCGGCGCGGCCATTAGTGTATGCCACCTCATTCTTATTAGTGGGGGTGATTATGGCCTTGAACATTACCGCCATTGGCATACGTAACCATCTTCGTGAAAAATATCGCTCATTAGAGCATTAATTTTGCAGCATTAATTTGGCATTAGTTTGGTTTTAGTTTGCTACTGAGCACTAGGAATAAAAACATGATTGCACTTGATACCAGTACTATGAGTACCAACAGCTTAGATGTCGCCAATTTACCTGCGGCCGATATTGCCCTAGAAATTGTTAATTTAGGGCTCAAGTACGGCAATAAGCCGGCGTTAATTGATGTGTCGATGAAAATACCTAAATCTAAAGTCACCGCCTTTATTGGCCCGAGTGGCTGCGGTAAGTCGACCTTGTTGCGCTGCATTAACCGCATGAATGATTTGGTCGATAACTGCCATATCACAGGTAAAATTAACCTTAATGGCCAAAATATCTATGATAAAGGGGTGGACGTGGCTGCGCTGCGCCGCAACGTGGGCATGGTGTTCCAACGCCCGAATCCATTTCCAAAATCAATTTATGAGAACGTGGTGTACGGTTTAAGACTGCAAGGCATAAATAATCGCCGCGATTTAGATGAAGCGTGTGAGCGTTCGCTTCGCGGCGCAGCCTTGTGGGAAGAAGTAAAAGACAGATTGCACGAAAACGCCTTTGGGTTATCGGGCGGTCAACAGCAGCGTCTGGTGATAGCGCGCGCCATTGCCATTGAACCTGAAGTGTTATTGCTCGATGAGCCAACCTCGGCCCTTGACCCAATTTCAACCTTGACCATTGAAGAGCTGATTTCAGATCTTAAAAATCAATTCACTGTGGTGATAGTGACCCATAACATGCAGCAAGCGGCGCGGGTGTCAGATCAAACCGCCTTTATGTATATGGGTGATTTGGTGGAATACGGCGATACCAATACCTTATTTACCACGCCAAAACTGAAAAAGACTGAAGACTACATCACAGGACGATACGGTTAATCGAGGCAATTCTTGGGTGGGTTCGGTAAATCACGTAAACTAGCGCAAAGGATAGTGACAATGGAAGATATGAATCTTAATAAACATATTTCTGGTCAGTTTAATGCTGAACTAGATGATATTCGCCATCGGGTACTGACCATGGGCGGTATGGTTGAGCGCCAGTTAGAGTTAGCACTCGATGCCTTAGCCACCATCAATGTGGAATTAGCTCAGCAAGTGATTGAAGGCGATCGCCGCATTAATGGCATGGAAGTGGACATAGATAGTCAGTGCACTCGCATCATAGCTAAGCGCCAACCTGCAGCCAGTGATTTACGCCTGATTATTGCCATTTCTAAAACCATTACTGATCTAGAGCGTATTGGTGATGCTTGTGTGCGGATTGCCAAAGCGGCCTTAGAAAAGCGCACTAATAATCAGCAGCCATTACTGGTAAGCATTGAAAACATGGGCCGCCATGCCACGCGCACCTTACATCAAACTTTAGATGCGCTGGCGCGTATGGACGCTGAAGCCGCCCTTGAAATTCATAAGAGCGATGCCAAGCTTGACGCTGAATATGAAAGCATCATTCGCCAGCTCATGACCTATATGATGGAAGATCCGCGCTCCATTCCTGGCGTATTAGATGTATTGTGGGCTGCCCGCGCTGTTGAGCGTGTTGGCGATCGCTGTAAAAACATCTGTGAATACGTGATTTACTACGTCAAAGGCAAAGATGTTCGTCATACTTCTTATGAAGATATGGAAAAAGACCTCAAGAACTAGGGCAAGCGCGCTATTTCTACAAAAAGTCGCCACTTGGCGGCTTTTTTTGTTTTATCAAAGGGCAACAAAAGTGGAATAATAGTGGTAATTAATGACGTTGAGATAACCCCATGACCATGAGCAAACTAGATAAAGTATTAGCCGAGCAACGCGCTTACCAAGCTAACCGCGAGCAAGGCTACCGTGAAAAGGCATTAAAACTTTACCCTTGGGTATGTGGTCGTTGCTCACGGGATTTTACCCATAAGAATTTACGCGAATTGACTGTGCATCATAGAGATCACAATCATGATAACAATCCCTCAGATGGTTCTAACTGGGAACTCTTGTGCTTATATTGCCACGATAATGAGCATTCACGCTTTGAAGAGTTAGTGCAGTTTGGCGGTACCTCTGAAGGTAAGCAAGCGGCGGCGACCTTTAACCCGTTCGCAGATTTAAAAGCCATGATGAAGAAGTAATATCAGGCGCTAAGTGATGGCATAAGCAAATGCTTAACTTATGTCATCACTCGCGTATTGCCGCACTATCAATTTCCGATAAAGCTCTGTTTGCGCCTTGGCAGCTCAGCCATAATAGCGTGCTTATCCTCATCACTTAACAGTCGCCACTGACTAATTTCGTCGATAGTGCGCGCGCACCCGCGGCAAAAGCCATCACTATTTAACCCACATAAACTAATACAGGGCGTTAACGCAGATTGAACATGGGGTTGATTAGGCTCACGCATTGAGGGATTTAATGAACTTTAGGTGGGTAGATAATGCTAAAATTAGCATTATTTTTCAATCTACTTCTTTATGAAGGTTGTAATGAACAGATATAAACAAGGGCTGTTAACTTGCCTACTAATGAGCGTCTTAAGTGGTTGCTCTTTGCTTGAAGTTAAGCTTGAAAGTGGCATTCAGCCATTACCGCAAGAGCAGCTCAGCATGCGAGTATTTACTCGTGAATACAGCAGCACTTTTTTTGCTGGGGTTGAGCAAACCGCGGACTTTATCGCGCTGCAAACCCATGATGATGCCGCTGCCCAATTATTGATGAAAAGTAATAGCTTACTTTGGAAAATCAATGCTGAACAAACCATGGGAAACAGTATTTTTCAGGTGTCGCCAGTCGCTGCCATGATAGATACTTGGGCCTTTAGTGCCCAAATGGTGCAGTTTTTTGAGTCTGACAAAGGTCAGACCGTATTTGGTGAGCACACCCATCTTGCGGCGGCGACCAGTAAGCAGTTATTGCAAGATTATGAAAAGCGCATGCGCGGTTTAATGAATGCTGGCGCCTTTAGTGATAATCAGGCGTTTATCAAACAATACGTGAGCGAAAAACCGCTGTTTGATCTGCAATTTAGTCGCACCTCGGCCTTTACCGACTGGCTAAGCTATAAAAAAATCGGTGAATTTGATGCTGTGACTACTTTTGGCAGCGTGCCCGAAGTAATGACAGATATGTCAGATAGAATGGCGATGTTGGCAGCGCAGACCCCGAAAATCCTCGGCTGGAAAGCGGAGTTTTTTGCCCTGCATAGCAATATCAATAGTGAAGAGCTGCAGCAAACCTTAACTAGCATTAGTGATACTTCGGCTAAGTTCCAAGTGTTAATGGCGCAAAGCCCTGAATTGATGGGGCAATTAGCCATTGATTTACGCACTGAGTTAACGCCGCTGTTAGATAAGCTTGATGCCAGCGCGGCTAAAAATTTGGCGCAATTATCGGTTGAGCGCCAAGCATTAGAAGTCATGGTTGCCCGTGAGCGTGTAGCCTTAGAGACTATGGTGACTCGCGAGCGAGAAGCCGTAGCGCAAAATGTTGATACCTTAGTGCAGCGCACCTTAGAGCAAGCCTTTGCTGAAGTGAGCGGCCTAATTAAAAGCCTGATCTTATACATAATTCTGTTCTTGCTGGTGGTGTTCTTTGCGCCGCTTGGGCTTGGAGTATGGTTAGGTAAGCGTATGGCAACTAAAAAAGCGAGCTAATTTGCTGCGCCGCCTAAGCACACTTTGGGCGGCGTTTTGATATAGCTGAGTGTGGTGTTGGCAGTGTTGCTACTGTTTTGTACTGTTTTGTGATGTTAGCGGAGTTGTTACTTGTTACTTTCTGATCAGGCCGAAGTGTTAGCGCGGCAATTAACCTTGTTAACTGAGGCGCGGCCGTTATGGCAACTCGCCACCTTTGAACAAAGCTATTTGCCGTGGGCGAGTGATTTCCCAAAGCTTGCAAGTCTAGTCTCAACCCTTGATTTAGCTGAGATAGATAGGCTGGATAGTCAGCAATCTGAGCTAGTTTCAACCTTGTATCCAGCATTAGCCCAAGACTTAGCGGTTTTAGGGTTTGACTGGCAAGCATCGGAGTTAATCTATGGGTTAGCCTCAGAGCCATACTCAATCTCAGACTCAAATCGCAAGCATGTAGACTCAGATCACAAGCCTGTAGACACGGCAGACAAGAGTGATGCTGAACTGCCGCCAATGGATGATGCCCCTTGGCTTAGCCATTTTAGTGCCCACATCAAAGGGCGCAAATGGCAGCAAATCACAGGTTTCACTAAGGCGTTAGCCATCAATGCTAATGACAATGTGCTCGAATGGTGCGCTGGTAAAGGCCACTTAGGCCGCCTTATCGCTAAGCAATATGACGCCACAGTAACAAGTGTCGAGTGGCAAGCGGATTTATGTGAGCAAGGGCGCGACTTTGCCAGTCAGTGGCAATTAAACCAATCCTTTGTTTGTGGCGATGCCTTTGCGGCGCAAAGCCACATTTTCATGGGCAAACAGCAAGCCATAGCCTTACATGCCTGCGGCGATTTACATGTGAGCCTAATGCAGCAAGGCGTGACTCATGGTATTCAACAGCTTGCTATCGCCCCTTGTTGTTATCACTTAATTCGCAGCCAGCACTATCAAGGCTTGAGCAGCACTTGGCAGCAGCAAGCGTTAATCTTATCTAAGCGCGATTTGCAGCTGGCATTAGCACAAAGCAGCTTAGCGAGCCCGCGAGACAAAGAGCTGCGCGACCAAGAGATGTGTTGGCGCTTAGGCTTTGATAGCTTGCAGCGCTATGTGCGCGGTGAAAATAGTTATTTGCCGGTGCCTGCCATCAAACGCAGCCAACTCAGTGCTAGCTTTAACCGTTTTTGTGAATGGGCCATGGCGCAAAAAGGCTTGAACTTTGATGCCAGCATAGAGACTCAAGCATGGCTTGCTATCGGCCAACAGCGTTTATTGCTAGTGCGTCGTCTTGATCTCGTGTCGCACTTGTTTCGGCAATTACTCGAACACGCCTTACTGCTAGATAGAGTCGCATTTTTACAGCAACACGGTTATCAGGTGAGTTTGCAACCATTTTGCCCAAGCTCAGTCACCCCCAGAAATGCCCTGATCTTAGCAAGGCTCACAGTTAAGCACTCGGCATAAGCTGGGCGAGTTGGCATTGGGCTCGTTTACATTTGACGAGCTCAATTGAAGAGCAAACTTAAGCAAAACTATGTCAAAGCAATTAAGCCAATAACACTTAAGCCCTTAAAGCGTAAATTCACAAAAAATGAAACAGGCTTAATTAGCCTAAACTTAGCTCCATTCGTATTATCCTCACCCATTAGCATTAATGCCTAGGATGCCCCTTGAAACGCTTGTTATCTCGCCCATTGACCAAAGTACAAAGTTTGTTAATTCATTCTCACTCTCGTCGGCCAGCCAGTCTATGGTCAGATATCTTTTGTTATGTGCTGCTGCCAAGCATCTTTTTTTTGAGTTTGGGTTATGCCATTGAAGTGAGCCATGTGGATTTAGTGATTGCCGAGAGCTTATACCGTTATCAAGGCGGTCCTGAATTTGGCGGCTGGACCCTGCGATCTAGCTTTTTGGAAGAGGGCATATTGCATAAGGGCATGCATCATCTGGTGGTGGTGCTGGCACTTTCTTTACTTGCTGCATTTGTCATTAGTCTTAAGCGTCAGCCATGGCAAGAGTATCGCGCGCCGCTCTTGTATCTTATTGTCTGTTTTGCCGTGACTACCTTAATAATCGCCGCCTTAAAAAAGTTCACTCACGTGAATTGCCCTTGGGATTTAGTCGCGTTTGGCGGCACGCAGCCCTTTGTTCCAACCTTTAGTGCGCTGCCAACAGGCGTTACCCCTGGGCGCTGTTTCCCCGGTGGGCACGCCAGCGGCGGTTATGGCTGGTTGGGCTTATATTTTGTGGCGTTAGTCTATTGGCCAAGATGGCGTTACTTAGCGCTGGCGGCGGTATTAGTCTGTGGCGGCTTAATGGATATAGGCCAGCAACTGCGCGGCGCCCATTTTATGAGTCACGGTTTTTGGTCATTGGCCATCAGTTGGTGGGTCAGTAGCTTGTTGTATTTATTGATGCTGCGCCGTTATCGAGTGCGCCGCGCTTAGTCACCATCACTTGCTCACCATTGCAATCAAGCTCGCCATTGAGTTCAAAGCCTAGACTTTGATAAAGCTTAATGGCGCCATGGTTATGGCTATAGACACTCAAATAAATATTGTCACACTGATAAAAGTCATAAAGATAATCAAGCATTAAGCTTGCAAAGGCGCGGCCGTAACCCTGACCTTGAAACTGTGCGCCGATAAAATAGCGATCAAACCACACCCTAGGGCCATAGTCCTCATCAAATAAGCCATACATAGCAAAACCTATCACTTGGCTATCTATGCTTAAGGCGGCTGGCACATAACGCTTATCTTGCTGCGCTTCTGCTAAGCATTCATCCACTGATTCTACAAACCCAGCTTGTTCGGGCGCTAAGCTTAACTGTGCTAATGCCTGTAAGCGCAGAGGGGTGATGGGATTAATACTTAAATCGGCGCGCTGATAATAAATGCTCATGGAAATAGTGACCTGAATAAAAAACGCGCCGAGTGTAGCGTTTATTAGGCGCTAACACCATGTGGTTTTTGCTATTGCAGCCATAACCTTTAGCTCAAACCTGTATGCTAAATAAAGGTATTCATCATTATTAGTTAATAGGAGATAAAATGATCGATTAAACTGATCTTATTGGTTCGCTAGCGAATAAATCACTGCCGTTGGCATAGCTAATTATTAATGGGTGTTGTCAAATTGTTGGTTTTGGCTATGGATGATTTAAGCGTTAATGGCATGGCGCGGCTAGGTGAATCACTAATAGTATTTTGGCTATTTATATTAAGGCCGTGCTTTTTACTTAAGCTATCACTGATTTATGCTTTAGCTGTGAATAGGCGCGGCGCTTGTTTAGCGAGTGTTTAGTTTTTTGTCATTCTGGCATAGCCAGGTAGAGGAATAATTTAAATGGTGCTAGCGCTAAAATAAGTGAATAATTAACAGCGATAATATTTCGAACGGATGGCTTTGATATTTGAGTAACAATAGTTATCTGCACTATTTTATCAATATTTACCATTGCGGTTGTACGGCTCGTCAATTAATTGGCGCGACAACTGTTAGTTGTGGTTATTTTGTTGTTGCCGCCAATTATCTGACAAATAGGCTATGGATTAAGTAATTATTGCTTCGCATTAGCTTGCTGCTGGCAACGGCTGCTTATTGCAGCAGATTTGTGGTGGCTTGATTTTCAGTTTGTTTTTTTGTTTAAAATTAATCAGCTATTGACTGAGCTTGAGGTCAGTAAGCAAAGCTTGCAAATGGATTTATATAATGGCTTGGATATTGAACCCCCTTGGTTGTTAATCTGCTTAATAGCATAACGCTGTATTTGTACTCCATGGAGCGGTTATTTAAAAGACGCTATCAAAGTAGTCGTCAGTGGCGTTATATAAGAGGCTTGATTAAGCTACCTAAATAGTGATAAAGCTAAGCTTACATTTATGTAAGTATTTTATTGTCGCTTGAATTTATTGGTGAAATCGATTACCTTGCCGTTTTGTAGTGGCAAGCGTTATGTATTTTACCGCTGCATTGCAATGGACGCTCTGACTTATTTCAAAGGATGCTTTGATTTATCTTAATGGATGATTAG
Organism: Shewanella sp. SNU WT4; assembly: GCF_006494715.1. Classification (NCBI taxonomy): domain Bacteria; kingdom Pseudomonadati; phylum Pseudomonadota; class Gammaproteobacteria; order Alteromonadales; family Shewanellaceae; genus Shewanella; species Shewanella sp. SNU WT4. Next base: position 1,735,426 of record NZ_CP041151.1, read on the forward strand.
GTATATCTGAGTGTAATGAAATGCTTTTCTCAAAAATAATCTGTCAATATTCGGTCATTAAAAACATTAAACGGCTATTGATACGAGTGTTATCAAATCGTATAAGAAGAAGTCAAATTTGAAGAAGTTAAATAGAATTACTTTATCCATATTATCGACCGCTATGCTGAGCAGTTGTTTATATGCATCGGACGCCAGTGCCAATTCAGGTGTTATCTCTTTTGTTCCCGGTGAAACCAAGGTGAATAACGGTGATATGGTTATTTATAATGGCCAGTGTTTTGTTGCTAAAAATAATCCAGGTGTGTGGGAATCACCAAATGGAAGTTCATGGTTTTGGGATGTGGCTGTATGTTCTGGAGAGCCAGAGCCAGAGCCAGAGCCAGAGCCAGAGCCAGAGCCAGAGCCAGAGCCAGAGCCAGGTCCAAATCCAGGTGATGTGATCCCTTTTATCGAAGGTGAGACTCAAGTTAGCAATGGCGATATGGTGTCTTTTGGTAATCAGTGCTTTATTGCCAAAAACAACCCCGGCGTATGGGAAACACCAAAAGCCGATTCATGGTTTTGGGATGTCGCTGAATGTAGCAGCGAGCCGGGTGAGCCAGATGTGACTAAGTTAGCCATAGTTTCGCCAACGGCTGGTCAATCAGTTAACCTCAGTGAAGCTGTTGCCATTAGCGCTCGCGTTGAAGGTAAGTTGGCTGCAAAAGTTGAGTTTTGGGTCAATAGCCAAAAGCTGGCGGAGCAAGCCATTGTTGCCAACAAGCCGTTGTACTCCCATAACTGGACACCTGCTGAGGCCGGCAGCGCCGTTATCAATGTGTTTGTTTTTGATAAAAACAATCAAAAAATTGAGCAGCAAGCTGTCACAGTGACTGTGAAAGAAGATGATAATTTCACTGCGCCAGTGGTGAGCTTTATCACTCCAACCAATGGTGCAACCTTTGGTGAAGCAGCCACTGTTGCGATTAGCGTTAATGCGTCAGATGTTGATGATGATTTAACTAAGGTCGTTATTCAGGCCAACAATCAGCAAATTTGTTCATTTGATGCAAGCTCTGTTGCCCCATTTAGCTGTGAGTGGCAAGCCACTTACACAGGCCCAGTGACACTTAAGGCGATAGCCACCGATGCTGAGAAGCTGTCAACGTCAGTCAGTGTCAATATCACCATAGAGCAAGACGTGGTAGAGCCACCTGTGACTCCGCCTGTGACACCACCTGGCAGCTTATGCGCCGACTTTAAGGTCTATCCAGATTGGACCCAAGGCGATCATGCCACCGGTGGCGACATCATGGTTCATAGTAACATCGCCTATTCAGCGATTTACTGGACTAAGTCAGTACCAGGCAGCGACAGCTCTTGGGCATTGCACTTAAATTGTGATGGCTCTGAGCCGGGTACTGCGCCCCTGTTATCGCTGCAAAACCCAATGGATCCAGTGCGTTTGGAAGTTGCAGGCTGGCCAAATACCTTAGTGGTAGCAAGCCCGTCTACAGCAGCGCCAAAGACGCAAACCATTGCCCTTGCGAGCACCCAAGAATTGCAAGACGCTAACGCGTTAACCCAAGCCTTTGTGCGAGTGATGGAGCAAGCAGAAACTGCGGGCGCATCAACGATTATCCTGCGCAGCGATGTGTTAGATAATGCCACCAAAGATAAAGGTGAATCCGTAGGCGTTGTGGCAGTTAAAGCCGCGTTAATCAGTGCTATGGATGCTACTGGCAGCCGAATCGACATTGATGCCATTAATGGTTTGAGCGACGATGTTAAAGGTTGGGCGCAGGCGCATAACCTGATCGTTTCAACGCTGGCACCTGATGCGAGCTTTGCATGGTCATTAGCCATTGGTGATTTTGCTTACGCGACTCATTCTGGTCGTCAGTCAGTGTGGGATAAAGCCTCTGTTTATAGCAGCGATGTGTTAGATAGCTTTGAGCTTTATAAAGCCGATTCAGCCACTAAAGCTGACTTTGTAGCCTTCAGTAAATCAAGTGACACCACTGCCTTGTCAAGCGAGCAGTGGCACAATGCCCTTGAGTACGTGAAGCAAGTGACTGACTTTGTGAAGACTCCGGCTATGCTGGCAAACATGCCTACAGCACAAGCCGCGGATTACTTCATGGGTCATGCTGGCGCTAAGTCGCAGCTGCGTAAAGCCGCTTACAGCAACGTGTTTGCCGTCATCTTTGCTGATGATTCTGCGACCTTAACTAGCAAAATCGAAGCTTATCAAGACACTAAAGTTCCGCTCTACTATGTAGGTGCTGACTTAGAGAATGGCTCATTAACTCGTATTGAAGCACTTAACCAAGAATTGGCCAATGCTGAAAATGCGATGAACAATTCAGCCTTCCTCTACGAAACCCCGGAATCACAGTGGGAACCGTCAACGGTTTACAAGTGGACTGATTTCCTTGATGGCTTAAATGCCATGCACAACATAGGCGTTGCTGGTAACAAGTTCTGGTTAATGCACGATGGTGTGGATGATGCGACTAACATCAAATACGCTAAAGTTGCCATTGCAGCCTTCCTTGCGCAAAGTATGCAAGAGACTATTCGTTACAATGCTTGTGACGAGAACAACTGGTCTGAAATGAAATACGGCGCGCCGGCAGATTACCCAATGTCAGCCAGTTGTGGTCAGTTAGGTCAAAAGTATGCTGATTATGGTACTAACCCGACTACCGGTTTAGATCATGCTTACTCTTGCCCACGTGATAACAAGATGGAAGTGAGTGCTCTGACCCACGCTAAGTGGTACGGCGCCCCTGCGCCAGTATTCGCTGCGCCAAATTCAGTATTGGCCGAGCGCGGTTTACTGGTTAATGGCAGCGTAGGTCGTTGGACTAATAGTGGTCACTGTAACGATATTCCAGAGTCAGTAGACACTTCTAAGCAAGTGTGGGAACGCGATGATTGTAAGACTTATGTCGGTCAAAAAGCGGGTACTTTCATTTGGGACGGTAGTAGCCAAGAAAGCGTTGAAGGTTGTGGTTGGTGGGGCCGTGGTGTTATTCAAACCACAGGTCGTCAAAACTTCGGTACCCTTAACCATTACTTAGGTCGCTCGCATGTTGACCCAGCCACTATTGGTCAAACTATAGATGGTGTCGTGGTTGATGCGCCGCCAGCTAACCCTTTGTATGCTGAACTGGATTTCTGTTCTAACCCTGGGCTGATTTGTAGCTCTGAAGAAAACAAAGAAATTAAGTGGATTGCTGGTTTGTTCTACTGGGTTACCTCAGTGCAAGGTTATGCTGATGAAGGTCAATACAGTGACTGGAACTACTACAACGAAATTAAGAAATACGTTGATAGCGGCATGAAAGGCTCACAATTCATTGATGATGTATCAGGTATTGTTAACCGTGGTTGCCCTGATCTAACTTGTAGCAGTGGCGAAGTGCATAACGTTAAAGAGCGTCGCGCTAACTTCAAGTTAGTGTTAGAAACCTTTGGTCTGAGCCCGCAGTAATTTGCTGCCAGCTAGCCTTCAGGTAACACGGTTGTAAATAACCGCCAAGCTAAATCCAAACCAAAACCCTGCTTTTAAGCAGGGTTTTTTATTCAAACTTTTTGCCTTTTAGCCTCAGCGTTTAAGGGGCAGGGTGCAGTGTTATAAGTATATTTAAAGGCCAAGAGTATCAATATGCTTGTATGAGTCATAGAGTATCTGCCCGCCATTAATACCAGCCTGAGCTTATCGACTGCGCCGCCATAATCGCTCATGCCAGAAGATACTCATGCGTTATCAAGCATTAGCTAGTTAGGGGGAAGTTTGTTAGCTTATGCCACGACTGAAACAGTTAACGTATTAATTACAATGCCGAGGTGTTAGCCATGAGGTGACTGCTTTGGTGACGTTTATTGGGCTATCCCAGTCGTCTGGGCAATTGCCTTGAGGATATTTTTGAATAAGGATGTTATTGGATGAAAAAGATTTTAATTCTGGGACTGATTGCTTTTGGCTTGTGGAACCATTTTGATAAGGATTCGGAAGCTACCCCAATAGAGCCATTGAATATGCATGTGCCGGAAATCAGTGCGTTACCAACTCGTGTGATATCTAGCAGTGTTAGCTCTCATACTTTCAGTTGTGATGGACGGCAATATTGCACTCAAATGAATTCTCGAGCAGAAGCTGAATATTTTGTTCGCAATTGCCCAAACACCAAAATGGATGGTGATGATGATGGCATTCCTTGTGAGCGAGATTCACGTTGGTAAGTTGTTGCCCTCGTTTTCCTCGATTTAATAGGTTACTTAGTAGTGACTGCTTATTGGCATTAATCGCTTGAGAGTTGCTTTTGCGCTGCCTAAAAGGTCAGCTCATAAAACTCAGTCCGTAAAAAGTGACCCATAAACAAAAAAAGCGCTAACTAGAGACTAGTTAGCGCTTTTTAATTTATGGGTCACTCTGGTTTTCAGCGGCTTATAACCGCACTACCGTTGACGCTGGCTTACAGATTAAAGAATAATCCGGCTAAGGCGGCGCTCATAAGGTTAGCTAATGTCGCGGCTAATACGGCTTTTATGCCTAAGCCTGCGATTTCACCGCGGCGCTCTGGCGCTAAAATACCAATGGAGCCAATTTGAATCGCAATCGAGCAGAAGTTAGCAAAGCCGCACAAGGCAAAGGCCATAACTACTTGAGTCTGCACTGTTAATTCGCTGCGAATTTCAGTGAAGTTGAGATAAGCCACAAACTCATTTAATACCAGCTTTTGACCAATCAACGAGCCCGCTAACTGCATATCTGTGCTTGGCACGCCAATCAAGAAGGCGATAGGGGCAAACACATACCCTAAAATGCTTTGCATGCTCAGTTGCTGCCAACCGACCAGTTCTCCTAAGTATTCAAGGCCAGCATTCGTCATGGCAATCACACTGATAAATGCCATCAATACAGTACCAATAGCCACAGCCACTTTAGTGCCACTCATGGCGCCAGAAGCCAGAGCATCAATAGCGTTGCTGTGTTCACTCTTGTCTAAGTCAATATCGCTTTGCTCAATTTGTACCTTAGTTTCAGGTACCAGCATTTTCGCCATTAAGATACTGCCAGGCGCGGCCATAAAGCTCGCGGCAATTAAGTACTTAAGCTCAATGCCAAGGGCAGCGTAACCACCAATTACAGAGCCTGCTACCGATGCCATGCCGCAAGTCATGATGGTAAATAACTCTGAGCGAGTCATGTGCGGTAAAAATGGACGGATAAGTAACGGCGTTTCACCTTGCGATAAAAAGATGTTGCCTGTGGCCGCTAACGATTCAGCCTTGCTGGTGCCCAGCAGTTTTTGAATCGCGCCGCCGATGATTTTAATTAACCACTGGATCACGCCTAAATAGTACAAGAGCGAAATCAAGGAGCTGATAAAAATCACTAATGGCAATACGCGAAAGGCGAAGATAAAACCGTTATAAGGCATGTCACCAAATAAGAAGCGAATACCTTCATCGGCGAAACTTAAGATATGGGCAACGCCATTACTGACACTGACTAAGGCACGCTCGCCAGCAGGGATATACAGGGCAATGGCGGCAAACAGGGTTTGTAAGCCTAACGCGGCTAGGATGGTGCGCCAATTAATGCGCTCGCGCTGTTCAGATAACAACCAAGCGATAAAAATAAGACACGCAATGCCAAACAGGCTTAAGAGGAGTTGCATAACACTTTCCCAATGGGTTAGTCGATGCTCAATACTGCGGATAGACGCTATGCCGCAATTGCCCAGTCATTACTGAGCGAGAACATCAAAGTAACAAGCTAATAGAATATGCCGGTCCAGTTCCTTGGGGTCATTCACATCCAGATGACAACTTGTTAAGGAGAGATAAACTTACCCCCAGACTTATAGGTTAGGCGCGCTGCGCGACTAACAGGCTAAGGTTGGATGTATCAATCCGCGGGCGAGTCTAACAGGGCGACCCGTGTGAACAAGGGTTAATCTGCTTGAATTTGCTAATGTAGATCTTGCTCACATTTGGCTTGTGCTCAATGTGCGCTAGGTAGTGTTGCGGCTGGGGGTTGTTAAACGAGTACTCAAGCTATCGCTGTGAACCGAGCCAGTTAGCCCAACATTCACTGTAATCTTGGGCAACTCATGCAGTACTAATCGAGTGCCAAGCCAGTGCTGGTTGAATGTTAGCCAATATTGGTTGGCCAGTATTCGTTAAGTACTAGCCTAGAACTAAGCCACTCACTTAGGGGTTACCGCGCCAGAGTGGTATCAAAGCGCTGCTATCAAAGCTTTAGTATCAAAGGAGTGGCGTCAATGGCGTGACATTAGGCGCGCACGTTAAGCGCAGCGCCATAATTTTTAGGCTTGGGTTATTTAGGCCTGAGTTATTCAGTCTGAGTTATTCAGGCTTGGGATATTTAGACTGGTGCTATAAGCCATTGTGGTATTGTTGGTCGGTTGAGTGAGGCACCATGCTGGCTAAAAGCTCTGAGGCAGCCTCTTGGCCGCTGAGCAATGCTTCAAACTGTTTAATCAAGGCGACCTTATCAGGGGGGGGGTTACCACCGGCGCCTATGTCAGTTAAATCAATCATAAAGCCATCAAACAAATCGCTGAGATCAGCAATGATGTCGGTATTTAAAAATTGGTCTTGGTTATAAATGCTTGGGTATCCAGCCTTTTGCTTATCAATGGCAAATGAATCGCCTTTAAGGTTTTTAATGGTGGTCGATTTATCACACGACAACATACAGCCATTATCAATCCGTGGTTTTTCACAGCCGACACTTTGCTGGAAAAAGCATTGGCGGCTCGCCATCAGCAAAATAGGGTGATAAATGCTGTAGAGCATTTTGAAATTCTTTGGCCGCGCTATGTGGCGAATTTGCTGCTTACTTATTTCATTAGAAATAAACGCGCCGCGACAGTTGAAATGCTGTTGCAGTGACTGCAATACATAAGAGTTAGTGGTATTAAGCAGTGGGCCGGCAATCCAATGAATGCCAAGGCGTTCGGCATGATAAGCAATGCCAGTGTTATTTGTCACAATCCACTGCGGTTTAACCTGCTCTAAAATAGTCAGCGCAACGTCAAAGTCTTTACCGATTAATACCGCCGGGAACCACGGAATAAGGCGCGGATTTTGCTGCAAGAAATCCACATATTGAGTGCAACCACGCTTATAGGCATCGGGCAGCTTAAAATAGATATCGCTATTGGTGACATCCGCAAGCGCGGCATCAGCAGGGTCGCAAATCAGCAGTGAAAGCCGCGGCGCTTGCCCGCTAGGCTTAGGATGATGCTCAAGCTTAGGCAAAGTAACCTCAGCAATGGTCGCTATACCCTCATTTAAGTAAGCTAATAATTCATTTTTAAGCTGAGTAATTTCACGATAAGGGATGGTTAAGCCAGCGTTTAATTGCGCCGTATCTAGCATCACTAATTCATAGTTGGCGTTGGCAATGCTTTTAAAACGTTTTTCTATGGCCGCTGTCATCGCATCGCCATCATCGGCGTTTAACGGTGCAGTGGCTTGCAGTAAGCTGCGCGAAGTTAACACTATGGTTTGCGCAGCCACGCTGTGATTCATTAGATTATCGCTTGGCTCTGTGGTCACAGTTAAGGTGAGCGGCTTGCCAACCACACTGGTAAATTGCAGTGACAGCTTGATTTTTTCTATGCTTAAGTGAGCGATTTTAGCACTTACAGAATGATTGATTTGCTGTTTGTCTTCACGTACTTGCTGTGTGGTATCAAAAATCTGCACCACAGAAATCGTATCCCCCGGAGTGGCGCGCAGCTTACCGATAAAGTGATGCTCAGAATGATCGCGTGGATTATCAATAAACATGGATTGGTTTAAATCACCGCGCAAAAAGGCATTGGTAAAGTCACGATTAAATACTTGGTATAATCGTTCACCATCTTGGGTGAGCTCGCCGGTGGCAATAAAGCCGTCAATTTGCTTACGAAAACTGTCGATGACAGTGTGAACATAGCCCGCGCCTTTAATGCGTCCTTCCACTTTAAACGAATATACGCCGGCATTAATCAGGGCCGGTAAATCAAAAAACGCCGAGTTGTCTTTAATATTGAGCGGAAAATTATGGCCAGATTCAGTGGTTTCATATTCCTCGCGGCACGCTTGACTGCAACGACCACGGTTGCCCGAGTTACCCGCAGACGCCGACGTTGAATAACATAAGCCAGAAAATGCAATACACAGCGAGCCATGAACAAACACTTCAAGCAGCATGTCATGGGTTTGTGCCACCTTAGCCAGCGCCGTAATTTCGCGTAAGTTAAGCTCGCGCGATAAATTAACTCGGCTGGTGCCAAGCTGTTTAAGAAAGGGAATTTGGCCAGCATTATGGGTGGTGAGCTGGGTTGAAGCATGTACATCCAGTGTCGGGAAATATTGACGCAGCACATACAATAAGCCGAGATCTTGCACTATCACGCCATCGAGCGTGGTGTTAACTAAGCGATTAAGCAATTTAACTAGGCTTTTAAACTCATGCTCTAATATCACAATGTTAAGCGTTAAGAAGATGCGGCAATCATATTGGTGAGCGAGGCGGATAGCCCCAACCAGTTGATCGAAAGAAATATTAGCCGCACGATTACGAGCATTAAAGGTATCTAAACCGCAATAAACGGCGTTAGCGCCAGCAATAATCGCAGCTTTAATGGCATCAATATCGCCGCCGGGGGCTAGTAATTCAATCTTTTGCTTCATCACGTCACAAGGTCTCAGTCAACTGTAAGGGCCGAATGGTACCCGCATCTGTTGCTGATGAATATGTTTGCGGGCAATTTATCCGTGGCCGTCGTGAGCTGAAGTGGCGGCTTAAGGTCAACTAAAGGGCAAGCTAATTTAGTTAAATCAGTAAAATCAGGTGATTAGCTGTTATTTAGAATGGTCTGGACTTGACCTGTCAATATTCAAATCACTATGCCTTCACTAGCATCAACCCAATTCTGCCCACAATCTTGTTAGCACTCGTCGAGTGAATCGAAACCTCGGAGTGAGTTACCAGGCAACATCTCATTTATTTACCTAATACTCGGCTCACATCAAGGACTAGCTATGTATGGGAATGCCGTCGGATGTAGACTTAGGTGCTGTGAGTATTGATAAACTCAGTCGTTTGCGCATTGTTACTTGTCTCATGAGCTAAACGCGCAGCCATACTAAAACGTGACGATTGCCCGTGAATTGGCACAATGGGTAGGGCGCAAGCAGCAAGTCTGCTAAAATCCGAGCCTTCCAGTAATCACCTCGATAGCACTGGATTTACCTAAGACTAGGAACTATTTTGACCAATAATGATGTTTTATGCCGCGTAAGCCAAACCTTCAATCTGAATGAACTGGCAATTTCCCAAATATTTTCTTTAGCAGACTTTGCTGTAGTCGATGGACAAGTCTCTAGCTGGCTGAAAAATAAAGAAGATGATTCTTTTGTTGAACTTAGCGATAGAGAGCTAGCTTTATTTCTGAATGGCTTCATCGATTTTAAGCGTGGTAAACGTGATGGTGATGAACCTCGAGCGGTAGAGAAAATAAGCAATAATGTTGTGTTTCAAAAATTACGTATTGCTGCGAACTTGAAAGCTGAAGACATTCTGGAGATTCTGCAACGTGCAGACTGTAGTTTAAGCAAGCATGAACTGAATGCATTTTTCCGTAAGCCAGATAACAAGCATTACAGAGAGTGTAAAGACCAAGTTCTTAAAAGTTTCCTGCTAGGCCTTGAGCGTCAGTTGCATCAAAGTGGTGATAAATCAGAATCATAACTAATGCCTTGTTGGGGCTGTCAACGCGTGGCGTTTTCAGTCCCAATGAACTGCTATGGTTCATGTGGTTGCGATTGAGTTTAGTGGTATGCGTTGCCTGCCCCTTAGGCGGGCGTTATGGCTTGAAAGGTAAATATGGATGAAGTTTGATTTTCGCTTGGGAACGATAGCTGAAGTGTTAGAGGTGGATGCGCAAATACCTGAATTTGATGGCAGAACAACTGCAAATAAATTAATGGCTACATTAACAGCTAAAGCGCACTTAATTCTCATCGCAAGTCACAATGACAAGCCAATGGCATACAAAATTGGTTATGAGATTTCTGATATTGAGTTCTATAGCTGGCTTGGCGGCGTTGCGCCAAATTATAGAAAACAAGGGGTTGCCACTAAGCTTCGCGAGCAACAAGAATTATGGGCGCTTAATCACGGATATAGTGCCATTAGTGTAAAGTCGATGAACCAGTATCAAGCTATGTTGCAGTTGCTCATTGCTAGTGGTTATCAAATATCAGGTTACCAAGATAATGGTAGCCCTGAGAATAGTAAAATTAAGTTTATCAAGCAGTTAAGTAAAACCATCAATGAGAATGCTTGAGGCGTTTAAAAGTGAACGCAATCAATAAGCGGTAACGCCAAAGCTAATTAAGCTGTGACTAATCGTGATTAACTCTTTGGCTAAGATTGCGCTTGCGGCATAATGGCGGCAATTTCATTACCGAGCCGTAAAAATGGATAATCAGCAAGAAAGTTACATGACTGAAGAAACCTTGATTGAAACCGTCGAAAATCAAATCGCCGACGGTGAGCCAAAAAAGGTGAAAGAGACGTTAATGCGTTTAGTGATGACAGGTACGCCGCGCGAAGAAGCGATTGAGTGGATGGCCTGTGCGCTGGCGATTGAAGTCAGTGATGTCATGCTTAATGGCGCCAAGTTTAACGAAAAGCGTTATAGCCAACATTTAGATGCCATGCCAAATTTAGATTGGATGGAAGACTAAACTTAGGTCTTTACCCATTTAAAAAAATGAATATCGCCATTGCTGGCCATATTCATTTTTTTTACCTTAAGCCCCAATAGCTAGCCCCCGCACTTAATACCAAGCCACCATTGCAAGCCACTGTCGCGTGCATCTTCCTAGCTCGCGAGTCCAATCCCTGCGATTAACAGCAACCACAGCAAATTTGTGCCCCAAAAAAGTGGTTTAAAGTTTAGGCGGGCGCGCTTAGCAGCTGGGGTTGGTATCTTGGCTGCGGTTAATGCTGGGGCTAATGTCGGCGCGGCAAGATTGGCTTCAATGCCCATACTTTTAACCAGATTAGTGACCCTAAGGTATTCACGCGAATGCAATAATTCACTGCGAAACGCCAGTGATAAGCGCGGTGAAATCATCTTTAAGCTGGTTTCAAGTAAGCGCACTTCGGGGTAACTCGATTCAATCGTGACCCAATCTTCATAACTGCGTTTAGTTGAAAGCTGCAAATTGTAATGCTGGATAAGCTGGTCTTTATATGCGCTATCATAGGCTTGGCGCGATTCCGGATGCGATAGCAAGCGATAGGCCGCGGTTATGTCATCCAGCATCAATTTGGCATAGACCTTAGAGCCGCGCTCAAAGGCTAAGTGATACTCTTGCTGCAGTTCATCATAGGCTTGTTCAATGTGCGCTAAGGTGGCACCAAAATCTAATTTTAAGGTTAGGTATGGGTTGTTCATGGGTAATTACAAACAATGACAAAATGCAGGTGATGACTCCTTGACCTCACTCTGTCGGTGAATGATTGGACTTAGCCCCTGGCTGAGTCGCTGCGAGATGTTAGTGGCTTACATCAGGTTGCGCCCACTGCTTAGTGGTTACTTAGTTAAGATTGTCTTGTGACTGTTTATGCCAGTAATTAACTGTGGGCGGTATTTATTGCTGATGACTTTAAGTAATCGCAGTGGATTATATCGCTATCGTTTTGTTGTTGTTTGATTTTTGCTCATGCGTGTGAGCTTTGGCACAAAAAATACTGCGCCATTATGTTGGCTGGTGCCGCTATTTTGGCTAAAGGCTGAAAGACAAGCCTAGTCATATTGGTGAGGCCATTAGCCGCTCGATATTCTAACTGGTTGTTTTATTGTAAGATAAAGGCGCTATGTTGCGGCGCTTGAAGAGCTCTCTATCACAAGGAAATCTATGTCATTAGTTCAACAGTTGGCGCTTTTTATCGATGTCGTGCAGCAGCAATCTTTTACTAAAGCCGCAGCGCTGCATGATATGGATAACTCATCCTTATCGAAACAGATTAAAAAGCTGGAAACTGAACTTGGGGTGCAATTACTTAATCGCTCCACGCGCTCGTTTGCGTTGACGCCCGCTGGCGAAGAGATATTGCAGCAAGCCTATCAGTTGGTGGATACCTTGCATCAGGTGCGTTTAATTGCTGACTCGTATCTGGCAGAACCTAAAGGGCGCATTCGCATTACCGCGCCTTTGCATATTGGGCAACTGTACCTGCAACCTGTGATCACTGACTTTATGCAGCGTTTTCCTGAGGTTGAGATAGTGCTGCTGATGGATGATAAGCGCTCGGATATTATTTCTGATCATTTCGATGTAGCGTTTCGCTTAGCGCGCTTAGATGATTCAAGCTTAATCGCCAAAAAGATTGCCGATATTCGAGTTGTGACTTTGGCATCCGATGCCTTTATTGAGCGTTATGGCGCAGTGAAAACCCCAGAAGAACTCTCCCATTTACCGGCGGTGATTTACAGTAACGGCAGCTTAACTGTGGATATGATGCGCTTTAATGAGCAGCCAGGCTCTAAGCGCTTTATTGATTACCCTATGCAGGGCAATTATAAAGTGAATGATGTTAGAAGCTTACTTGAAGCCGTGCAGGCGGGGTTAGGTTACGCCACTATCGCCTCATCTGTGCTTTACCGACCGCTTGCCGACATGCAGTTAAGGCCGCTATTAACTGAGTATGCCCATGATAATCAAGGTTTAGCGTTATATGCCTTGTATCCCCACCGACGCAAAACCGCCTTAGTCACAGAATTTATTGCCGCGGTAGAAAACTACATAGGTGCCATCCCGCGCTGGGAGCAGCATATTCCAGATTTTGATCGTTATTATCACATCAAGCCGTTTGATGATGGCGCGAAGAAGTGAGTGGATCCGTGAGTGAATAGTTGAATGATGAGCCTAGCAATCTAGGGCATGATTCAACATTTGCAACCAAGCAAGCAACTAAGCACTTAGCAACTCAGCACTTAGCAACTCAGTAACCAAGCGCAAATAGCAAAAAGGCCAGAATAGTGTCTGGCCTTGGGTTTGCTGCGGCTAATGTTACATACCAGGCAAGCTAACTAAGTAGACTAACTAAGTAGACTAGCTAAGTAATGCTAAGCCTTAACGTCCGATTAGATAACAGTAATGACATCTTCTATGGGTAAGCGTGCTTTAGGCAGGCCATAGTTATAGTCTTCATTGTCTTTGTGATAGCCAAGCGCCAACGCAAAATCACACACATAACCGTCGAGTTCTTCTTTAAACAACTCACCAATTAAGGCCGAATCTACGCCTTCCATCGGGGTTGAGGCTATGCCCATACGCGCTAAAGTATGCAAGGTGTTGCCTAAGGCGATATAGGTTTGCGCCTTGGTCCAGTGACCATTAAAACCCGACTCATCGGTATTTAATTCAGCAAAAGCGTAAGCATTATCTAGCATGTAATTGTATTTATCCGCGGGCAGATGGCCTGAGGTCACTTCAGCATCCACCACTTTCTTGTACTGATCTTTAGTAAAATGCGGATTGTAAGCAAACAAAATAGTGTGCGACGCTTCTTTAGCATGGGGCTGATTAAACTGGAAGTTATTGGCAAATGAATCATGAAAACGCTGCTTAGCGGCCTCACTTTCTAGCACGATAAACTTCCATGGCTGTGCATTGATTGACGAGGCCGATAAACGAATGGCTTGTTTAATCACCTCCATATCATCTGCACTAATACGTTGGCTAGCATCATATTTCTTGGCAGTATAACGAGACATTAAATCGGCAATAATTGGGTGAGTCATACACTTTCCTCGTCAAAACAATGTGGCAGACCAAACAGGGCTTGGCGTTATTAATGACGGCACAATACCTGAAGCGTTAATCAAGCAACACGGCCGATAATTCCAATCACTATGGACAATTAGTTCCATAATCCGCGCAACGGGCGTGCGGGCAGTCAGACGCATTTCGACTTAAGCAGGTAACAAGGGATTGAGATCCCATTCTGGCTTAGCCAAATAATGTTTCATGTAATGGCAAGGCATTAGTCGGTTACACTCAAGCTAATTAATCGATAACCTAACGAGTATTCATTATGACTTTTACCGCCTTGGTATTAAATCAGCAAGATAAGCGCACGATTGCCAGTATTGAGCAGCTCGATGACAGCGTGTTGCCTGCGGGCGATGTGACTGTGGCAGTGCAATACAGCTCACTTAATTATAAAGATGGCTTAGCTATTACTGGGCGCGGGCGAATTATTCGTGAATTTCCTATGGTGCCTGGCATTGATTTTGTTGGCACTGTCATTGATTCCAGCGACGCGCGCTATCAAGCCGGTGATAACGTGGTGCTAACAGGTTGGGGCGTAGGTGAAAACCATTGGGGCGGCATGGCGCAAAAAGCGCGGGTAAACGCCGATTGGTTAGTGCCATTAGTAGACGGCTTAACGCCGCAGCGCAGCATGATGATAGGTACTGCTGGCTTAACCGCTATGCTGTGCGTGCAATCGTTAATGGATGCTGGCATTACCCCTGAGCGCGGTGAAGTCTTAGTTACTGGTGCTAGCGGCGGCGTGGGTTCAGTCGCGGTAAGCTTATTAGCGCAATTAGGGTATCAAGTGGCCGCTGTGACTGGCCGCGCCGCCGCTAATGGCGCCATGCTGACCGAATTAGGGGCTAAGCGCATTATTGAGCGCAGCGAGTTTGAACAAGATGCTCGCCCACTAGAGAAGCAATTGTGGGCTGGCGCTATTGATACCGTTGGCAGCAAAGTGTTAGCTAAGGTATTAAGCCAAATGGATTATAACGGCGCCGTGGCGGCCTGCGGTTTAGCCGGCGGTTTTGATTTACCTACTACGGTAATGCCATTTATTTTACGCAACGTAAGTTTGCGCGGCGTCGATTCAGTGCAATGCCCGTATCCACAGCGCCTGCAAGCCTGGCAGCGCTTAGCTAAGTTATTGCCAGCTAGTTACTTTAGTGCGGCGTGCCGCGAAGTGGCATTAACAGATGTTGCTAGCTGCGCCGATGCTATTACCCAAGGTCAAATCACTGGCCGCGTATTAGTTAAGCTGTAATCACAGCAATAGTTAACTGAGCTTTTATTTAGCAGAGCTTACTCTTAACCACATTAGTTAAGGGCGAGTTCTGCTAATGCTTTCCTCACTCCTCTTTCCTCAAGCATTCCTCAAATATTTAAGCCTTGGCCTTGCTGCGTTTGTGCCTTACTGAGCTTGCTTTGCGCAAACTCAGCGTTAGATAGATTAAAGCGATAAGCCCAATCTGGCGAAAACGGCGTAAACAGCCTTAAGTGAATGGCGATTAACTTGTCGTGCACCTTGGGATTGCTTATGGTAGATAACATAAGTTCAGCCCATGAGGATGCTATGAATAGCCATTTAACGCGACAAGTGAATCAATGGATTGCTAACGATCCTGACAGTCAAACCCGTGAATATTTGCAAGCGCTGCTTACAAGTAATAATGAGGCTGAGCTTGCATCATTATTTGCTGGCCGCCTAGATTTTGGCACCGCTGGCATTCGCGGCGTGGTGGGCGCAGGCCCCATGCGCATGAACCGCTTATTAGTCAGGCAAACTACGGCGGGCCTTGGGCAATATTTAGCTGCGCAAGTGAGCGATGCTAAGCGGCGCGGCGTCATTATTGGCTATGATGGTCGCAATGATTCTAAGCAATTTGCCCAAGATACCGCGGCCGTACTGCTAGCTATGGGGTATCAAGTTAAACTCACTTATCAAGTGGCGCCCACGCCTTTGGTGGCCTTTGGGGTCAAGCACTTTAACTGCGCCGCTGGCATAGTGGTCACTGCTAGTCACAATCCGCCGCAATACAATGGTTATAAGGTGTATTGGGACAATGGCGCGCAAATTATTACGCCCCATGACACAGGTATAGCGGCTTGCATTCAATCCAAAAGCACTGACATCATTAAGCTAATGCCATTAAATGACGGCCTTGCGAGCGGGCAGTTGCAACGTTTAGAGCAAGATTATTACGATATTTATCAGCAAGCTGTGCTTAATGCTCCTGAGCTTAATGCATCTGAGCTTAAGTCATCGGGCCATGCATCATTGCGCCCCGAACTAGTGTCCATGAGCTATACCGCGATGCACGGCGTAGGCGCGCCTATGGCTGAGGCGATATTAGCGCAAGCTGGGTTTACTCAAGTGTATTCAGTCGCGGCGCAGCGGTTACCCGATGGCAATTTCCCCACTGTGGCTTTTCCTAATCCCGAAGAGCCGGGCGCCATGGATTTAGTGATTGCCGAGGCCAAAGCCCATCAGGCATTACTGGCGTGCGCTAATGATCCCGATGCCGATCGTTTTGCGGTTGCGGTGCGTAAAGATAATGATGGCGGCGAGAGTGATTATCAGATGCTAAGCGGCGATCAAGTGGGCATATTATTGGGCCACTATTTGCTAACCCATGCTAAGCACTTGAGCCAAAAGGACGGCGAGGGCGCGCTGGTGGGCAACACTATAGTGTCATCAAGCTTATTAGCTAAAATCGCCGATAGCATGGGCGCCACAAGTTTTACGACCTTAACTGGCTTTAAGTGGTTGATGAATGTGGCGCAGCAGCGCCAAACCCAAAAACAACCCTTTTTATTCGCCTATGAAGAAGCCTTAGGTTATACCGTTGGCAGCACAGTGTGGGATAAAGATGGCTTGAGCGCGCAGTTAGCCTTTGCGCAGTTAACGGCGGAATTAACTCGCCAAGGTCAAACCATTTGGGACAGATTAAGCGAGATTTATCGTCAATTTGGGCTGCATTTCAATGCGCAAATCAGCATTAAACTTGAGCCTAATACTCCAAATATCGGCGAAGGGCTTCGCGCTAAGCCGCCGCTTAAGATTGGAGATGCCAGCGTTATCAGTATTGATGATATTAAAGTGGGCATCCGCACTTTAGCCGATGGCAGTCAGCAAACCATAGATTTACCCAGCAGTGACGTACTGATTTACCGCCTAGATAATGCTAGCCGCGTGATAGTGAGACCTTCAGGCACTGAGCCCAAAATCAAGTGTTATTATGAGGTTATTACCGCTATGGGTTCGGATGAATCATTGGAGAAAGCCAATATTCGCGCCAAGGCGCAGATGGATAGCTTTATTCAAGCCCATCAAGCATCGCTGCCTAAGGGCTAGGGCTCAGGCTAAGTCCAAGGGCTAGGACTATGAGCTTGGGTTAACACCAGCGCCCCAGGTTGCTAATAATCTGGGGCTCTTTCTGGTTAATTTACAACTATCAGCCGTCATCCTTTGGCAACTGTGGTATAACGCCTAGGTCATTGATTAGGTGTTATGAATTGAGCTTACTCGCTCGTTAAGCACTGGCGCTAAACATTTTATCTAACAATCATGACAGGCGATTAAGCCAAATAACTAAACCAAAAAATTAAGCCAAATCAGCCCCATGAAGCCGAAACTACACCAAAGCCATATTTGTATTGCATTGCCTGCGCTGATTCATCGTATTGGCCGCGAGGTGGTCACTGAAGCGCAGCTTATTGCCGCGCACCATCACTGCGCTATTGCGCGCGTGCGCCGTTCACGCCATTGGCAACTGACTGGCAAGGCTATGGATATCTCGGCATTTAGAGCATGGTTAGCTGCAGCATTAGCCACGCGAGTGGCTGTGATGGGCGGTAATAGTAAAAGTCACAATGACAGTAGCAATACCAAGATCAGCGGGCTTGTGGTTATTAATACCGCTGCGAATTGGCCGTACTTGCTTAAAAAGATGAATGATGGGCTTATCCCCCATGCCGATAAGTTGGAAACTCTCACTCAAAAACTGGCGCGCTTACTGCGGGAGTCGCCCACTATCACCTTGCATGAATTAATGCTGCAAACCGATTGCAGTGAATCGCAAGCGCGCCTTGCCCGTTTAAGTAGTGATACTTGGTAGCGGCTTCTTGATAATCATATTATGGGTGCGCCGACTTAAGTGAAATGGCTAACTATCAGGCTCCATGGCTATTTGCGGTTGATTTATCTTGAAGTGGGATAGAAAATAGCGCCTGATGAGAGTGCTAAATTTTTGCAACACAACAAGGATACGACCTGATGATGACTAAATGGGCGACACGTTTTTTACAAATGGCAGAGCTGGTAGCTTCGTGGAGTAAAGATCCTTCGACCCAAGTTGGCGCTGTGATCACTGAAAATAATCGTATTGTGTCGCTTGGTTTTAACGGTTATCCCCATGGTATTTCCGATAGCGCCGAGACTGATAACCGTGAGATGAAGCTATTAAAAACCTTACACGCCGAAGAGAACGCCATTCTTTACGCTAAGCGCGACTTAAGTGGTTGCGAGATTTGGGTCACTCATTTCCCTTGCCCTAATTGCGCTGCCAAAATCATTCAAACTGGCATAAGCGCCGTGCATAGCCCAGCACCAAGCCCAGATTTCTTATCGCGCTGGGGCGATAAAATCCAAATTAGCCAAGATATGTTTGAGCAAGTCGGCGTGACTGTGGATTGGTTACCGCGCGATGTGAATGCTAAAGAGTAGAAGTTAAGTGCCAAGGGGTTAACGCTTAGAATGCGGCCAATAGCCTAATCGATGTGGGGAGCATTAAAGGTACTATTCCCAGTGCGTTAACCTCAGAGTGTGAAATTGCAGCGGCTGGCAGTGACTTTCACCAAGTCGTGTACTTGTATCCACAATCAACCTCACTTGACAATATGAGTGATTTTAGAGGCGCTGCAACACCAGCACCTCAAGTTGCTCCGATTGCAGCGGCGCGAGTGAACGACATACTCAATGCTAATAAACAAGTGATAGGTCAAGGTTACGAATTAGGTTTTGTGGTCGCGGGCAATTACAGCTTAGGTTATACCTGCGTGGCGCAAAATGACGACCCAGAGGCTATCAATCGGCAAGACGACGCTGCGCCTTTCTTTATCTTTGCTGATACTCAAGCTGTAGTCGTGACTAAAGGCGTTGCGACAGAGGCTAATTTTTAGCGTTGATAACGCTTAAGGCTGGCGTGATTTGGCAGCATGGTTGCCTTTACACGCCAAGCATTAGGTTGCGACAATTGTGGTTCATTGCCTGTGGCAAATCGGCTGTGGTTCATTGCTTGCGCTTCATTGCTTGGCGCGAACTCATGGATTAACACGGTTGGTTGGTTGGTTGGTACTATGTCGCTCAAGTAGTGCCGTTATCTCTTGAGTAGCGGCAGTTTATTAGTGACACCATTCCACTCATCAGCATCACTGGGCGGCGGGATCACGGCAGTTATCACTGGCCAATCTTGCACTAATTCGCGGTTTAATTCGCGATACACTTCCATGCCAGCAGGTAGCTGATCTTCTTGAAAAATCGCGTTAGCCGGACACTCAGCGGCACATAAATCACAATCAATACACACATCAGGATTGATGGCTAAAAAATTTGGACCCTCATGAAAGGCCTCCACCGGGCACACGGCCACGCAGTCGGAGTATTTACACCGAATGCAGTTTTCAGTCACAACAAATGCCATATTTCTCATCGCTATTGTGCGGCAGTTTCTGGTAAACTTTCGCGGTTAACCCAGTGCGTTCGCACTATTTTCAGCGTCAGTATATTACTGGTTGCGCTGTTAAATGCAATATTAAATCCAGCCAAGACAAGGCATTTGAGTACTAGATGCTCGGCATTTATTTATTTTTACTATAACCAAGTAACATAAAGTTTGGATAAACCATGATCCGCATTACCAATGTACAACTCCCGCTTGATCACCAGCCTGAACAATTAACCCAAGCTATTCTTACCGCCCTTTGTATCAGCGCTGAACAATTGCTCGATGTCACCGTATTTCGCCGCGGGTTTGACGCGCGCAATAAGAATAAAATCTCCTTAATGTACACCTTAGATGTGAACACCACAGACAATGACGCTGTGCTGGCTCAGCAGGTGGACAATAACAATGTGCGGCCAACGCCGGATATGACGTATCAATACGTGGCTAAGGCACCAGAAGAGCTCAATGAGCGGCCGGTAGTGATAGGTTTTGGGCCATGTGGCATTTTTGTCGCGTTAGTGCTGGCAGAAATGGGTTATCGACCGATTGTGCTTGAGCGCGGTAAAGAAGTACGGGAACGCACTAAGGATACCTTTGGTTTTTGGCGTAATCGTAAGTTGAACACTGAATCCAACGTGCAGTTTGGTGAAGGCGGCGCAGGTACCTTCTCTGACGGTAAGCTGTGGACCCAAGTGAATGATAAAAAGCATTATGGCCGTAAAGTGTTGCGCGACTTTGTTGACGCGGGTGCCCCGGCTGAAATCTTATATGTCAGCAAGCCACACATAGGCACCTATAAGCTGGTGGGCATGGTTGAAAAAATGCGCGCCAAGATTATCGAACTGGGCGGCGAAATCCGCTTTAACTCCCGTGTTGATGATGTCCATATTGCTGATGGTCAAATCACTGGGCTGACCTTAGCCGATGGCCAAGTGATCCATTCTAAATTTATCGCCTTAGCGACTGGCCACAGTGCCCGCGATACGTTTGAAATGCTGCATCGCAAAGGCGTGTATTTAGAAGCTAAATCATTTTCTATCGGTTTTCGGATTGAGCACAATCAGTCGTCAATTGATGAAGTGTTATTTGGCAAGCATGCTGGTAATCCACTGTTAGGCGCGGCCGATTACAAGTTAGTGCACCACTGTAAAAATGGTCGCTCTGTGTATAGCTTCTGTATGTGTCCTGGTGGCACAGTCGTGGCGGCAACGTCTGAAGAACACAGAGTCGTGACTAACGGCATGAGCCAATATTCGCGCAATGAACGCAATGCGAACAGTGCCATAGTGGTGGGTATCGACCCGAGCGATTATCCTGGCGGCCCATTAGCTGGGATTGAATTCCAGCGTCAGCTTGAAAGCGCGGCCTATGTCTTGGGCGGTGAAAACTATGATGCGCCAGCGCAATTAGTCGGTGACTATTTAGCGGGTAAATCATCGTCGCAAGTTGGTAAAGTTGAGCCATCGTTTAAGCCTGGGGTTAAGCTTACCGATTTGACCGAGATTTTACCTGCCTATTGCCTAGAAGCTATTCGCGAGGCTATTCCAGCCTTTAACAAGAAAATCAACGGCTTTGCTATGAAAGAGGCCATGATGACCGGGGTAGAAACTCGTACCTCGTCACCGGTGTCGATTAAGCGTGGCAGTGATTATCAAAGTGTGAACACCAAAGGGCTATACCCAGCCGGTGAAGGCGCGGGTTATGCGGGCGGCATTATGTCGGCGGCTATCGATGGTATTCGTATTGCTGAAGCCATGGCGCTGGCGATGAATGAGCAGCAATCTGCCTAAGTTTACGTCTATTGATGTGGCATGAATCGCGGTCAATGAATGAAGCGTGGGATGTTAGGTTAACGATTGAATGTTGCACCTGAACTTACGAGGCCGCGAGTGTTAAGCCCGCATTAGCAGCGCACCACTGACAACCTAAGTCAGTGGTGCGTACCTTGGCGTTTAGAGTTTAAAGAAGTTAGTGCCGTTATTGAGCTCGCGCACTATCTCAGTTAAGCGCATGGCTTCACGGTTAACGTTGTCAGACGCCACCACGTTTTGCTTCGACATGGTATTGACCGACTCCACCGATTTTGCCACTTCATTACTCGCGCTTGATTGTTCGTTGAGCATTTGAGTGATATCAGTCATTAAATGCACCACATCTTGCGAGCCTTTATCCACTTGCGCCATCATAGTGCTGGCAAGCGATGCATTGGTTTTCACTGACTCTATGGTTTGCAAATAGGCGTTCATGTTCGCCACTGTGCTATCGGCGGCTTGTTGCACTGTACCTATCATTTGATCAATTTCATGGGTGGCATTAGACGTTCGTGCCGCTAGGTTACGCACTTCATCTGCCACCACAGCAAAGCCTCGACCTTGCTCACCTGCGCGCGCCGCTTCAATGGCCGCGTTGAGGGCTAACAGGTTGGTTTGTTCGGCAACGCCTTTAATCATTACCGAAATTTTGCTTACTTGCTGAATGTTTTCAGTCAGTTTACGTAAATCTTGTGATGAGTCGTTAATAGCGATACTAACGTTAGCTACTTCTGAAGAGACTTTTTCTACTTGCAATTCACCCGATTGCGCCACTTTACCTGATTCTACCGCTAGTCGATTGGCGCCTTTGGCTGAATCTGCTAAATGAGCAATAGATGCGGCCATTTGCTCAAGTGCCGCAGCCGATGTGGTGGTGGCAGAAGCTTGCTCTTTAGAGCTTGCCATCACTTGCTCACCGGCGACGACCAATTTATTACCACAATGACCGAGTTCATTTGAGGCCTGTTTAATATTTTGAACCACATCCCGCAAGCGGCCGCGCGTTGACGCCATCGCCTTTTGCATGCTGGTAATTTCATCGTTACCTTCATTCTTGGGGTTGGATTGCAAGTCCCCTTGAGCTAATGCGTTTAGGTCGGCGACGATTGCAGCTAAAGGTCGGCAAATACTGAAAGCGACCTGCCAACCGGCAAACAACACCAATACCACTACCGCACCAATCACTAGTATCAGAGTGTTAGTGATGTTATCGACTAGCACATCACTATCAACATAAGCGACTTTGGCCAAGTCCATATTAAGCGTTACTAAGGCGGTTAATAAATTATCCGCCGCGTCAAAGGCGGCGGTGGTTGCACCTTGCATGATGGACATGGCTAAGGCGTTGTCACCTTTTATCGATGCCGCTGCCACCTCGGCGGCGGATTTTACATAGACTCCCCAAGATGCTTCAAACTCTTTGAGCAATTTAATTTCTTCATCAGACATTGAGGTTTTACGGTAGACGTCTAACTTTTCTTCCATCTTGGCATCAAAGTCTTTCATCTCTTTGTCAATAGCGTACATCTTGGCTTCATCAGTTTCTATGACTAAGTTGTATAAGGCACGGTTGTGGTAAATGGCTTGCATGTTGGCATCAGAGATTGCGGCAATGGGGGTGAGCTGATTTTCAAACATGTTATTAAGCATGTTATTGACTGTGCCGACAGATTCGCGTTGATAGATGCCAAGAGCAATCATGATGACGAGCAATACCGACAAGAGACTAAATAGGCGAGTTTTTATCGACAAACCCCGAAGAAGCGCTTCCATAGTTTTTCCTTAAACTACACATGTATGTGCATATTAGCGTAAGTGTGAAAGTGTAAATTTTCAAATGACCGCAGTTAATATTTGTTTAAGCTTCACTGAATTAGCCAAAAAAACAGCCAGCGGATAAATCCGCTGGCTGCTTTTTATGGGGGACTGTGACAGATATTATAACAGTCGAGGGGGCTATCGCTTAGGGCGTTAGGCTCACAGTATTACCTGTAATTGTATTGACTATGGTTATTGGTAAATACCCAGTCGTTGCCGTTTGACCACTTAATGCCTTTTATTTGCACGCATTGATTACCAGCATTGATAAAGCCTGCACCGTAAAAACTGTCAATTTTGACGCTGCATAGATTTTCATTACTGTTTTTGGCAGGTACGCGCTCACCAGTATGCTCAGGGTTCCACAATGATAACCACTGGAACTGGTTAATCGGCGACTCAAGCCGCTGTTCTTTGCCTGCTTGCACTAGGCTAATGTCATCGCCGCCAGTACAACGGTAATCGTTTGTGACTAATTGCTCGACAAAACCGTGCACAGTTTCCACTTTACCATTAATGGCAAGATCAAAACGGCATAAAGGCAGTTGTTGATCGCGCACTCTCATGGTGGCGAGCACATTTCTATCGCGCTTAGATAAGTTATCTAAGTCCATGGCTTGTGTGTGATCAAACCAGCCTTGACCTATGGCTGAGTCCAGCACTTGATAGCCATGCTCTTGGCCGATGATCACAGCTTGTGGTAAGTCTTCAATCCCTGTGGTTATTGACGGCGTTAAGCTATCTAGGATGGTGACACCCTCAGCGTCTTGGCAGCTTAGCGTCACGTTGCTGAGTTCTTGCTGCGGCAAGTTGATGTGGAACTTATTGCTTTGGTTAGCGTGTAAGCGCGTAGATGCTAAGTCATAAGAAATTGACTGACCTTGGCGAGTGGTGACATCAAGACGACAGACACTAGTGTGAATGTAGTTGGCTTGTTCAGCAGACCTCACCGCATATTTCCAGTCTCGGTTATTGCTGTGCTTTATCCCTGCAATTTGCACGCAGCTTCCCTCTTGCACGAAGCCGGCACCATTATGGCTTGGGTTATTAATGTCAGTCAGTTGACACAGATTCACTTCACCTATCTCAGGGGTTGGGCTGTAAGTAATTTGCCCTTTGCCATAAGGGAACAGCAGTGAATAATCACCTGCGCTCGATTCCATTTGCTGCCAAGTTCCGCCTAAGTTCCAACGCATGTCATCACTGGCGTGGCAAGTGTTGCTGTTAGGCTCGACATGACCGACTAAGTTGACTGTAGTGTTGTTGGTGGTAGTAAAAGCAAATTGGCATAAACGTTGATGACTGCCGTTGTCGACTATGGTTTTCCACGTTGACATCGCTAAATGCTCAGCGCTTAAGCTTTGGTATTGATGCCAACCTGGGCTCAGTGCTGGCGCTTCAAAGTCGGTGGCTGGCGCTAAATCAAATACATTGCCGTAGTTACCGTAAAGCACGGGATAAATTTGACTTGGGTTTACACCTAAAGGATCGTAAATACCCACTAAGGTTGTCACAGGTATGCCGGTTTTTACTGGTGCTGGTGCTGTAGTGTTGGCTTCTACATAGGTTTGTTGCGCTTGATCCCATGTGGCATAGTGATAATTGCCGTCAGGTGTTTGGTTAAAGCCACTATTTAACCAAGCTTGCGTGCGGCGTGCTTGAGTTGGGTGTTCAAGGGTAAAGTTACTGACTAAACCAATTTTTTGCTTTTCACCACCGGCTTGGGCGTCATGCAAAAAGCGGAATGTCTCTAAATATGGTAATGAGGTTTCGCCGCCCGCACTTGATATCGCTGGCGCACCGCGCCAATCGATATTGCCGATAAAGCGGTTAAATACCTGATCCCAGCCCCAACCGCTTTGCATATCATGCACTGAGGCCATGCTCGGATAGTGGCTTCTGCCAAAGTTATGTCCCACTTCATGAGACCATTCATTACCTGTGGTTGCTTCCAAGGTTAAAATGCCACCACCACCGCTACCGCCATGCACTACGGTTTTGTTTGAGCCATTGTCTGGATGGGTGTAAACGCCGACATTAGTGTGCGCTGTCAGTTGGTTAAAACGGCGATTGTAGGCCTGTGAATACCCCCCTGAGGTAGTAATGCCGACGTTAGCATTATTAATACCCGTTGAAATTAACGCTTTACCAATGGCTTCGCGCATATCACCGCTATGCCAGCCACCATCAGTGTCACTGCGTTCAGTGTACACTTTGCCATTAGGCATAGTGACAGTTTCAAAATGGGCAGGGGCATATTGGCCCATCACTAATTTAGATACTGGGATTTTTTGAAAATAATCACTGGCATGTTCAGCAGTATTGTTAGCCATGGTATTGCGGCCACGTGGCTTAGTTAACATGCCCATGTCGATGTTTTGGATGACTAACTCAGGCGCGCCGCCAAAGGTAATACTGTGCTGCGCCAATTCTGAACTGCGGCCATGATTATCGATAAACTTAAGGGATAAGCCTGGGGTCATCCAATTCCATTGAAGCGGCAAGCTCCAGACATCATGGTCAAAAATGACCATTGGCCGACCGTCAACGGCGTATTGGTCAGTTTTGGGCTGATTGGCGGGCGACTGCATGATTTCGCGCGCGATAAGCTCGCCTTCAAAATACACCTCAACCCATAACTGGTTAATGTCGTTAAGCTCTGGCGTCAC
This sequence comes from Shewanella sp. SNU WT4, assembly GCF_006494715.1. Taxonomy (NCBI): domain Bacteria; kingdom Pseudomonadati; phylum Pseudomonadota; class Gammaproteobacteria; order Alteromonadales; family Shewanellaceae; genus Shewanella; species Shewanella sp. SNU WT4. The sequence continues at coordinate 1,761,298 of NZ_CP041151.1, forward strand.
TAGCAGCATGGCAGCACGGTTGATCACGACATCCGGCGCATTTAACTCATCATTGCCAAAGGGGGCGGTTAAGCTGTGACTTTGCATCAAGGACACATGGGCGGCAATTTCACCATCAAGGTGATTTAAGTGGCGAATACCATCATGAAAACCCGCTTGACTGGTTTTGGTGGTGAGTGTAATCGGTTCTACGGCTACACACCCTGTGGTATTACAAGCTTCCAGGGCTAATTGATAATCAGTGTTTGGTGACAGATTACCTAGGTAGAACTCAGGGGCGGTGGCGTTAAACATTTGCGTTTTAGTTGACGGTGAACTTAAACTCAGCTGATAGTGATTACCTTCCACATGGCCTTGCCAAGTGGCAGTGGCACCAATATCAAATATGCCAGACAGGGCAAAGTCAGTAATCATAGGCGCGCTGATACACTCAGTCTTTTCAAAGCGCATTATCTTATCTTCGCTGAAACTGGGTTCTGGAAAATATTCGACAAAACAACCCTGAGTGTCGCTACTCATGCTGCCAAAATCATCATGAATGAAATAAAAACCGTAGTTATTATTCATCACTATGTCCCATTTATCATTTAAAAATGGGAACGCGGCATAATAAGGGGCTAGGGCTTCTTCGCCGCCATAAGGGAAAGGAAATTTAGGGTAATTATCATCATGCAGTTCAAAACGATAGTCGTTATAGACAATAAAGCGTTTGTTACCATCAACAATCACGCCATCATTAGCTTCACCGCGCTGTTTCATGGCTTTAATGACGCTAAACGTTTGTTCGGCAGCTTGCTGCATAGTGACTTCGGCCTGCGCCGCTAACGGCACCAATGCACTAGCTATCACTAAGGCGAGAGGGGAAAAACGAGTTTTAAACATATATCTTCCTTATTGAGCGTAGAAATTCAATAAGGCAACACGCATTACTAGACTTGCTGCATAAGGCGACAAGTCTGATACCAATGGCATCGCCGCTATCATAGGTACAAATGCCCCTTAGACCGGTGGTTTTGCGTCCCAGCCTTTCAACTGGTTTGCCTTTTTCAATGTGTCAGCAATTTTTGCTGGCGACCAATATATGGATTAATTAATCCAGTGCCAATGTAAGCATCTGCTTAACTAATTGATTTTGATGGCATTGCTGGTCTTGCTGATTCATCTTGGGCGCGCTAACCTCTAAAATAGCAGAAATGGCGCAAGTTAAGATGATGGTTTAACCATAGGCGCAAAAACCGAGATAGGCCAGGTTGCAATAAGTCGGTATAAGTTATGGAATGATTAATGACTTAAGCTATTAAATTCTTTCAAAATGAGTATGATATTGCACAATATGTTACCTAGCTTGGCTAGTTTCGGATGTAGGGCAATATGCAGCAATCAAGGATAGTTTTCCCGAAAACACGTTTACAGAAGCGCTTAGCGTTATGGCGACCATGGTTATATATGGTGCTATATACACTGGCCTTGTATAGCCTGATTCAAGTGGGGCTTGCGAGCAGTTTTGATGTCGGGGTTTGGCCTGGGGTTTGGGTTAAAGATGCCATTATTCAGCTGGTATTCGCGGCGCTATTATTTGTATTGTGCCGCAATTTTTTAGCTTGGGTCATAGTGTACACCAGCTTTACCTTAGTGCTGCAGGTCAGTAATGCGCTCAAGCTCATGATCTTAGGCAGCCCCATCATGCCTGATGACTTTAGTATCGTCGGCAATATGTTTCAGTTATTTAATGATTGGCGTTACTGGGCCTTATGGGCGGCGCTACTGATCCCATTTGGCGGCTTGATGGTCGCGATTGCTTGGCAGCGGCAGCGCACTTGGTTGCTACTGGCGTTATTGGTTGGGGCTGGATTTTTTTATGTTAATCAATCCAGTAGCTTACAAGCATGGTTTGATGTCCATGTGGGCGATAGGGTGTGGGATCAACCGGGTAACTATAAAGATCGCGGCTTGTTGCTGCATTTGACGGTAGAAGGCAGTCGCGTGATTGCGCGGGGTCAAACGAAAGTAACACAAGAGCAAGTGTTAGCCGCTAAAACCAGTATTTTCCCAGCGCAAGCCTTAGCTCCCGCCGCCAGCATTAGCGATAAGCGCAATGTTTATGTGTTATTGCTGGAATCCTTTTGGGATCCTATGGCGCTTGGCAACGTGGGCTTTAATCAAGACCCGTTTGACCCAAGGTTTCGCGATTTATGGCAAGCCACAGCCAATAGCACAGTGCTAGCGCCGGTATTTGGTGGTTATACGGCCAATAGTGAATTTGAAGCCTTATGCGGGTTTCCTGTCACCCAAAATGCGGTGTTTTTTGAGGGTTGGCTGCGCAATGAAGTGCCGTGCTTGCCGCGCTATTTATCCGATGCTGGCTATCAAACCATAGCTTCACACCCCAATCATGCGGGCTTTTGGAATCGGGTTAATGCTTATAATCGCGTAGGTTTTGATAAATACTGGTCGATTAATGATTTCCGCCAAGATGACATGAACCGCGAGTTTATGAGCGATGTGTCGTTATTTAATCAAGTGTGGGATAAAACGGCGGCTAATCGCGATAATGGCCAAGCGACGCTAAATTACATAGTCACTATTTTTGGACATTTGGATTATCCATTAAACGAGCGCCGCCCTGTGGTGATAAGCGCGACTGGCGCGAATGAGATGGCGGTGAAATATGCCAATCAAATGTACTACAAAACCCGTGAAATCATGGACTTTATTGCCACAGTGCAAGCGCAAGACCCACAAGCGTTAATCGTGATGTTTGGTGATCACTTACCGTTTCTTGGGCCTAATTACGACGGCTATACCCAAACTGGCGTCATTAGTGCTAATAAAGCGGATTTTAGCCCTGAGATGTTTGCCACGTCACTGCGCACGCCGTTAATTGTGATTGATGGTATTAATGGCCCGCAGCAATGGGGCGAGATTGCCTTGTATGAGTTGCCACGCCGGATTTTGGCCTTGCTCGGGGATACGCAGCAGAACTTGTTAACTGTGCTTAAATCGCCGCAAGCTGCCACTGTGCGCCCGCTCGCTGGGATCAGCATAGTGCAGCCGCCCGCCGGTGATAAAATGCTGTGCGCGCAGCAATCACAAACGCCTGAATGCCAAGTGTTTAATGAGTGGTTAGAGCAAGCACTGATTATTTCACAAGATATCTTTAGTGGCGCCCAGTGGAGCTTAGCGCCAACTCAGAAAGACTAGTTGGCCCTTTGGCTAGCTTGTGCTCAGATAATTGCTGTAGCAGCTAAGTCAGTTAACGCTTAAGAGTAAAGGCCGATAACCCTTTGATGGTTATCGGCCTTAATTAGATGGTCCGCCTCACCCCTAAGCTAAGCTTAGGGTTAGGCAAACAAAGAGGCGAACCATCATGTCTACTATTAAAGTAATTGGGATCGATTTAGGCAAATCTTCTTTTCATCTTGTTGCTCATGACTATAGCGGTCGAGAGCAATTTCGAAAGCATTTATCTCGCGCAAAACTTATTGAGTTTTTAGCTCAAACACCCGCAACAATCATAGCCATGGAGTCATGTGGTGGCTCACATTGGCTCGCTCGAAAGTGCCAGTCTTTTGGGCACGAAGTTAAACTCATTCCTCCGCAGTACGTTAAACCTTACGTTAAAACTAATAAAAATGATTACATCGATGCTGATGCAATAGCGGAAGCATCAACACGCCCATCGATGCGCTTTGTTGGTGTTAAAACTGAAACTGCTCAGGTTATCTCAGTGATCCAACGTATTCGTTCTAGTTACGTAAAAGAGCGTACCGCGTGCATGTCCCGTATTGGAGCTATCTTGCTTGAATTTGGTATGAGCTTCCCTAAAGGGCATAGCAAGATGAAGAGCCTATTTCAATGGCTTGCTTATAGTAAAGAATCTATTCCTCAGATGTTAATGCAGGAGTTGATTGAGCATCACGAATACTATTTACAGCTTAATGAGCGTATTGCAGGTCAAGATAACAAGCTGAAACAGCTTGTCGAGCAAAATGAAGATGCTCAACTGCTTAAATCTATCCCAGGTGTGGGAAATTTAACAGCGAGTCAGTGTTTAGCGGATATCTCCGATGTGGGTCACTTTAAAAATGGACGACAGTTAGCCGCCTGGATAGGGCTTGTCCCACATCAATACTCAACTGGCGGCAAAACCACGCTTTTGGGGATAAGTAAGCGCGGCAACAAAGCGTTGAGGACGTTATTCATCCATGGTGCACGGTCGATTTTATCAAGGCCAGAGGTTGCAGTCGCTGTTTTTGGTGAATGGATTTTGGAGTTAAGAGCCAGAAAGCCATTTAACGTAGCGGTTGTCGCTTTGGCGAATAAGTTAGTGCGGATAGCGTGGTCAGTGTTATCGACCAAGCAAGCATTTGAAGTAAGAGTTTAAGCCGAGTTTGCAGATGATAAAAAAGATGGCAGAACGGTCAGACCACTAGATTGAAGACCTGACATAAAAAACAGCAACGCAGTATGCTTTGGGCTTTTTGAGGACAATCTAGCGCGGAACTCATCGTGGAGCGGGTGGTAGCACCTAATGAAGACTCCGAATACATTAGCGCAAACCAACCTCGTTATCGAAAATATCATTTGCAATAACGAGGCGGACCATACATTTTTATGGGGCGATGACAAGTGTTTGCTGACAAGGAAGCTGGTGGCATAAATAGTGAACTGCCGGAATAGTTGCGCTAAGAGTGACTGCTGAGCAGAAGCGCTGCAGCGATAAGCGCCCGAGTCGTTATCGTCCTAACTATTAATACCAGTATTAAAATCATATCAAAACAGGCGTAGCGCTTGATTGCCATGGCATTGATATCGCTTAGCTATCACCAGCATAGTTTCACTTTCATCACCCTAGTTTCACTATCACCACACAAGTTTCACTATCATCACCCTAGTTTCACTCTTATTGCCAGCATTACCAGCGTTTAACGATAGCGGCGTTAGCCTATAAAAAAGCCACCGATTAAGGTGGCTTTCAAGGCTTACGTGTTCAAGGCTTAAGCGCCGCGCTCAGGCTTATTTTTTGACTATGTGCTCTTCACGATTAATCGGGCGCATCGGCTCAATTAACTTAGCGGGAATGCCTGGCATAGCGCTAATTAAGCTCACCACCACTGCCGCAATAAACGGAATACTTTGCACTAAAATCACCAAACGCCACATGTACAAGTCAATTAAGCTGACGTTGTGGGTCAAGCTGCCAGTATTTATACCGCGAGTGATCAGATACACGCCGCCGAGCATAGCAATGGCAAACAGTAACTCTTCGCGGCAATCCATTAATGCCTTTAACAAGCGGTTTTTAGCCGCAAGTTTTGGGGTACGAAAGAAGCCAATCTTACTGGTGACAAAGCCTGCCACCATAGCGCGGCCAATGGTATGAGATAGCGCTAAGCCTGCAATACAAGAGGCGATAGATTGACGCCAATTAGTGCCCACACGGCGGCGATAAAGCACAAACATCTTACTGAGTTTGAACACAAAGAAAGACAGAGGCAATACCGATAATAAGGCTTCTGGCGTAGCAAAGTGCTCAGGGAACAAAACTATTAACACGGTCCAAAAAATCGCAGCAAGGTTAAAGAACAAGTTAATGCCATCGGCTAACCACGGCAACCAGCCCGCGAGGAAGTGATAACGCTGCCCCTTACTTAACTTGGTATCATTCATACCTAATAAGGTGGATAAATGCTCGCGCATAATCACCACAGCGCCATAGGCCCAGCGAAAACGCTGTTTCTTATAGTCGATAAAGGTGTCTGGCATGACGCCTTGGCCATAGCTGCGCGGCACATAAGTGGCATCGTAACCTGCGGCTAAAATTCGCAGCCCAAGCTCGGCATCTTCAGTAATTGACCATTCGCTCCAGCGCATGTCTTGCAACACTTGCGCTCGCACCATAGTCATAGTGCCGTGTTGAATGATGGCATTACGCTCGTTACGGGTCACCATACCTATATGGAAGAAGCCTTGGTATTCGGCGTTGATCATGGCCTTATACAAGGATTCATCGCCATCATGATAATCCTGCGGCGCTTGCACTATGGCCATATTCGGATCTTCAAAGGCCGGCACCAGTTCACTTAACCATTCGGGCGCCACTTGATAATCACTGTCGATAACCGCAATGATTTCAGCATCTTTCGCCGTGTGTCCTAAGGCAAAGTTAAGGGCACCCGCTTTAAAGCCCGAAATTGGGTCAACATGGAAGAATTTAAACTTATCCCCTAAGGTCAAGCAGTGCTGCTCTACGGGTTGCCAGACGTTAGGATCTTTAGTGTTGTTATCTATCACTATCACTTCATAGTCTTGATAATCGAGGCGACTTAAGGCGTTAAGTGTCTCTTTGAGCATCTCTGGCGGCTCATTATAAGCTGGCACATGAATAGAAACTTTAGGGTGATATTCATTTGGCAGCATGCGCTTGGGCGTGCGCCGATACTTTTTAAGCCACTGCGCTTCGGCCCATTCATGAGCTTCGGCCAGCACCACGGCTCCAATCCCCAAGGCCGATAGGGTAATAATACAGCCAGTAATAAAGGTACCTATGGTCATATAGCGCTGGGTAAAGTCGTACACGATCCACACTGTGCCGGTTGCTATGGCAAAACTAATCACAGTTAAGAAGCCGCGGCCTCTGTGGTGTAAACCTTTACTGTCACGGAACAAGATACTGATAAGAATGAGCGAGATAGCCACACAAATACCTGCCAAAGTGCGCCACTCTGGAATTCTCACTACAGGTTCTAATTGCGGGAATTTTAAGGTGCGGTCGGCATTGTATACGCCCCAAAAATCACCTGCTTGACCTTCAATGCTGGATTTCCACGGCTGATCAAAGGCTTCCATTAGGTAATAGGTGTAGCCTTGGCGCTCTGCCACTTCTAAGAAGTTACGTAAAAAGCGCGCTTGGTTGGCAAGAGATGCCTTGGCGGCGCCACGTGTAGGGCCGCGACTGGGCCAACCCACTTCACTGATCACTATCTTTTTATTAGGGAAGGCGGCTTGCAGTTCATTCATTTTATCTTGGATAAAAGTAATGGAGTAATCCACATCCAAGTTTTCCCAGTAGGGCAGTATGTGCACTGCAATAAAATCCACATGCTCAGCAAGTTTTGGGTTAGCTAACCATACGTGCCAAGGCTCGGCGGTACTAATGGGCACATTGAGCGCCTTACGGGTTTTATCTAAATATTGAATTAACTGATTAACGCTGACATCTTTACGCAATAAGGCTTCGTTACCGACTATCACCCGCACTATATTGCGTTGATTGCTAGAGAAAACGGTAAGTAGCTCATTAATTTCTTGCTTGTTTTTTTCAAGATCTGGACCAATCCAAGCGCCAACCGCCACGTTAAGATCATATTGCTTAGCTAAGTGGGCAATCTGACCTTGAGTACCGCTGACGGTATAGCTACGCACCGCATGGGTTTTACCTTGCAATAAGGCTAAATCGCTATCGATTTCTTCAATGGTTGGGAAGCGACCTTGAGTGGGGTCATTGTTGCGCTGCATGGGGCTAAAAGAAAAACCTTGAACCGTTTGTGGCCAAGGTGGCAAGCGATCAGGCTGATTGAGTAGCGCCCAAAGTAGCACGCTAAGACCTGCGATTAAGAGTGGGTAAATAATGTATGCGCGACTCACGTTTACTACCTCAAATGGAAAGCTAGCAGGAAGTTAGGCTTAGAAGTGGTCATTTACATTGCCAGAAGCCACTATCAAAGCGAGGTAACTAAGAAATAAAGAGTTGGTAAATAACTTGCTACATTTAAAAGTAAAAGATTGTCCAAATCAAGGATATATAGCTAAAAAGTGCGATATTACCTGTGATTTTGTTGCGACTTGTATATTAGTTGCTGCTTGTTCATGGATTTATGCGGGGATATGAGCCGTGGCTAAGGAAGCAATGAGTCTGTGGGCTGGTAGTCGTTTATGGATGGGGTTGAATAGTTAGGGTCAGAGCAAGGCTCTGACCCTAACCCTAACTAGCAGTTACTCTGGCGTGTTTTTATGCAGAGTCACAGGTTGTGACTTTTTACGCATCTTGATATTGATCATTTCGACCACTAACGAGAATGCCATGGCAAAGTAGATATAACCTTTTGGTACATGGACATCAAAGCCTTCGGCAATCAGTATTGCGCCAACCATGATGAGGAAAGATAACGCCAAAATCTTGATGGATGGATGAGCATCGACAAATTCACCAATGGATTTGGCTGAGAACATCATTACTAATACCGCGGCAATAATCGCAATCGCCATGATTTCAATGTCATTGACGAGTCCAACCGCAGTGATCACAGAATCCAGTGAGAAGACTATGTCTAAAATCATGATCTGAATTAGCACCATAAATAAGCTATTGGCGACCGCTTTCGGCGCAGACGGATCTTCGTGCTCGCCTTCTAAACTGTGATGAATTTCTTGGGTGGATTTTGCCAGCAAGAATAAACCACCACCAATTAGAATGACATCGCGCCCTGAAATAGCCTGATCTAAGACAGTGAACCAAGTTTCGGTTAATCCCATTACCCACGAAATCGAAAATAACAGTGCTAGACGCGCAAACATCGCCAAGAATAGACCGACCCGACGGGCAAATTCTCGTTGTTTTTCCGGTAAGCGTCCCACTAGAATTGATAAAAATATAATATTATCTATGCCTAATACTATTTCCAATGCCGCTAAAGTGCCAAGGGCAATCCAGGCTTCAGGACTGGCAATCCATTCAAACATAACTATTTTCCTTTATTAGTGTCTTACTTTGTCTGCGGCTAGTCTATCAGTCTAAATTAAAACTGCTAGTAGGTGACTGTGAAAAATAACAACATTATTACTGCTTTGTGTTTACATAAAAGCCAGTTGACTGCAATTCATCCTAGAGCCTAGTGTAAACCTGCGTAATGAGTCCGTTAAAATAAATAATCAAGCTTGAATGTGGGGGATAAAATTATTGAACAGGCAATTAAGTTTACATTCACCATTAATGCCTGAATCTTTAATGGAATAATTAGCATACTCTTTTAGCGTGTTATTTAAGCATTAATTAAGATAATGCATTAAACCAGCCTAGGTATATCTTCTATCTAACGTTTAAATGAATGGTTTGAATGAAATGAACAGTACAAATGAATAGTACAAATGGATATGAAGCGCGGGGGAGGGGGATGGCAATAAATAAGAGCCTATCACTATCATGCTTTGGACAATATATGCCCCCGCAATGCGAGGGCCTGATTGGCTGTGGGTTGGCAATCTATTACCAATTTAGTTTTTACATTTCAGTAAACCACGTGCGGTGACATTCGCTGCACAATGGCGCTTTCTTTTGATGTTCAGAGTGACAAGCAAGGCAGCTAATAGCTTCTGCATAATGCACTGACTGATGTGGATTAGCGTGGCTGTTAACTAACTTATCAGTATCTATCTTGATAGTATCGATAGTGCCATGGCATTCAATACAAGCGGTATCTGTGGTGGATTTAAGCCCTGATGCATGACAAGTCTTACAAGCATTTTTATCGTCATAGATAACGCTGTGATTGTCACGGCCAAAGATTTTGCCTTTAGCTTGGAATAGTTCGCCCGCTTGCGCAGTGCTTCCCAGTGACAAGGTGATAACGAGTGCGGTTAATAACTTTTTCATGATTACCCCTTTAACTGTTCAGCATTGGTGTCGGTAATAGTGTTGGCAACCACAAAGCCCATCGCCAGACCTTCTAAACAGGCGCACGATGACAAACGGTTGACGCCATGAATACCGCCGGTGGCTTCGCCCAAAGCATAAAGGTTTTCCATCGGTGCTAAGGTTTTAGAAGCAATCACTCGCCCGTCAGCATCTGTTTTAAGGCCGCCCATGCAGTAGTGAACTTTTGGCCATAAGCGCGAGGCGATAAAAGGCGGCGCTAAATGCTTAGCGGTATCCATTTCACGGTCAAACAAGGGATCGTTTTGCCGTTTTACGTGTTGATTGTAGAGATCGATGGAAGCTTGTAAGGCTTTGGCATCCATATTAAATTTGTCAGCCAGTGCTTGCACTGAATCCAGTTTCCACGCCATTTCATCGCGTAGGGCGCGGCCGATACGATCGTCATCTAACGAGAAATCGTTAGCATTGAAAAATCCTACCGGATAGGCTGGCGAGTTATCTGGGTTACGCTGCGCCAAAATTCTATCGGAGCAATATTTGCGGTCGAGACGCTCATTCATAAAGCGCTTACTGTCGAGTACGCTCACTATCATGCCTTGGTGAAAAGTAATAGATAACAAGGCATTAGACCAACCAAAGCCGCCTTCATCAGGGGATCCCCAATGGCCGGTTTGGATCATGTTCATGTGCACAGGCAAAGCGCCGTGGGACATAGCGGTTAAAGTCACTTCACCGGTGGCACCATGGGCATTGGTGCAATCCATGCTTGGGTCAATGGATGGGTCAAAAATGGCACACAGCTCTTTGTTCATGGCAAAGCCGCCAGTGGCAATGACTACGCCTTTATCGGCCTTAATATGCACTACTTCGCCAGTTTTTAGATTCGGGAAGCGGAAGTTGCGGCGTACTTTAAGGCCAATAACTTTATTGCCTTCCATGATGAAGTCTTCAACATATTGCTGGTTGCGTAAATCTACGCCTTCATTTTTAGCCACGCGGTAGAGATTTCGGGTAATTTCACCGCCAGTACCATCAACGGTGCGCACCGCTCTTGCAATGTTATGGCCGCCCACTAACTGGTTAAAGCCGTCGCGGAATTTAACGCCTGAATCAACACATAAGTGGTAAGCATCTAAGGCGCGATTAGCAATAGCTAACAGATGTGGCTCAGATGCTAGGCCGCGGCCAGCGATAACCTGATCTTTTACTAATTCTTCAGGGGAGTCATTAACTATGCCTTGTGCTAGTTGAGTCGGGTTACGCGGCACGGCAAACCAGCCGCCGTTAATGGCCGAGTTGCCACCAAACTGCATCATTTTCTCTAGCACTAGCACCTTATTAATGCCTTGGCGCTTAGTGTTAATCGCGGCAGATAAGCCGGCAAAGCCAGAACCTATGATGATAATGTCGTGGGTTTCATCCCATTTAATGGTGTCTTTACATTCTGCGGCTGAGGCAGGTAAGGCTGCCGCTAAACTACCCACAGCCATGCCCGCTGAAAGCTTAAGAAAATTACGTCTGTTATTCATATTAACGCCCCATAAAGATAATGACGTTAATATATTATTGAATTAAACGAGTATCCGTGATTTGCATCGTTTTAAAATTGATAATCCTTAAGTTTACGTGACTCATGTCACGAACAATTTTTTCGGGAAGTGGCACTTAGATTTTTATAATTAGCTATTTTTAATGAGGCCAAAAAGTTACCCGTAATTAACTATTAACGCTTATCGTATTAATTAAGTTTCAATTAATTAAGTTTCAATTAATTTGTTATCAATTACTCTCGTTTCAATTGATATAGTTACCATTAATTAAATTAATAAGCTTAACCCTAGATGCGTGTAACAAATAAGCCCCTTGCGGCCAATAGTTAATAAGGTTGCCGTTGATGATGATTTTTTCATTGAAATGAGATTAACAGGCAAGCTGACGCTTTAAGATTATGAACTCATGATGCCTATGGTGGAATCAACTATCCGCGAAGTGAGTGACCCTGATTTGTATTTATTGTGTGATGTGCGCGAACTTGAAGGCTGGGAAGCCAGAGCCGTGTGGGATGATATTACATTCGGAGTGAAATTTGGCCGCCATTTTGAAAAGGTTACCATAGTTGGCCAAGGGCAATTACAACAATGGATGACCAAGGTTGCGAGCTGGTTTATGGGCGACGATGTTAAGTTCTTTGAAGATAAGGTCGCCGTATTAGCTTGGTTAAAGGACGATTAATCACGTGAATGTCTATTCGTTGCGACTATTTACTGCAACTATTTGCTGCAATAGTGCGCTGCGATAATGCCAATAACTGCGGCATTATGTCTAATTCATTGGCGGCAATGTGCGCTTGTTCAATCAGTACCGCATCAAGAATATCTAGAGTGGTGAGAGGGTTGGCTAATACCACTCTAAATACTACGGATTTTCGTAGTGCGGATTTAGCTTGCGTGAAGCTTGCTAGTGGAATGCGGGTGCGGGACACAAAGGATTTACCCATTTCGCGCTGAGTTTTTTGCATATGTTGGCACAAGTCATCGAGCAGGCTATTTAATTGCTCGAGGCTGGCATCATCATTGTGGATTTTGGCGTGAGCTAAGGCGTGCTTAACTAACGCGGGCACATAGCGATAGGTCAGTAAGCATAACTCGGGCGCGCTAGTCAGTTCAAAATCTGGGTGGTTTGCTATTTTTTCAGCAAATGCGCGGGCATTATTAATGCTGCGATTAATGAGAATTTCATAGCCTTGCTGCCCTATGATTTGCAAACAGGCATGCACTTGTAATGCCATGCCTGGGCGCGAGCCTTCCAACGTCTGACTGCCTAAATCTTTTGAGCCTTTACGCAGAATATATTCGGCGTGATGCACTATGGCGCTGCAAGCCGTCGGGTCTTTAAATAACACCATGCCCGCGCCCATAGGCACGTACATTTGTTTGTGGGCATCAATAGTCACAGAATCAGCAAGTTCGATGCCGCGCAGTAAGTGGCGGTATTGGCTCGATAATAAGGTGGCTCCCCCCCACGCCGCATCCACATGAAAGTGGCAGTGTAATTCTTTTGCCAAGGTTGCTAGCGCCGTTAAATCATCTATGTTGCCGGTTTCTGTCGTACCCGCCACGCCCACAATCGCCATTACCCGAATATTGCGTACTTGTAATTCTTGGGCTTTAGCGCGCATTTGGGCGACATCTACTTTATTGTGGCAATCTGTCGCTATGCTGATGATATTGTCGCGGCCAATACCAAGTAAATCAGCCGCTTTTCCTAGGGAGTAGTGGCTGCGCTCGGACACTAAAATCGCAATATCATCAAAACCATAATGCCGTAATGCCTTGGCTAGGCCATGGCGACTCACGCCTTTAAACTCACCTTGGGCTTTAAGTAAGTTATTGCGGGCTATCCATAGCGCCGTAATATTAGCGAGCGTGCCGCCAGAGCAAAAGGCACCTAAGGCCGTGTCGGCTTGGTGCTGAAATTCAGCATAAAACTGCGGCGCTTGTTGGTACACCAAATGGTGCATCATACCGAGCACTTGGCGCTCTAATGGCGTAAAGGCTTTAGAGGTTTCAATTTTGACGAGATTTTGATTGAGCGCCACCATGATTTTGGAGAGCGGCAGCACAAAGTGGGGCAGGGCGGATGTCATGTGGCCGATAAAACTGGGGGATGCCGTATGTACTGATTGCGCCACTAAAGTGTGCATGATGTCATCGACATAATCTGACACAAACCTTGGCCGAGTGGGAATACTATGGTCATTAAAGTCAGCTTCAATGTCACTTAATGGTTTTTCCAACGCGACTATGTTATCCCGTAAAAACCCTGCCAAATCTTGCGACAATTTTTGCTCTATCTGGCCTAAGGTAGAGTTTGGCGCCTCAGGCACAGTAAAAATTTTGAGTATGGTTTCTGCAGAAGCAATGGCAGTGGCATCCGACGTTGGTGCTTGCGGTTGCGAAACCGGCTGAGGCGAAGCTTTGGACATGGCTGTCATGGGCGCTCTTATTATTAGACTTGGGAACAGGGCGTTGGCGGTTAACTTAAGCTTGCTAATGTCACTTAGTTGTCGCTTATGTCGCCTTATTTAGGCGCAGCCTTGATTTTTATATGTTTGCAAGCAACTAAAGTGTTTGCAACTTTACTGCAACTAGTCGTGCACATCAAGGCATCTGCGTGTGAGCAGATAAATAGTGATTATTTGTTATTTGTGATGATTTGCGATTAGCGCAAGCAGGCAGCAGGGGAATGTCACTTAACATCACAGATTTGATTGTGAGTCTTTAACGATTGACTATGCGCCTGCGCAAAAGGCGCATAGTGATGACATGAATATTGCTTTTATTGAGGCTCTTAAGCCTAAGCACTCTTCACTAACTGTACAAAGTGAGTGAGCGCTTAACACCTAACACCTAAATTTTAAAACCTAACACCTAAATCCTAATGCTGAGCACTTCGCTAGCCATTCACTCGCGCGCCTAATTTAAGCAGAGCCGCGACATTGGCTGCAGTGCGAATTAGATTGGACGTACCTGTGGCTAGTGCTTGTTCTAGGCTGACAGAGGCTGGTACTATCGGGAAAATCGCTTGCATGCCAAGGGCTTTAATCTTGTCGGCATCTACGCCTAAACAGCCACATAACGCAATACAAGGCACTTGATAATCATTGGCCACATTGAGCACGCCCATGGGCGTTTTGCCAGATACGGTTTGAGCATCAATTCGGCCTTCGCCAGTAATGACTAATGTCGCGCCCGGCATATGGCTAGCCAATGCTACGGCTGTAGTCACAAGTTGTACGCCTGGGGTTAAGGATGCACCCAGTAAACTCACCATGGCATACCCCATCCCCCCCGCAGCGCCTGCGCCCGCTAACGTTGACATGTCTGCGGTTTGTGGAAAGTGATGACTGACTATGGCCGCAAAGCTTGCCAAGGCATTATCCAGTTTATCCACCATGGCTGGGCTTGCGCCTTTTTGCCGGCCAAAAACATGGGAAGCGCCGCGCTCTCCACACAAGGGATTATCCACATCGCACGCCACTTCGATTTGACACTCGGCGAGGGCAGGATGCAGACCACTGATATCTATGCTGGCTAATTGCATTAAGGCCGCGCCGCCTGGCGCGAGTGTTTGGCCGAATCTGTCTTTTAATACCACTCCTAACGCCTGCAGCATACCAGCGCCGCCATCGTTAGTGGCGCTGCCTCCTAGTCCTAGAATAATGTGGCGCACGCCACTATTAAGCGCATCTGCTATCAGTTCGCCCGTACCAAAGCTGGTGGTGATATAGGGGTTGCGGTTTTCCATAGGCACTAAATGTAACCCTGAAGCGGCGGCCATTTCTATGATGGCGCGCTTGCTGGTAGCGCTATGGTTATTGTGTTGGCCTGCGCTACCCAATATTCCATAAGTTGCCATGACTTTATTGCCAAGAGGGCCAGTTACTTCTATGGTGCGTCTGCTGCCAGCGGTGGCATCGACCATGGCATTGACTGTGCCTTCACCACCATCAGCCATAGGAACCTTGATATATTCGGCATCTGGAAATACTTGTTTAAACCCCGTTTCAATGGCGCAAGCGACATCAAGAGCACTTAGGCTTTCTTTAAAGGAATCAGGGGCGATAACAATTTTCATGAATAATCCTTGGCACGCGGTAAACAAAGTCGGTTTACCTAAAAAAGCGGGCGGCAGAGGGGTAAACCCCGCCACTCCAGTAAGAACAAATGTTACAGTGACCATAACAATAGGCTTATGACATTCACTGCTGTCATCGCCGAAATGGCCACAGCAATTAGCATCGCCATTGATACTCGGCCCATTTTCGAGCCTATATCAATACCGCCAGGCTCAGTGATTTACTTAGAAATTAACTAGGTAACAGAGTTTATTAACCCATAACGCGCCAGGGTGGTTAGCCTCTTGATGCCAAACCAATCAGTAACATCGGCTCTAATCGGTATTAATTGGCACTATGATAGGCGCAAAGGCGGGCAAGGTACCATAACTTGCGCTAAGGCTTTCATATTGATTGGCTTTATTTATCTGTTTAGCGGGCGTTACGCCCGTAAATAGCTCAGGCATTACAGCGATAGCCACAAGTTCGAGAATTATGGCTATCGCTGCTCTTCATATCGTTATCACTTTTTATATAGTGCTCATTCTGTCTAGCCTTGCCACTTTGCCTGCATGGGAGCTTAAGTTAGCTAACTTGCCGTTAGCTATTCACACACTAACTAAGTAAAACTACGCCAATAATGGGCTGATCATTTGTCCAAGCCAAATCAAAAATACGCCTGCGGCAGGCACAAGAATAACCAGTGCCATCAGGCGCTGCTGCGTAGTGCGCGCTAATCTCAGCGCCAATGCTGCCGCTGGCATAGCAAATAGCGCTATGGGGGCGATAAATAACGCCATGATAAAAAATAACAGGCCGCCAAAACTTAATAAGTGCGCGCTACTTTCCGTAATGGGCTTAGCGCTATGACGCAGATTTAATGGCAGCAAGGCCAGCGCCGTGGCAATTAACACTATGCTGAGATTTAAGCTGCCACTGGCAAATCCTTGCCAATTAAGCACAGTAAATAGCAGGGCAATCAAGGGCGCGATGAGGGCGGTAATCACATGGACGGTAACGAATGTTGGGCGAGAGTAGATGCCGGCAAAATAGAAGAGTAACTGTAAACCAAGGTTTAGCAGGCCAAGGCTTCCTAATCCTAAGATGATGAACATAGACACTTGCGCGCCCGCTAAATCAAAAGCCATGGCTGGCATTGGCACTAAGGTTAAGGCGCCTAGCATGAGGGCGTTAGCGGCTAAGGTTTTAGGCGACGCTTTCGGAATAAAAGATTGGGGGCGAGCGTGAGTATTGGCTTGAGGCATGGGGCGGCTCCATCAAAAAATTGCCCCTACCTTGGGTTAAACCTTGATTTGAATCAAGTGTTAGCGTCTGCTTTTTCAGGGAATTTGAATTTGGTCACAGCCAATACGGGGTCACTCTCTCGATTGTTGCCAATAAAAAGGGCCCGATTGGGCCCTTAACTGTTAGTGCTTAGCTCTTAACCGTTAGCACTTAATGTTTAGTTCTTAGCGAATTTAACAATAGCAACTCAATTAGAGTTTGTATTGCAGGCTTAACATGACCATGTGGGCATTGTAATCATGGTTAAGATTACCAAAGCTCAGTACGTTCCAAATAGCATCTGTGCTTAAGCTATTGGCCGGATCATTGTCTTGATATCTCTCGTACATATAATCCATGCGCACACTGGCTTGCTGGCTTACTTGATAAGTCGCATACAAGTTAACATTGTGCGATTTAGCAAAGAAATCGCCATAGTTACCGGTTACGCCTTGAGTGACTTGAGTATCCCCTTGTGAGTCTGAATAGCTGTAATCCAGTCCTAAGGCTAACTTATCGGCCATCAAGTTGTTGTAAGCAATGCCAGCGCCAGCAAAATGGAAGGTATCGTCAATCTGACTGCTCCAAGTTGGCGCATTGAAGTTACTGCTACCGTTTTGCTTTGAGTTAATCTGCTGATAACCATAGAAAGCATTAACGCTGATATCGTCAGTGATCAGATAATTAGCACCAATATCTGTGCTGTAATCTTGGGTTTCGGTTAAGCCAATTTGGGTATGATCGTAATCATCTAAGGCGTAACGCGCTGACAAATCAAAGCTTAAACTATCCGTTGGGGCATAGCTTGCTTGCGCTTGGATTTGACTACGTTTTCTATCGGCAAGATTGAATTTACGCAGTAAGGCATTGTTTTCAGACGATGTCAGTGTCGAGGCTTGATAACGCGAACCTTCATGCAAACCAAAACTACCTTTAACCGAGAAGTTCCATTGCTCGAAACTGCTTAAGCTAAAGCGCGTCCACAAGGTGCTTTCATCTGTAGTTTCACGGTCTTCATAGTCGCGCTCTTGCCTTTTGAAATCATAGCCACCATCTAACTTCATGCCGCGGCTAATACGGTAATCGAGCGCCAGTTTTAGTTGCTGATTGGTGTAATCATAAGGGGTGTTATAGCTCACCTTACCATTAACATCATTGATGCTAATTTGCGTCCAAGCATCGACATCGGTCTGATTGTCACGGTCGTAATAATCATAACTGGCTTGCATCCGCACTTGGCTGCTGAGCTTTTGCACGACTTTAACCGTGGCGCCAGTTAAATCTACTTTGGCATCAACGGCCTCGGTCGGTAACTGATAACCATAGCCTGAGGTGACTAGCGCTTGATCTTGGCTCATTTGCCCAAGGTACAGGCGGCCATTAACTATGGTGTCACTGTGGCGCCACTGTCCTGTTAAAGCAACAGTATGCGCCTGATTGTCAGGGTCAAGCGCCATAGCGCCTTGGGTTTGCGCGCCAAACGTGGGGTTAAAGGCATTATCAAAATTAAGCTGCGCATAATTATTGCTAAACATTGAGCCTTGATAGCTTAACTGCGAGAACCAAGAGTCTCCCGCTAAGTTAACTCCAGCAGCCAAGGTATCTGTGGTGTAATCCACAGGTTCAGCCAGCATCATAGACTGATTAAAAAAGCTGCCAGACGCCGTTTTTAAGCCAGTTTTATGCTCGCGCTCATAATCAATAAAGCTGCTCCACAGGCTGTCAGCTTGATAGACCAAGCCTAAGCCATAGCGATCGCGCTTAAGTGTTAAATCAATAGCATTAAGGCTGGAATTTAATTGAGTCATGCCCGCAGTATTGCCAGCCGTAACCCAATTAGACGGCAAAGTTAAATCATTACCGCCTATGCCTTGATAAGGGGTTAACGCATTATCATTTTTCCAGGTAGTAATGTTTTGATAACGGGCATTGATATTAAAATCGCCAGGGCTACCGGCATTAACATCAATAAAGCCATTATCCATACCGAGCTGATAAGCATTAACAGTGGCGCGATGACCATTAATGCCAGTCGTAACTAAGTTAGCATCCACTTTGGCGGGCACTTGGTTATCGCTACCGAAATTATTGCCTGAATAGTTATCGTTACTGTCGATATAACCCACGCCCACAGCCACAGTACCGTTAACACCTGTGTCTTGTGTACAGGCTTTACATTGCCAAGCGTCATATTTCACTTTGACGGTATTGGCCTTGTTGAGGTTATAGCCATCGGCCATCGCCATTGAGCTGCTAGCCACTAGGGCTAAGGTGATTAGATTGAGTTTAAAATTCATAATGCCTCCTTAACGCTGTAGCAATTTGCCAGATGGATGATTAGAGCCATGGATTTGGCTGTGACAATTTAAACAGCTGCGGCCACCGGTAAAGGCGTTGTTACCCACTTCACTGCCTTGGGCTGTGTTGCCTAAATAAGCATTGCCCGCATGGCCATCGCTGGCATGGCACTGCTGGCACAACTGAGTCACGCGGGTGTTGAGCATGGCATCGTTAACACTGCCATGAGGGTTATGACAATTGGCGCAGTTCTCGGTCACGGGAGCATGTTCCCATAACTTTGGGCCGCGCTTTTCTGCGTGACAGCTATAGCAAGTTTCATTCAAGCTAGGTTTTACTAAATCGCTGTCAGTCATGCTGCCATGTGGGTTATGGCAATCAGAACAGGTCATTTGCGCCCATTTCATCGGGTGACTAGAACGCTTGTTCAAATCAGCCTTTTGACGGGTATGACACTGGCTACAGATTTCAACTTCATTTTGCTTAGTTAAAATCGGATCTGCGGCGGTATGGATGCTATGACAAGACGCGCAAGCAACATCGGCGTTGTCATGATGACTGCCTTGCCAATTAATGCGGGTATCGTCTTGGTGACAGCTCATACACACACTGTTTTGCTTGGCGGCGCTTAAGCTTGCATCTTTACCAAAGGTAATCATGGGCTCGTTGCCGCCGCGCTGGTGTTGACCCATAGGGCCATGACAGGCTTCACATTGCAAACCTGGCATTGGGCTCTTGCTCGATTCAATTGCGCCATGCACGCCACTAAACAGCGCCATCACTTTTTCTGATTTTTTATGGCACATTAAGCAAGAATCAGCGCCTTTAGGTGAGTAATTCCCTTCTGCGAATTTCTTATCTAAGGTGGCTTCAACTTCCGCTGGCGTGAGCTTAGCATCCCACTTAGCGGCCATGGCCGAGGTTGCCATTAACGACAACACTGCGCTTAACAGCAGCGTTGGAATTAGGGTGGTTTTTTTCATAATAGATTCCTAATCGACTTACCCTTAGGGTCAAAGGCGCAGCAGCGCTGCGCCAGCGTGATTACATTTCAACGTGACCGTGGTTGGCGACAGTAGGCTTGTGACAGAATAAACAGGTTTCAGACTGAGCCGCTTGCGTGGCCGCCGTAAAATCACCGTTAATCACTGCACCAAAGCCTTCTAACTGCGCTTGGGTATGAGCGTCAAAATACTCAGAACCTATGATGTGACATGAGCCACAAGTGGCTGTAATAGGTGTGGTATAGACGCCGCCATCGGTAGCTAATGCACCTTTAGCTTTGAAGGCATCTAAGTTGAAGTCGTTATGACATTGACTACAGTTACCACCAATCAAGCCGTAGAAAGCGCTGTGGGTCTTGTGCAATTTAAGCTCTAAAGCGCCTTTGTTAGCGCCAGAACCGTAAGTGCCATGAGGGGTATGGCAGCTAACGCAACCATCAATGCCAGTCATTAATTTGCCATCAATCTCACGACCTAGCTGTTCCGATAGTACAAAACCGGCGTGATAGCCTTTATGAATATCAAAGCTGTCGCCATGACAATTGATACAAGTATCAATGGCCACAGAGTCGATATGACGAGTGGTAACTTTACCGCCTTGGGCGGCAAAGGCTAAATCAGCTTTCATACCAGTGAAATCAACGCCATCAGCGCAATTAACAAAAGCCGTACCGTCATTACACATACCAAGACCGATAAAGCTAAAGGCGGTATTGGTATCGGCGGCACCTTGATTGAAAGGCAGTACTGGCGTAGTGAACACTAGCTTGCCATTGACTAAGGCCACAGGGGCAACAAGGGCACCATTTTTCACTAAATCTTGCGCTACTTTCTTAAAGCCAGTTTCTGGCGCAGGATTGTAGCCCATGATGGCATATTGAGTGCCAACGTTAGTGATGGTTTCTAACTGCTTAATTTTAGGCAGTAAGCTTGCAGCATCGACTGCAGTACCAGCTTTATCTGTGATAGTGACGGTTAAGGTCGCGGTATTATTGCTATTAGCCACTAACTCGGACGATAAGCCATAGCTGTTGATCAGCTCTTTTTTGGTGTTGACCTTGCCAGTGTGGATTTCTGTGGTCCATTGGCTGTTATGACAGGCCACACAATTGCTGTTATCAACTTGCTGTGAATGGCCTTTGCCAGCTTTAAAATCGATAGTGGTATGGCAGCTAGTACAAGTTTCCATGGTTGGAACTCGTGACCAGTTATTCCATTCAGTTAAACCGTTATCATCGGCTTGCGGTGGAATATGACACGCTTGGCAGTTGTCCTGAATTAAGTTATGAGCAGTTTCTGCTGACTTATCTAAGTTTTTGCCATACATCTTGTTGCTGTTATGCACATTGTGGATCAAGTGGTTAAAGCCCACTTGCACCTTGTTTTTATCTTTAGCCATGTCATCGTTATGACAAGTAGTGCAAGATTCAAGCGAAGTGTAACCGTGGTAAATCTTGACACCTTCAGCGTGACAAGTGTTACAGGTTTCTGTGGCTACTACATTTTTGGTGTAGCGTGGCGCTGAGCCATCGCTGGCTAAATCTTCTGTGTATTCAGTGCGAGGTACTGAGGTGGTGCCATCTTGCAGCGTTGAGGCGGCCGCTATGATATTAAAACGTTGAGTTAAGGCTGGATCAAAGTTTTTGACGTCAACTTTAAAACTATAGCTGCCATCTTTATTATCGATAAATACTTTGGTGGCACCAAGAGTTTGCCATGCTGCGCTGTTGCCTGCGCCAGTAGCACCATGTGGGATGAGCTGGGACAGTTTTTTGATTTCGAGATCTTTTAAGCCAACCACAGGTAAATCTTGTTCGTTAGTCGCAAATACTGTGACTTGTGATTCACTGCCTTGGTGATTGACATCGGTGACATCCAGTTTCAGCTGTGCCACTGTGTTTGCAGCAGGACCTCCTGGTTTACCTGTGCTGCCATTGTCACCGTCACTGCCGCAACCAGCTAGTCCCACTGACAGCATGCTAGACGCTATGAGTAGTGCTATTTTTTTTATTTGTGTGTTCATCATGTTATCCCTGCGTAATAAGAGCAACGTGCTTGAGCTGAGCGACTGAGTCGCTGCTTATGATTTTGTAAGTGACTCAAGCAGTTGCTGGAAAATTTTCCCGAAGATAAAGTACCTTAAGATGGATAAAAAAACTTCAAGTTAGGCGGGGATGTGTGAACTGGATCTGACTATTTCTTTAGGGGTATTTGTTGCAGCATTGAAAACTTGCAGGTCTGCCAAATGCTATGGTAACGGCACTATTAGCTTGTAAATGTTAACAGAGGAGGCATAAGCCTCCTCTGTTATTTAAACCCTATTGTTAATACTTAGGGAATGCCCAGTTTTTGTGCTGTTCAAGCAATCTGTCTGTTGTGTGGCAGGTTGAACAAGTTTCTGCGCCAGCGGCTTTAGCTTCGGCATCATATAAAGATCTCGCAACACCTAAAGCAAAAGTTTTCATATTCTTATCATCAGTAAACTCGCGCACCTCTAACACACCACCAAAAGACTTGATGTGACTGATGGTTTGTTCATTTAAAGAATAAGGCTTAGTGTGACAGCTTACACAAGCGGCAGTTTGCGGAGACACGAGAGTTTGCTCGTTAGTCGCCGATAGTTTCGCGCCATCTGTGGTGCCGAATGCAACCGGCGCCGCATCAACTGTAATCTTGTCTAAACTAAAGCCATCTTTTCCATGACAGGTCTGACAGTCGGTTTTCCTAAAGAAACCTGTTAGATAATGTTCACTGTGAACTATGTAAGCCAAGTTCGATGAGCCTGCACCTTTCTTGTCGCGAGTGCCATTGTGGCAACTTGCACAGCCATCCATATCATTGCTATATCTATGAGTAATAGATGTAGTGTGGCAATCCTGACAAGCCTTCATCTCAGCGTGTTGAGTACGAGGGGACTTATCCACCTTAGTGCCGTCTTGCTTAAAGTAGTAAGTGTCACTGACTAAGTAAGGCGCTGATTGTTTGTCATTGTTTAAGTTAGTCACATCACAATCGGCTCGTACACCTTTGGCGTTATAGCACACATGCAATTGGCTTGATAATGCAATCACAGCATCATCTGCTAGTGCGGCGCTAACTTTATAAGTGGGCTCATTGATTACAGCTTGGATACGACCGTCAGACAATTGTGTGAAATACTCAAAACCAACCTTTTGATAGTTAACGCTAAAGTCATCATCTGCAATGCCATTGAAAACTAGCGCACTATTATAGCCACCGTACTTATATGGGCGAGGATCAATTTGAGCAAGTGGAACTAACTCAGTACCGTCCATGACTTTAAAGATCGCGGTGACAGACATTTTATCGGTAGCAACAGTCACACCGTCAAATACCACTTTGATTTTGGTTGAATGAGCATTGGCATTTTGAGAATAGTGGCCACTTTCAGCGCCACGGTAATCCCCTTTATCACCTTCGCCGCCATGGCAGCTAACACAATTCTTCTTGTCATCTTTAATTTGATTGTTTGCAGCATCCCAATGCCAGCTTGGTACAGCGTAAGCGCTATTGTGGCAATTCATGCAAGTTGCTGTATCTAAGTCAGCTTTCCATGCATCTGCCATTGTCAGATTGTCATCCGCTTGGTGACAAGTTTGACAGTTACTTGCGGCTTGTGGATAAATGCCAGTGTAGAAAGCGTGGCTATGAATTTCGTGTGCCATGCCTTTAATTGAACCATCGAACTTGTATGGTGAACCTACAGGATTTTTATCGGCATCAACGTCTTGCTTCATGTATGTGTTGTAATCGGTATGACAGAAGGTGCACGATTCTAGAGTAGTGTGTTTACCACCATGAAATGCTAATTCACCTTCATGACCTGGACGATGACAACTTTGGCAAGTTTCATTAGCGATGACATCTTTAGGTTGGCTTTGTACCGTATCTGTACTTGGTTGCCAGTAGAAGAAGCTATTATCCACTAATGTTTTTTGTTGTGCGTTTGTGGACTTAATACCTAAATAAATACCATTAGTCGTGTTAGCAGCAAATTTATATTTACCTAGAGTATCAACAGCTTTGTTTAAGGTCAGCGTATATGTGCCATCCGAGTTATCGGTTAAGCAATCGGTGCAATCACTGCCCTTAAAATAGGAAGAACCTGTGAAGTGGTTATCACCTTTATCTTTATTGAAATAACTTAGCCATATCTGTCTCGGCTTACCTTCAATATCTGTAATACCTACTTCATCTTCAGAACCCATGCGTCCAAAAGATACTGCGCTAATGTCGGCATTTTTTAATGCAATAACCGCCGCGCCATTGGCATCTGCTAGCGAAAAATTAATGGCAAGAATGCCATTGTCATTGACAGTTGCTGAATTAATTGTGCTTTTTATGGCGTTGACTGCGGTAATAGGTGATCCAACGACGCCATCCTTGCCAGGCTGTCCGTCATCACCACCACAACCAACTAACGCTAGCGACATGATCCCTGCGCTAATAAACGCAGCGCTGCGAGCAGTTAAGCGAATGTGTTTCATCATAATATTTCCCTGCATCATTATAATCATCACCTTAAACCATCAGAAAGTCCGTATAAGGTGTGTGGAAATTTTTCCAAGGATAGGCTAACAAATAGTTAATGTTTCGCAGCGTTTTTAGGTGCGGTTTGTGATTGACGTCTGACTATTTCTTTAGAGGTATTAGGCGGGCAGTGAGTTATCACTGTGCAGCTGTGTGAAACTAGATTAATTTGCTAGCTCTGAGATAGGTGCTGCTGGTCAAGCGGCGTAAGTCTTTATTTATGTGTCAATATCCGCCATAATCCAAAATGTAATTGAAAACTATTCTCGTTTAAGTTGCTGAACCATGACTTAGCTAGCATTTTTCGCGCCTTAGTTCGGCTAATATGCTCGCAAGTTGTGCTCAAAAGATTCAGGAAATCACAAATGAAGTTAAGTGATCTTAATCCCGGTGATCGTGCGTACATTGCAGAAATCGGCCAATTGTCGTTACCGCAATCAGTAAAACGCAAATTGTTATCTATGGGGATCACCCCCAATACTCATTTTAGTTTGATTCGACGCGCGCCAATGGGCTCAGGAGTAGAGCTCAATATCCGTGGTAGCCGCTTATGTATGCGTCGTGATTTAGCCGATATTATTGAAGTAGAGATTACCAATGACTAAGCCGTTTCATTGTGTCACTGTCGGTAACCCGAATGCGGGTAAATCGACCTTATTTAATGCGTTAACCGGTGCTAATCAACATGTTGGTAACTGGGCCGGGGTGACGGTAGAAAAGAAAACTGGCAGTTTTACCCTTAAGGGAACTGAAGTTAAGTTAACTGATTTACCAGGTATTTATGATTTATTGCCAGCAGGCAGCCAGTGCGATTGCTCGCTCGATGAGCAGATTGCCCAGCAATATTTAGCCGAAGCTAAGATTGATGGCATCATCAATATGCTCGATGCCACCAACATTGAGCGCCATTTGTACCTGACAGTGCAGCTGCGTGAACTTGGCATTCCTATGGTGGTTGTAGTCAATAAGATGGACGTGGCTCGCGAGCACGGCATCGAGGTTGACTTTGAAGCCATGACGGCGGCGTTAGGTTGTCCTGTTATCGGTGTGTGCGCTAAAGATGATGCTGATATTGAACAAATTCAGCAATTAGTGGTAAAGCTGCTTGACGGTAACATTAGTGAGCAAGCCTTAGTGCTCAACTATGATAGCCGCATTGAACATGCGCTGACGCAAACCATGGCGCAGCAAACCGATTTAAGCCGCGGTCGCACTTTGGCTATGTTTGGTCATGGTTTAGGTTGTGGTTCATGTGCTAACGGTCAGTTGCAATCGCAAGTCATAGCTTGTGCTAAAGAATTAACTGAGTCAGGGCTTGATATTGAAGTCATGATTGCCGCCACGCGTTTTGATTTTGTTGAAGTGATTTATCAAAAGACAGTAACCAGTAGCGGTAAGCCGACCTTAAGTGATCGTCTTGATAAAGTGATGCTGCATCCCATCTTAGGCATTCCGATTTTCCTCGGTGCCATGTATTTGATGTTTATGTTTGCCATTAATGTCGGCAGCAGTTTCATTGATTTCTTTGATATCAGTGCTGGCGCTTTATTTGTGGATCATTTTGGCGCCTTGCTGGAAAGCATAGGCTCACCGAGTTGGTTAGTGACTATTTTGGCGGGCGGTATTGGCCAAGGCATACAAACAGTAGCTACCTTTATTCCAGTAATTGCCTTCTTATTCTTAGGCTTATCTGTCTTAGAAAGTTCTGGCTATATGTCACGCGCGGCCTTTGTGGTCGATGGTTTAATGCGCCGCATTGGTCTGCCAGGTAAGGCATTCGTGCCTATGATAGTGGGCTTTGGTTGCTCTGTGCCGGCAATTATGGCGACCCGTACGTTAGGCAGTCAGCGTGAGCGGATTGTGACGGGTATGATGGCGCCATTTATGTCGTGCGGCGCACGTTTACCTGTATACGCCTTATTTGCCGCGGCATTTTTCCCAGAGCATGGCCAGAATCTAGTGTTCTTACTGTATTTATTGGGAATTGTCGCCGCCATAGGTACTGGATTATTATTGCGCTATACCTTGCTGCCAGGCAGCAGTAGTGCGGTGGTGATGGAATTACCTGATTACGAATTACCTAAATTAATGCCATCACTTAAGCGTGCGGGTAAGCGGACTAAGGGATTTATTTTCGGCGCCGGTAAAACCATAGTTATCGTCGTGACCTTGCTTAATTTTGTTAATGCGATTGGTACTGATGGTAGTTTTGGCCATGAAGACTCGAAAGCTTCACTGCTGAGTGTCGTTAGTCAGCAAATTACGCCTGTGTTCACCCCTATGGGCGTAGAAGCGCATAACTGGCCAGCGACTGTGGGTATTGTCACAGGTATTTTTGCTAAAGAAGCTGTGGTCGGTACGTTAAACAGTTTATATACCGATGCAACCCCTACTGATGAAGGCTTAACGCCTTTAAGTGAAAGCTTTATGGAAGCGCTGCATACCATTCCAGAAAATTTATTTGGCATTGATTTGCGCGACCCATTATCGTTAGCGGTTGGTGAGATTGCTAACCAGCAAGTCGCAGCAGAAGAGCAGGGCGTTGATACTTCAACTTTTACTGCGCTGCAGGTAGGTTTTGGTAGCACGATTGCCGCCTTCAGTTATTTGCTGTTTGTGTTGCTCTATACCCCATGTGTGGCGGCTATGGGCGCCTTAGTGAATGAATTTGGGATACGCTGGGCAAGATTTGCCGCCTTATGGACCTTTGGTTTAGCTTATGGTTCAGCGACCTTAGTGTACCAAGTGGGTACCTTTAACCAGCATCCACTGCAGTCGTCAATGTGGATAGTGGCAATTATCTCATCACTGCTAGCGTTTGTGGCTTGGCTTAAGCATTTAGCTAAGCGCACCGAGCAAACACCGCTTGCCATCAAAGTGGTTACTGAATAAACATAACGCGTTGAAACAAAGCAGCCTGATGGCTGCTTTGTTGTTTTTATTCAGAGTTATTCAGAGTTTTTTAGTCTGGGGATTGTGCTGAGGCCTGATCTGTAGGATCATTATCGTTTAGTCAAATTGCCACTGCTGTAAAGAGGAATTCCATGAGTCATGTGGACAACGAAGCTCGTCCAAGCAACTTCATTCGCAATATCATTGATGAAGATCTGAAGAGCGGTAAACATACCCAGGTTCATACTCGCTTTCCGCCAGAGCCTAATGGTTACCTGCATATCGGTCATGCTAAATCTATTTGCCTTAACTTTGGCATTGCCAAAGATTACCAAGGCCAATGTAACTTGCGTTTTGATGATACCAACCCTGAGAAAGAGAACATAGATTATGTTAACTCTATCCAGCAGGATGTGCAGTGGCTCGGTTTCCAGTGGACCGGTGACATACATTATTCATCCGATTACTTCGATCAACTGCACGATTATGCGGTGGAACTTATCGAGAAAGGTTTAGCTTACGTGTGCTTTATGAGCCCTGAGCAGACCCGTGAATACCGTGGTAACTTAAAAGAGCCAGGTAAAGATAGTCCGTATCGCAATACTGATGTTGTTGAAAACTTGGCTTTATTTGCCAAGATGCGCAACGGTGAGTACAAAGAAGGTGAATGCGTTCTGCGCGCTAAAATCGACATGGCATCGCCATTCATGTGTATGCGTGATCCGATTATTTACCGCGTGAAATTTGCCCATCATCACCAAACCGGTGATAAGTGGTGCATTTATCCTATGTACGACTTTACTCATTGTATTTCTGATGCGCTGGAAAATATCAGCCATTCATTATGTACGTTAGAGTTCCAAGACAACCGTCGTCTGTATGACTGGGTGCTTGATAATCTGAGTGATTTCCAGCAGCCAAATCGTACTCGTCAGTACGAGTTTTCGCGTTTAAATTTAGAATACACCTTAATGTCTAAGCGTAAGCTTAATGACTTAGTGGTGCGCGAACTGGTATCTGGTTGGGATGACCCACGTATGCCGACCATTGCTGGTCTTCGTCGTCGTGGTTATACCCCAGCGGCTATTCGTGAATTCTGCAAGCGCATTGGTGTAACTAAGCAAGACAACCTGATTGAAGTTGGCATGTTAGATGCGTGTATTCGTGAAGAATTAAACGAACATGCACCGCGCGCTATGGCAGTCATTAAGCCAGTTAAAGTGATTATTGAAAACTTTAGCGGTGATAATGAAATGATTAAGGCGCCTATGCACCCGAATCTGCCAGAAATGGGCGAACGTACTTTAGCCTTTGGCCGTGAAATCTTTATTGATGCTGAAGACTTCCGTGAAGAAGCCAACAAGCAATACAAGCGCTTAGTGCAAGGTAAAGAAGTGCGTTTACGCAATGCCTATGTCATTAAAGCTGAGCGTTGTGATAAAGACGAAGATGCTAATGTGACCACCATTTATTGTACTTATGACCCTGAAACTTTGGGTAAAAACCCAAGCGATGGTCGTAAAGTAAAAGGCGTAATTCATTGGGTTGAAGCAAGCTCTGCTATCCCTGCTGAGTTCCGTTTATATGGTCGTCTATTTACTGATGCTAACCCTGCTGCCGCTGACACTGTGGATGAAGTGCTGAATCCAGAATCATTGGTCGTGCGTCACGGTGTGGCTGAAGCATCGCTGGCTAACGCTGCTGCTGAGCAAGCTTATCAGTTTGAGCGTGAAGGTTACTTCTGCGCGGATAACAAGGATTCAAGCCCTGAACATTTAGTGTTTAACTTGACCGTCGCTCTGCGTGATACTTTTGCTTAATCAGATACTTTTGCTTAATCAATAGTCATCGTAAAAAACGAAAGGCCACTTAAAAGTGGCCTTTTTTATTGCGCGCTTTAAAACTTAAGCAATCATTAAACGTAGGC
Source organism: Shewanella sp. SNU WT4 (assembly GCF_006494715.1). NCBI lineage: Bacteria > Pseudomonadati > Pseudomonadota > Gammaproteobacteria > Alteromonadales > Shewanellaceae > Shewanella > Shewanella sp. SNU WT4. Next base: position 1,790,526 of record NZ_CP041151.1, read on the forward strand.
TGGGCCAAAACCAAAACTCCAAATAATCACGCTACCCGTCATTAACGCGACCAATAACACTAAGCCTGCGGTAACTACTGAGCTTGCATAGATAAAGCCTTTCTCTTCTGGGATATGCATCATGATGGGCACACCGGTATATAAAAGGTATACCGAATACGTTAGCCCAACTAACCCGACTAACATCATCACCCAGATGACAGGGTAAAGCGCGCCAAAGCCTACCATAAACAGCGGCGTTGCCGTATATACCGCAAGTTCAAAAGATTGAGTATAAGTCGGCGTTGAATCGAAGGTTTTTGCCATCCAGAAGATGAGGTAAGCGAGGGCAAACACCCCACCAATTAAGCCAAAGTAGGTGGCTATTGACATGAAAATCGCACTTTCATTGGTAAGAAACAATTTGTCACCCACACCTAAGTCCCAACCTATATGGGCGTTGGCAAAGTATGAGCAAATAGCAGGTATTAACGCGACTAAAAAGATGTGGCCTAAGCTGTCGGCAATCGATTCGTGGTTATCATCTATGTGATGCCACTCTTCCTTTGGATGTGTGTAGAGTCCTTTTATGTGATCTAATATCATATGCAAATGTCCTCATAGTGTCCCCAATAATCGCCGCACGACAGATAAAAGCGATGTCACTTATAGTCTATTTATCGTGCATCATCTTAATAAGATCAAGATTTGGCTGTATTTCAATCAAGCTCGTCACATCCATTTAAGCCTAGTGGTCAGTTTAATGCGTGAGCAAATTACCGAGCGTCATGGTTAACAAGTCCAGATTTAGCGCTAACCCAGTGCTTGCCTGTGGTAAAATAGCCAAAATTGCTATGAGTCTTTTTAGGTAATATGGATTTAATACTGGCACCGATAACTAATTTTTTGCACTGCGAAACCCCTCAATCTTGGCTGGATGAGGCGCAAAAGCCTGAAAACTTAAAAGTGATTTTACTTGATCACTTAATTTGCGAATTAAAGGCGGGTCAATCGGCCATGTTTCTTATTCGTAAATATGCCGTTGATAAAGAAAGTGGCGATGCTTTGCTTGCTTGGTTTAAGCCTTATGAAGATTTTGCATATCGCAAAATTGGTGATTGGCAAAGTCTTGGGCAAGTCAAAGGTGTGTCTAAAAGCATGTTGCCAAAATCTGGTACGGCTTATGGCCAAGATTTGATTGATAAGATGGTGCTACTGATCAAAGAAGAGCTGCATCATTTTTATCAAGTTCTTGAGATCATGGCTGAATACAATATTCCTTATGAAACCATTAGCTCAAGTCGTTATGCCAAAGGCCTGCTTAGCCATGTGATCACTCATGAACCGCATACCTTAATTGATAAGCTGATTTGCGGTGCTTATATTGAAGCGCGCTCGTGTGAGCGCTTTGCCAAATTAGCGCCATTGGTGGATAAGCGTTTGGGGGATTTTTATGTGTCGTTACTGCGCTCGGAAGCCCGTCATTATCAGGATTATCTCGCATTAGCTGAGCAAATTGCAGGGCATGATATTAGCGATCGAGTGCGCTATTTTGGTGTGATGGAAGCTGATTTAATTTTATCTGCAGATAATGATTTTAAGTTTCATAGCGGCGCGCCAGAATAGCTACTAGCTAAGTGAAACACTAAGCAAATGGGTAAGCAGTTAGATAAAACAAAGAGCTCAGTTAACACGCTGAGCTTTTTAATGACAATTCACTTTGAAAAAGGCAGTTGCTGCAAACTCACCTCATCAGGCGTAATTGTGAGTACGCTGCCTTGCTGATACCAATCCCCTACAACCATGCGCTGCTTATTGTGAGCCAGAGAATGAATATTCGGTCTATGGGTATGGCCGTGGATCATCCATTCACATTGATATTGCAATAATAAGGCATCAACGCTTGCGGGTTCCACATCCATGATTTCCATGGTCTTATTGCGATTGCCACTTTTACTCTTAGCGCGAATATTGGCAGCTATGCTAAGGCGTTTGCGTTTAGGCAATTTGCCATACAACCATCGAAATACGCTGATATTGCGAAAGCGGCGAAAACGTTGGTAAGCGGCATCTAAGGTGCACAAGCTATCGCCATGCAAGAGTAAACAAGCTTTACCATAAATATTGGTAGCGTAATGCTCTGGCAATAATTGTAAGCCTGCACTTTTGGCAAACTGTTTGCCGAGCATAAAATCGCGATTGCCGTGGATATAGTAAATCGGGATACGCGTTGAAACTTGCAATAACTGCGCGGCCAGTTGCTTGGCAAAGGGTACGGCTAAGTCATCACCTACCCACACCTCAAATAAGTCACCGATGATATATAAAGCATCTGTGTCATTGGGGAGTTGCTGCAAGAAGGTTTCAAAGGCTTGCGTGATATCAGGGCGATCAGCACTTAAGTGCAGATCGCCAATAAAAAGAGTGCGCATTAGCTCAAATTATTCGCTAATGGTAACGCTTTCAATCACAACAGGCTCTAAAGGAACATCTTGATGCATGCCCTTGTTGCCTGTGCTCACGCCTTTAATGGCGTTAACTACGTCCATGCCTTCAACTACTTCGGCAAACACACAGTAACCAAAACCTTGAGTAGTTTCTTTAGTGAAATCTAAGAAGGTGTTGTTATTGATGTTGATAAAGAATTGACCGGTAGCTGAATGCGGATCAGAAGTACGAGCCATAGCTAAGGTACCGATTTTATTCGATAAACCATTGTTGGCTTCGTTCTTAATGGTAGCGCGAGTGGCTTTTTGTTGCATAGCAGCATCAAAACCGCCGCCTTGGATCATAAAACCATCAATCACGCGATGGAAAATGGTGCCATCGTAAAAGCCGTCTTTAGCATATTGGGCGAAGTTTTCTGCGGTGGCAGGGGCATTATCAAAATCTAACTGAATTTTAATATCGCCATGGTTGGTGTGTAATGTAATCATTTTCGTAAGACTCTTGTATAAATGTGGGCGGATTCTAACTTATAAGACCCAGAGCTTAAAGGGCAGTGTTCAATCTTGTCTGACCCATGATAAACTCGAAGATAGATTTTTATTTTAATCATATCTTTAAAGAGAATGCCGATGTTGCAAATATACAACAGTATTACCCGCCAAAAACAAGAGTTTGTACCCATAGTGCCAGGTAAAGTCGGCATGTATGTGTGCGGGGTAACCATTTATGATTTATGTCATATTGGCCATGGGCGCACCTTTGTTTCATTCGATATGATAGTTCGCTATCTGCGCTACAAGGGTTATGAGGTTAATTTTCAACGAAATATTACTGACGTTGACGATAAAATCATTAAGCGTGCTAACGAAAATAATGAGACCTGTGAGTCATTAACGGAACGCTTAATTGGCGACATGCACCAAGATTTTGATGCACTCAATATGATGCGCCCTGATTTTGAGCCACGTGCCACCTTGCACATTGCCGAAATCATTGACATGGTTGAGCGCTTAATCGAGCGTAAGCACGCTTACGTAGCTACCAACGGTGATGTGCTCTTTAGTGTACTGTCATTCCCTGAATACGGCCGTTTATCGGGTCAAGATTTAGATCAACTGCAAGCAGGCGCGCGCGTTGAAGTCGATGAGCATAAGCATAATCCGATGGATTTCGTGCTGTGGAAAATGTCTAAGCCGGGTGAACCTACGTGGGAATCACCATGGGGCCCTGGCCGCCCTGGTTGGCACATTGAATGTTCAGCCATGAACAGCAAGCATTTAGGCCTGCATTTTGATATTCATGGCGGCGGCAGTGATTTACAGTTCCCGCATCATGAAAATGAAATTGCACAGTCTTGCTGCGCCCATGACACACCTTATGTGAACTACTGGATGCACACTGGCATGGTGATGGTTGATAGAGAAAAGATGTCTAAATCATTAGACAACTTCTTTACTATCCGCGATGTATTGTCTCACTATGACGCCCAAACCGTACGTTACTTCTTACTGTCTGGTCACTATCGCAGCCAGTTAAATTATTCAGAAGATAATTTAAAGCAAGCTCGTGCGGCGTTAGAACGCTTATACACAGCATTAAATGACTTAGATTTAACTGTGACGGCAGCGCCTGCCACTGATTATGTCAGCCGCTTTACGGCTGCTATGGATGATGACTTCAACACCCCTGAAGCCTATTCAGTGCTGTTTGATATGGTGCGAGATATTAACCGCTTGAAGCTTGAAGATATCAACGCGGCTTCTGCCTTAGGGGTTGCCATGAAGCAACTCGCTGATGTACTTGGCATTATGAGCCAAGATGCCGATAGCTTCTTTAAAGGCGAAGGCACAGATGATGAAGTGGCAGAAATTGAAGCCTTAATTGTTGAGCGTAATCGTGCTCGCACAGAAAAAGATTGGCCTGCAGCCGATGTTGCTCGCGATCGCCTCAATGCGTTAGGGGTTGTGCTTGAAGATGGTCCAAGCGGCACCACTTGGCGCAAGAAATAGTTATCGCGCTTTGCGATAGCAGAGTGTCATACTTGATTCATATTCGCTAATAAAAAACGCCAGCAATTGCTGGCGTTTTTGTTGTTGTATTCTTTATACCTTGATTTTCTACATCATGGCTGTTGAAGCTTAATCAGTGTTTAGCAGGTGTTTAAGCTGCGAACTAGCAAGCATCCTGCTGGTCGTGATATTGCTCAGCGGCCAATAAGGTATTTTCTAATAGACTGGCAATCGTCATCGGGCCCACGCCGCCAGGTACAGGGGTAATAAATTGCGCGCGGGTAGCGGCCACATCAAAATCGACATCACCCACTAACTCACCTGAATCTAAACGGTTAATACCCACGTCTATCACAATAGCGCCTGGCTTAATCCAATCGCCAGGAATAAAATGCGGTTTACCGACAGCAACCACGAGTAAGTCTGCTTGGCGAATTTTACCTTCAAGATCTTTGGTAAAGCGATGACAAGTGGTGGTCGTGCAGCCTGCGAGTAATAATTCCAGCGTCATTGGCCGGCCAACTATGTTGGAGGCACCCACTATGACAGCATCTAAACCATAGGTATCAATGCCGGTGGACTCAATCAAGGTCATAATGCCTTTAGGCGTGCAAGGGCGCAGCAGTGGAATGCGCTGGGCTAAACGGCCGATATTGTAGGGATGAAAACCATCGACATCTTTATCCGGCGCAATCCGTTCAATCACCTTGGCGTCACTAATGTGAGCGGGTAGGGGCAATTGCACTAAAATGCCATCGACTTTAGGGTCGGCGTTGCACTCATCAATCAGAGTCAATAATGCCTGTTCTGAAGTATCAGCCGGTAAATCATAAGAATAAGAGGCAAAACCCACTTCCTCACAGGCTTTACGCTTACTGCCAACATACACTTGTGACGCGGGATCGGCACCGACTAAAATGACAGCCAGTCCGGGTGGACGTTTACCTTGTGCTATTCTCTCGCTGACGGCATGGGCGAGACGGTGGCGAACGGCTTGTGAAATAACTTTCCCATCGATAATTTGGGCTGTCATGGTGGTACATGTCCTCGTAGCGTGACAGTGAAAAACACCGCCATTCTAGCAGTCTGTGTTTCTGGTGTCATAAAAGACTAATAAACGCTGTGTTTCGACTTTAAATCAATGTATTGATGGGGAATGCTGTAAAAATACGCCAATTGATTTATATTTCAGCAAGCAGTGGTTGCGGGGTAAAAAAGGGGTTGACGCCATTCACCTGTACCGCTAATATGCGCTCCGTTCTCCGGCGGTAAGTGAGCCGCTAGCAAGTGTGATGGTTGAAAGAGTTAAGCTCTTTATCTTGTTAGATAAGAACATTCGGTGATTAGCGCAGCCCGGTAGCGCATCTGCTTTGGGAGCAGAGGGTCAGAGGTTCGAATCCTCTATCACCGACCATATTCGATTTAATGCTTAGCATTGAGTCAAACCGGTTAGGAAACAGTGTTTACTGTTAACCATGCGCCCGTAGCTCAGTTGGATAGAGCATCCGCCTTCTAAGCGGATGGTCGCAGGTTCGAATCCTGCCGGGCGTACCAAAATTATGGTGATTGTAGCTCAGTTGGTAGAGTCCCGGATTGTGATTCCGGTTGTCGTGGGTTCGAGCCCCATCAGTCACCCCATTATAAAAATAAAAAAAGCGACCTCTGGTCGCTTTTTTTATGTCCGATTGCAGGAAATTGCCCCTCGACTCAACAAAAAACGCTGGCTATAATGTCGGGTCTTGATCAGTATCAACTCCGAGCGAGAAGTGCCACAAATCTAATACGATAGGCATTCAAGCGTAATTAAATCAAGCAACGAATACCTGAATAGTTGATGACTCGACTATTACAAAGGACGTTAGACATATTTCGAGGTAATACAATGCAAGTTTCTGTTGAAACAACTCAAGGCTTAGAGCGTCGCCTGACAATTAGTGTACCAGCTGAACAAATCGAAAAGCTGGTTAATGATAACCTGCAACGTGAAGCCAAGCGTGCACGTATCCCAGGTTTCCGCCCAGGTAAAGTTCCTGCTAGCGTGATCAACAAGCGCTATGGCGCTGCGATTCGCCAGGAAGTGACTGGTGAAATCATGCAACGTAACTTCATCGAAGCTATCATTGCTGAGAAAATGAATCCAGCCGGTGCTCCAACTTTCGTACCAGGTCAATCTGATGCTGAAAAGTTTGAATTCGTAGCGACTTTTGAAGTTTACCCAGAAGTTACCCTGACTGGTTTAGATGCTATCGAAGTAGAAAAGCCTACTGCTGAAGTTACTGACGCTAACGTAGCGACTATGATCGAAACTCTGCGTAAGCAACACGCTACTTTCGACGCAGTTGAGCGCGCGGCTGCTGAAGGCGACAAAGCTATTATCGATTTCGTCGGTAGCATTGACGGTGAAGAATTTGACGGCGGCAAAGCTGAAGGCTTCGAGCTGGAATTAGGCAGCAACCGTATGATCCCAGGTTTTGAAACTGGTGTTATCGGTCATAAAGCCGGTGAGCAGTTTGATATCGAAGTGACCTTCCCAGAAGATTACCACGCTGAAAACTTGAAGGGTAAAGTAGCGACTTTCGCTATTACCTTGAATGAAGTGCGTGCCGCATCTTTACCAGAAGTAACTGATGAGTTCGCAACTCTGTTCGGCATTTCTGAAGGCGGCGTTGCTGCTTTAGAAACTGAGATCCGTAAGAACATGATTCGCGAATTAGAGCAAGCTCTGAAAGCTAACGTTAAGCAGCAAGTGATTGAAGGCTTATTAGCTAACAATGAACTGAGCCTGCCTAAAGCTATGATCGAAAGCGAAATCAACGTATTGCGTCAGCAAGCTATGCAACGTTTTGGTGGCCAAGCCGCTAACATGCCTGAATTACCAGCTGACTTGTTCACTGAACAAGCTGAGCGTCGCGTTAAAGTAGGTCTGTTGTTAGGTGAAGTGATCAAGACTAACGAGCTGAAAGCTGATGAAACTCGTGTTGCAGCACTGATTGAATCTATGGCTTCTGCCTATGAAGATCCAAGTGAAGTAATCGCTTATTACAACAACAACAAAGAGCTGATGCAGAATATGCGCAACGTTGCTTTAGAAGAGCAAGCGGTTGAAGCCTTACTGTCTGGCGCTAAAGTTGCTGAAAAAGCAGTTGAGTTCGAAGAATTTATGAACAAGGCTGGCGCTCGCGCGTAAGTGAAACTTGACTTATTTGGCACTTAGCCATTTATAATGGTTCGTATGGGGCTCCTCATACGAGCCATTTTTTATTTTAGGGAAACTAATAATGGTTAATACGTCGGGATCCGTACAAAATGCACTCGTACCTATGGTTGTTGAACAGACAGCTAAAGGTGAACGCTCGTATGACATTTATTCACGCTTACTTAAAGAGCGTGTGATTTTTCTGGTGGGTCAAGTTGAAGAACATATGGCCAATTTGATTGTGGCGCAGTTATTGTTCCTCGAATCTGAAAATCCAGATAAAGACATTCATTTGTATATCAACTCACCTGGCGGTAGTGTGACTGCGGGTATGGCGATTTATGACACCATGCAATTCATTAAGCCAAACGTCAGTACTGTATGTATTGGCCAAGCGGCCAGCATGGGCGCATTTTTATTAGCGGGTGGTGCTCCAGGTAAGCGTCATTGTTTACCTAATTCACGAGTAATGATCCATCAGCCTCTGGGTGGTTTCCAAGGTCAAGCTTCTGATATCGCAATTCATGCTCAGGAAATTTTGGGCATCAAGAATAAGCTCAATCAAATGCTGGCGGATCACACTGGTCAATCGTTAGAAGTAATTGAACGTGACACGGATCGTGACAATTTCATGAGCGCAACTCAGGCAGTGGACTATGGTCTGGTTGATTCCGTGTTAACTAAACGTGGCTGATCTTTGCTGATTGCTGGGCTATGCTCAGAGATAAGCGATGAAAAATCTAGGCAGTAGAGCAAGCTGCAGATGAGGTAGTAGAATGGGCGATAACAAGAGTAACGGTGACGGCGGCAAACTGCTGTATTGCTCTTTTTGTGGAAAGAGTCAGCATGAAGTACGCAAATTAATAGCTGGCCCTTCCGTCTATGTTTGCGATGAATGCGTTGAATTATGCAATGACATTATTCGTGAAGAAATTAAAGAGATTTCTCCAAAACGCGGGCAAGAAAAATTACCGACTCCGCATGAATTACGTGCGCATTTAGATGATTACGTGATTGGCCAAGAAAAAGCCAAGAAAGTATTGTCGGTAGCCGTGTATAACCATTACAAGCGCTTAAAGAATGCCAGTCCAAAAGACGGCGTTGAACTAGGCAAGAGTAATATTCTGCTGTTAGGCCCAACCGGTAGCGGTAAGACCTTATTGGCAGAAACCTTAGCGCGTTTCTTGAATGTGCCATTCACTATGGCTGATGCCACCACGTTAACCGAAGCCGGTTATGTGGGTGAAGACGTTGAAAACATCATTCAGAAATTACTGCAAAAATGTGATTACGACGTCGAGAAAGCGCAGCGCGGTATCGTCTATATCGATGAAATTGATAAAATCAGTCGAAAGTCTGACAACCCATCAATTACTCGCGACGTGTCTGGTGAAGGTGTGCAGCAAGCTTTACTTAAGCTGATTGAAGGAACTGTTGCTGCAGTACCACCACAAGGCGGCCGTAAGCACCCTCAGCAAGAGTTTTTGCAAGTAGATACCTCTAAGATCCTGTTTATCTGTGGCGGCGCTTTTGCTGGCCTAGAGAAGGTGATTGAGCAACGCTCGCACAAAGGTTCAGGCATAGGTTTTGGTGCTGAAGTTAAAGGTCAAAGCGATAAAGCCACAATTTCACAAACCTTAGCTCAGGTAGAACCTGAAGATTTAGTGAAGTTTGGCTTAATTCCAGAGTTTATTGGCCGTTTACCTGTGTTAGCCACTTTAGAAGAGCTGGATGAAGCTGCCTTAGTGCAGATTCTATCTGAGCCTAAAAACGCGCTGACAAAGCAGTATGCTGCGTTATTCGAGATGGAAAACGTTGAGCTTGAGTTCCGTGAAGATGCGCTGCGCGCCATAGCGCACAAAGCTATGACACGTAAGACAGGTGCTCGTGGTCTACGTTCTATCGTTGAAAGCATTCTGCTTGATACCATGTATGACTTACCGTCAGCAGAAGGTGTCGTGAAAGCTGTGGTTGATGAATCTGTGGTTAAAGGTGAATCTGCACCAATCTTGATGTATGAAAATACTGAAGCGCAAGTTGCGTCAGGTGAGCATTAATTAAGCGATTGTAATTAAATCGAAAAATAAAGGAGCCTTAGGGCTCCTTTTTTTCGTATAGTCCATTGAAACACTATCCCTTGCCCCAATATACTCGCTAATAATGCAACTAAAAAACGGAATCGAGCTATGACAATAGAGCGTGAGACGCAAATCGAACTTCCCGTGCTGCCCCTACGTGATGTAGTGGTTTATCCTCATATGGTTATTCCGTTGTTCGTGGGTAGAGAGAAATCAATTCGCTGCCTTGAAACTGCAATGGAGTTGGATAAACAAATTATTCTGGTAGCTCAGCGCGATGCCGATCTAGATGAACCAACCGTCAATGATATGTATGAGGTGGGTACGGTTGCCTCTATTTTGCAATTACTCAAATTGCCGGATGGAACCGTCAAAGTATTAGTCGAAGGCGGGCGCCGTGCTCGCATTACTCGCTTTACTCAAGAAAACGAATTTTTTGTCGCCAAGGCTAAATACCTCGAATCTGCTGACATGGAAGACAAGGAAGAAGAAGTCCTTGTTCGTAGTGCATTAAGTCAATTCGAAGGTTACGTTAAGCTTAACAAAAAGATCCCGCCAGAAGTCCTGACCTCATTGTCAGGCATTGATGAAGCAGCGCGTCTAGCAGATACCATGGCTGCGCATATGCCATTGAAATTGGCTGACAAGCAGTCTGTGCTGGAAATGGTTAACATTTCCGAGCGTTTAGAATATCTGATGGCCATGATGGAAGCGGAAATTGACCTGTTACAGGTTGAAAAACGTATTCGTTCTCGCGTCAAAAAGCAGATGGAAAAGAGTCAGCGCGAGTATTACCTCAACGAACAGATGAAAGCCATTCAAAAAGAACTTGGCGATCTCGATGAAGGCGGTGATGAATTTGATGTGCTTGCCAAAAAGATTGAAGATGCTGGCATGCCAAAGGATGCCAAAGATAAGGCCATTGCTGAGCTCAATAAGCTGCGGATGATGTCGCCTATGTCGGCTGAAGCCACTGTGGTGCGCTCATACGTCGATTGGATGACTTCAGTGCCTTGGAAAGAGCGCTCACGCATCAAGAAAGATTTAGGCAAAGCGCAAACTATTCTGGATGCTGATCACTTTGGCTTAGAAAAAGTCAAAGATCGCATTTTGGAGTATTTAGCGGTTCAAAGCCGAGTTAAACAGCTCAAAGGCCCTATTTTATGTTTAGTCGGACCACCAGGTGTTGGTAAAACCTCATTAGGTCAGTCGATTGCTAAAGCGACAGGACGCGAATATGTACGAGTTGCCTTAGGCGGCGTACGTGATGAAGCGGAAATTCGTGGTCACCGCCGTACTTATATTGGTTCTATGCCAGGCAAGATTATCCAAAAAATGGCTAAAGTCGGGGTTAAGAACCCGCTATTTTTGCTCGATGAAATCGACAAAATGAGCTCGGATATGCGTGGCGACCCGGCATCTGCCTTACTTGAAGTGTTAGATCCTGAGCAGAACTCAACCTTTAGCGATCACTACTTAGAAGTGGATTACGACCTATCGGACGTAATGTTTGTGGCAACTTCTAACTCTATGGATATTCCAGGGCCACTACTTGACCGCATGGAAGTGATTCGTTTATCGGGTTACACCGAAGATGAAAAACTTAATATTGCTAAGCAGCACTTGCTGACTAAGCAGCTTGAGCGTAATGGCTTGAAGAAGAATGAAATCACCATAGATGATGGTGCGCTACTCAACATTATTCGCTACTATAGCCGTGAAGCGGGTGTACGTGCGCTTGAGCGTGAATTATCTAAGATTTGCCGTAAAGTCGTTAAACAAATTCTGCTGAATAAAGACATTAAGCATGTTGATGTTACCGCTGATAATCTAAAAGAATTTTTAGGTGTGCAGCGTTTTGATTACGGTAAAGCGGAAAGTAAAAATCAGGTCGGTCAAGTGACGGGCTTAGCATGGACACAAGTCGGTGGTGATTTACTCACGATTGAAGCCACCTCTGTGGCTGGTAAAGGCAAACTGCTGTTTACCGGTTCATTAGGCGATGTCATGCAAGAATCGATTCAGGCGGCGATGACAGTAGTGCGCGCCCGCGCTGAGCAATTGGGAATTAACGCTGATTTTTATGAGAAGCGTGATATCCATGTGCATGTGCCAGAAGGTGCTACTCCGAAAGATGGACCTTCAGCTGGCGCGGCTATGTGCACGGCTTTAGTGTCAAGCTTAACGGGTAACCCAGTTCGGGCCGATGTTGCTATGACTGGTGAAATTACCTTACGCGGTGAAGTGTTACCTATTGGTGGCCTTAAAGAAAAACTGTTAGCAGCGCATCGCGGCGGCATAAAACACGTGTTGATCCCTAAGGAAAACGAACGTGATTTGGAAGAAATCCCACAAAATGTGATCGCCGATTTGTGCATTCATCCAGTGCGTTGGGTGGATGAAGTACTTAAATTAGCCTTGGAAAGACCGGTCGAAGGTTTTGAAGTGGTTAAAAAATAGCAAAATAGCAAGAAATTGCGCTAACACACTAAAAAATTGAAAAAAATGGATTAACAAACGCTATTCATGTGGTAGCCTAAGTTTGTGAAGGGTCGGTTGCCCCTAGCCCTTGGGGTGACTGGCTTCTAGCAACTTCCAATATTATATTTTGGTTTTTTGATTAGGCTTGCTCTTTGTGAATAAGCTTGTTATAAAAGCCTCCGCAGTCCGCTCTTAACATGGATTTGGATGCGGAGCGAAAAATTACATTCAAGGGGATGACATGAACAAATCTGAACTGATCGAGAAAATTGCTACTGGTGCTGATATTTCTAAGGCGGCTGCTGGCCGTGCACTGGATTCTTTCATTGAAGCAGTTTCTGAAGGTCTGAAAGAAGGCGATAAAATTTCTCTAGTTGGTTTTGGTACTTTTGAAGTACGTCAGCGCGCTGAGCGTACTGGCCGTAATCCACAAACTGGTCAAGAAATTAAGATTGCAGCAGCTAACATTCCAGCTTTCAAAGCCGGTAAAGCGCTGAAAGACGCAGTTAACTAAGATTGCGCACGGCCTTTAAGGGCTCGTAAAATGAAGCACTGCCTAGCAGTGCTTTTTACGAATTAAAAGGTGGTGATTCAATTGAGTCGGCGCCGGCAATATGACAACAGTTATAGTTGCAAAGACATTAAAGGCGCACCAGCAATGGCTGCGCTTTTTTATTTTTTTTTCGCCAATAAGCGAGTTCAACAATGTTAGAAAAAATTCGCGAAGGTTCACAAGGGGTCATTGCCAAGAGTATTTTGGTACTTGTGATACTGTCTTTCGCATTTGCAGGAGTCAGCAGCTATTTAGGCACTTCGACTGAAGTACCCGCTGCGACAGTGAATGGCCAAGAAATTACCCAAGCACAATTAGAACAAGCGTTCCAAGGTGAGAAGTCACGTATGGAACAACAGTTGGGTGACATGTTCGCGGCCTTATCTGCCGATGATAACTACATGAACCGTTTAAAGCAGTCAGTATTAGATCGCTTAATTGGCGATATCTTACTGGATCAAGCGGCCGATAAAATCGGTTTACGAGTTTCTGACGAGCAGATTAAGCAAGCCATTTTCACTGAAACTGCGTTCCAAACCAATGGTCAGTTTGATAACGAACGTTATCAAGCGGTATTGCGTCAGTTAGGCTATCAGCCAATTCAATTCAGCGACATGATGCGCCAAGACATGACTCGCCGTCAGTTGGTGAGCTCAGTGGTTGGCAGTGAGTTCGTGTTAGCGGGTGAAGCTGAGCAATTAGCTAAACTTCAAGGCCAGACGCGTAATATTCGCTACCAAATTATCGATGCGGCGCCTTTAGCGGCCAATGTGGTGATTAGCGATGAGCAAGCAAAAAGTTTTTATGATGCTAATCAAGCGCAATTTACTAGCCCAGAGCTTGTGAGCTTAGATTATGTTGACTTAGATTTGTCGCAAATGGCGAAGACGGTTGCTGTGACTGATGAGCAAGCGCAAGCCTATTATGATGAGCACAAGACGGATTATCAGACTGCTGAAAAGCGTCTGGCTGCACATATCCTGATTGATGCCGGTCAAGAAGGCGCTGAGCAGAAAGCCAATGACATTCATCAGCAGTTGTTAGCAGGCGCTGATTTTGCGCAGTTAGCCAAGCAAGAGTCTAGTGACAAGTTCACGGCGGTTAATGGCGGTGAACTGGATTGGTTTGAACAAGGCGTTATGTCGCCTGAGTTCGATGAAGCCCTGTTTGCTATTACTGCCAAGGGCGGTGTATCTGCGGTGGTTAAATCTGACTATGGTTATCAAATCATTAAGTTAGTGGACGTACAACCTGGTCAAGCCGAAGCCTTTGATACAGTGAAAGCTGAAATCATAGCTAAGTTGCAGCAAGATAAAGCCACTAACGAGTTTTACCAGTTGCAACAAAAGCTGGCTGACGTGTCTTATGAAGTGCCAGATAGCTTGATTGATGCGGCGCAAGCCATCAATGGTAAAGTGCAAACCACTGACTTATTTAGCCGTCAAAATGCTCCAGCAGGCTTTAATACTCCTGAGATAGTGAAAGCTGCCTTCTCTGAGCAAGTATTATTATCAGGCTTGAACTCAGATGTGTTGCAGATTGCCCCTAATCATGTGATGGTACTGCGTTTGAACAAGCACCAACGTGCAGGTTCGGTTCCGTTTGCTGATGTAAAAGCCGATATCGTGGCGCGTTTACAACAAGAGCAAGCGTTAGAGCAAGCTAAAGTCGCGGCGCAAAACGTAATGGCTAGCATCAAGGCGGATAAACCAGATGCTAACTTAGTGGCTCAGGATAAGATTGGGCGTTATACCCAAGATATTAATCCTGCCATAGTGACTAAGGCTTTCCAAATGCCAAGCCCACAAGGCGCGCCAGTAGTTGATACTGTGGCTTTAGGTCAAGGGTATGGCGTAGTCGTGTTAGACGGCGTTAATGCCGCTGAAGGCATTACGGCTGAAGTATTAGCGACTTTAAGCCAAGGCTTAAGTACGTCACTGAGTCAAACTGACTATATGGCTATGATTGATAGCTTAAAGAAGACAGCTGAAATTACTTTCCCTACGGAATAGTGTTTTAAATCGTCATTCTTAAAATGAGATAACAAAAAGGTCAGCAGCTGCTGACCTTTTTTATTAGCAATTAATCCACAGATTAATCAACAGCAACCATTACGCTGCTTGCTTTAACGATAGCGTAAGCTTCGCCACCGACTTTTAAGCTTAAAGCTTCGCAAGCGTTCTTCGTCACGATAGAAGTGATAACCACGTTTGGTGCTACTTCGATGGCTACTTCATTGTTTACTGAACCTTCAGCGATAGAAACTACAGTGCCTTTCAGGTTGTTGCGTGCGCTAATTTTCATAATATATTCCTAAATATTTCAATTGGTTGGAGCTCTCTGGATAATAATAAAAAAGGCTATCATTAAGATAGCCCTTTTACTTAAGAATGTGATCTATTAGAGATTGATGACATCAAACTCAACCGCAGTACTCACATCAGCCTCATAATCTATGCTGTCGATACCAAAACCGAACAACTTAATAAATTCAGCTTTATATTCAAGGTAGTCAGTTAATTGCGCTAAATTCTCTGTGGTCACTTGTGGCCACAATTGCTGGCAATGCTGCTGAATATCTTCTCTTAATTCCCAATCATCTAAACGCAGGCGGTTGTCTGCATCAGTTTGTGGTTGTGCACCATCGTCTTGATATAAGCGCTCGCGGAACAAACGCAAAATCTGCTCCATGCAACCTTCATGCAGGCCTTGCTCACGCATCTTTTTAAAGACCATAGCAATGTAAAGTGGCATGACAGGAATGGCTGAGCTTGCTTGAGTCACGACGCTTTTTAATACTGCCACATTAGCGCTACCGCCAGTTGGAGCTAATAAGCTGTTTAACTCATGAGCGGCGCGATCTAAATCCATTTTGGCTTTGCCAAGGGCGCCATGCCAGTAAATAGGCCAAGTGATTTCAGTGCCTATGTAAGAATAAGCCACTGTTTTGCAGCCTGGGGCTAATACGCCGGCATCATTTAGGGCATCAATCCACAATTCCCAGTCTTGGCCGCCCATCACAGTGACAGTATCAGCAATCTCTTGCTCGGTAGCAGGTTCAACTGACGCTTCAATGATGCAGTCTTTATTCGTATCAACCGCAGTGGCAGTATAAATATCACCAATAGGCTTTAATGATGAGCGAATAAGCTCGCCGCTGTCTGGCATTTTACGAACTGGCGATGCCAGTGAGTACACCACCATATCAATTTGGCCAAGATCAGCTTTGATAAGTTCGATAACTTTGGCTTTAGCTTCATGGCTGAAGGCATCGCCATTGATAGATTTAGCATAAAGGCCCGCTTCTTTGGCAAACTTGTCATAGGCGGCAGAATTATACCAACCGGCAGTACCAGGCTTGGCTTCTGTCGATGGCTTCTCAAAGAATACGCCTATGGTTGCAGCGCCGCAGCCAAAGCCCGCGGCAATACGAGATGACATGCCATAACCACTGGAGGCTCCCACGACTAATACGCGCTTAGGACCGTGCTTAATTGGGCCTTGGGCTTTAGTCAGGTTGATTTGCTCTAACACATTGGCTTCACAGCCTAATGGATGAGTGGTAGTACAGATAAATCCACGAATTTTCGGTTTAATAATCATGAGATCGCTTCTAGAGTCAACTTTGCACAATAGGATAATGATTTCAGTGAATAAATGGCACTGCTATTTTGCCATCATCCCTAAAATTCACAGTGGTTGGAGCAGTATAGTGTCAGTAATAGCCATGGTTTTTAGCCATGAGCCATTGCGACCATACTCACTCGCCTTACCGCACTAACAACTATTTACGGCTTAAACTATTTACGGCTTAAACTATTTACGGCTTAAACTATTTACGATTGAACAATAAGTCCTGCTCGGCAATAAGCCTTTGGGTATATTCATGCTGAGGATGGTTAAATAATTCTTCAGTACGGGCTTTTTCAACCACTACACCTTTTTGCATCACCATGATTTTGTCACTAAATTGACGAATGATGCCAAGATGATGCGACACAAAAATGTACGACAATCCCAGCTCTTGCTGCAGTTTTAGCAATAAATTCAGAATTTGCGAGCGGACGCTAAAGTCGAGTGCGGTTAAGGCTTCATCGGCAATAATGATTTTAGGATCGAGCATTAATGCTCGTGCCACCGCGACGCGCTGTTTTTGACCTTCAGAAATCATGTGCGGGTAAAATTCAGCATGTTCAGGTAGTAGGCCAACTTTGCGTAAAGTATCAAATACTTGCTTGTTAATAGTGGCTTTATCTAACTGAGTATTAAAGCGTAACGGTTCAGCCAAGAGTTCACCAATGGTGAGCCTTGGGTTAAGCGAAGTGTTAGGATCTTGAAATATCATGCGAATGAGGCGGCAGCGTTTAGAGTTATCATGGCTATCTAATGACACGCCTTCAAACAAGATTTCCCCATTAGTGCGCGGCTCAGCGCCCACTAAGATACGGGCCAAGGTACTTTTACCTGACCCAGCTTCACCTACTATCGCTAAAGTTTCGCCGGCATTAAGCTCAAAACTCACGTCGGATAATGCTTGTGAGTATTGCTTGCGCAGGCGTCGATAACCGCTGAAATAGCGTTTATTGAGATGGTTTACTTTAAGCAGCGCTGTCGTCATTGTCTGACTCGGTTTGGTATGGGAAATGACAGGCATAATACCTATCGCGAATATGGCGTAGATTCGGTTGATTCACGCATTGTCTTTGCGCTTGTGGGCAACGCGGCCCTAAACGACAGCCAATGGGTAAATGCTGCAGCGGCGGCGCCGAGCCTGCAAGTGTTGGCATGATCATCTTATGGCGCATGGGATTACCATAATCCGGTAAACATTCGAGCATAGCTTTGGTGTAAGGATGAAACGGACTGGCGAGCAGCTCTTCGGTTGGACCAGATTCCATCACTTGCCCAGAGTAAAATACGGTTACGCGCCCGCACCATTGCGCTAACGTTTCAATTTCATGGCTAATCAATAAGATGGAAACATCTTGCAGTTGATTGAGCTTAGATAGCAATCTAAAGATTTGTGCCTGAGTACTGACTTCCATTAGGTTAGTGGGTTCATCGGCAATCAGCAATTTGGGCTGCTTTGCTAGTGCCATAGCAATCATTACTTTTTGGCATTCGCCTTCTGATAACTCCCACGCATAACGGCGAATGATGCGATCGGGATCTTTAACGCCGACTTTATGTAACCACTTTTGCATATTAAGCTTGCGGGCTTTACCCCGTTGCCAAAAAGGTAATTGCGGGTTGCTCGGCATAGCTTCAAGTAATTGTGCGCCTATGGTGATGGAGGGATCTAAGCTCGCTGATGGATCTTGAAATATCATGGAAATTTCTGATCCCATGATTTGCCGTCTTTGCTGTTGCGGCATTTCCAGTAGATTCATGCCATCCCACATCATGCGATCGACGGTGACCGTCCAATTGGCCTCTGGAATGCCCATAATGGCGCGCGCCAGTAGGGTACGACCAGAGCCCGATTCCCCAAGTAAGCCATGCACTTCACCGGCATTTAAGGTTAAGCTGACTTTTTCTAGGGCTTTAACTCGGCCATAGGGCGTATCTAACTCAATGGTTAAGTTTCTAATATCAAGTAGTGGCATATTATTGATTCCCTCGTGACATGGCGGTACGTAACCCATCGCCAACTAGGTTTATCGATAACACAGTAAAAAGCAGCGCAAGTCCAGGAATGGTGACATTCCAAGGTGCGACTAATAAAGAGTCAATTCCTTGCGCCACCATAGCGCCCCATTCTGGGCTTGGTGATTGCGCGCCAAGACCTAAAAAACCTAAGGCGGCTATATCTAAAATCGCGGCAGAAATGGCTAAGGTGGTCTGCACTATTAGGGCGTCCCATATATTAGGTAAAATCACATACCAGTAAACTTGCAAGGTATTGGCGCCATCAAGCCTTGCGGCGGTCACATACTCTTTTTGCGACTCTTCGTGCACGGCTTGATGAATAGCGCGCACAAATTGCGGCGTTAACGATAAACCCACAGCCCAAAACACATTTTGAATGCCAGGGCCAGCGACTGCGACCAACAATATCGCCATTAACAGTGACGGAATGGATAAGAGGGCGTCCAATAAGTGCGACAGAATGGAAGATTTAAGCCCGCTCATCATACCTGACAATGAGCCTATGATAAAACCCACCACTAAGGCGGTGAATACGACCAGTAAAGATAAGCCTAAGGTGAGCTGCGCGCCATAAAGGATACGGCTGAAAATATCGCGCCCCAGAGCATCTGTCCCTAAAAAGTGCTCAACCGTACCGGCCGGATCCCATGAAGGCGGCAGTAAAATTGACTGAGTATTTTGAAGTTGCGGCGCATAAGGCGCCATTAATGGGCCAAAGATTGCAATGACTAACAATAAGCCCACGGCCCATAAACCCACCACAGAAAAGGGGTTAGAGCAAAACGACCGCCACACCCGTTTACGAGGGGAGGGAATGCGCTCTTCTTGATAAATACTAATGGGAGGCATAAATCTCTTTCCTACTTTTTGGGTTCGCTGCGGTATGAATAATATCGATAAAAATACTAAAGAAGATGATCAATAAGGCGACCGCCATAATACCGCCTTGAATGACAGTGTAATCGCGCTGATAAATGCCTTGCACTAACCAAGCGCCAACGCCAGGCCAAGCAAAGATCACTTCCACCACTATGGCATAACTGGCAAAGGGACCCAGCATAATGCCTAGGTTTTTGAGCACAGGGATTAAGGCGTTAGGTAGCGCATGTTTCATCACTATTTGGCGAGTATGCAGGCCGCGCGCTTCTGCGGCGCGAATATAGGTTTGCTGCATCACATTCATCATGGCGCTGCGGGTTAAGCGCACAACCACAGTGAATGGAAATACCGCTAAGGTGAAGGCCGGTAAAATCATGTGCTGCAAGGCATCAATAAAGGCGCTGTAGCTATATTCATTATCCGATAACAGGCAATCAATCAGTAAAAAACCAGTCACTGGCTGGATGTCATAAAGAAGGTTAATTTGCCCTGAAATCGGCAGCCAGCCTAATTTAACCCCAAACCACAGTGATAAAGACAAACCTAACCAAAATACCGGAATGGAATAGCCTGTGAGCGTAATGGCAATAATACTGTTCTGAGTGAGCTTATCTTTACTTAAGGACGCAACCACGCCAATGGGAATACCAAAACCTAAGGCGAGCATGGCGGTGACTATGATGAGTTCAAACGAGGCGGGCAGTACATCGGCAAGTTCACTGGCAACACTTTGCTGGGAGGTGACTGAGATGCCAAGATTGCCACTTAACCTCTGCTGCAAATAGGCAATAAACTGGCTGAACTGACCATCGTCTAAATGATAATCGCGATTAATTTGCTCGGCTTGTAATTCAGTTGGTTGCTCTATTCCGCTAAGAGCATAACTGCTACTGACAGGGAATAAGTGAGTGGCCACAAACAGCACTAATAACAACACTATACTAGTGGCTAGAAATAAATTAAGGCGTCTTAGTAAGTAATAACTCATGGTTGCAGCTCCTGCACTTGTTTCACCTTATCAAAGGCAATGCCGCCAAAAGCGGGCAAGGGCATATGGCTCACAGTATCATTGACTAAAACCATGCGCTGCGCGTGCGCTAGGCTCACTAAGGGGACCTGTTGACGCACTATTTTTTCGGCATCAGCATACAAAGCCTTACGGGCTAACTGCGATGGCGTGGCGCGCGCTTGATTTAGCAAAGATTCTAACGGGACATGACAAAAACGTGAGCGATTAGTGCTACTCATAATGGCGTTACAACTTAGAAGCGGCGTAAAGAAGTTATCGGGGTCGCTATTATCTGCGTTCCAGCCAATTAATACCGTATCGTAATCGGCTTGATTGAGCTTATTGATAAACACACTCCAGCCATAACTTACGATTTTGGCTTTAACGCCTATGTTGGCTAAGTCGGCTTGAATGAGTTCTGCGGTTTTGTTGGGGTTAGGGTTGTAGCTGCGCCCGACAGGAGCCGACCAAATATCTAAGCTTAAATCGCTAATGCCAGCTTGCTTAAGTAAGGCAATGGCGCGCTCAGGGTCATACACTGAATCGACGTGAATATCATCAAACGCCCAAGATGCTGGCGGTAGTAATCCATGGGCAATGACGCCTTTATCGCGGTAAACCGCATCGAGTATGTTTTGTTTATTGACCGCCATTTCTAAGGCTTGGCGCACTTCTAAGCGATCAAACGGACTCTTTTGGGTGTTAAAGGCCCAAAATGAAACATTTAAACCCGGGTGGCTCTCAAGTCTAAGCTTTGGATGGAGCTCAACTACGTCAAGCTCTACAGGCTTAGGTAAGGCCGAAACACTGCAATCGCCTGTGATTAATTTTACCAAGCGAGTCGCGCTCATGGGGGTGATATCAAACACTAACATAGGCAATTGCCCAGCCTCACCCCAATAATTTGGATGGCGACGATAACGGATCATTTCATTTTTGACATATTGCTGAAATTGATACGGGCCTGTACCTATGACTTCAGTATCCAAACGCTCTGGCATGTTAGTAAACAATAACTGCTGCGCATATTCACTGGAATGTATGACGGCAAAATCTGTGGCCAGATTCGATAAAAATGTGCCATTAGGCTCAGTTAAGTGAAACACCAGTTCTAAGTCGTTGATTTTTTCTATGCTTTTTATTTGCTTAGCAAAACTGATGCTTTCAAAAAATGGATAGCCAGTTTTTGAAACAAAGTGATAAGGATGGTTTGGGTTGATAATGCGCTCAAATGAAAAGAGAACATCATCAGCCGTTAAGGTGCGACTTGGGGTAAAGATGTCACTTTGATGAAAATGCACATCATCGCGTAAGGTAAAGTGATAACGCAGGCCGTCTTGACTGACATGCCATCGTTTGGCGATGGAAGGCACTATGGTCTCTTGTTGATGGTTATATTCCACCAAACGATTAAAAAGCTGCTGAGAGGTGGCATCGATAGTGGTGCCTGATGTCACTAATTGCGGATTAAAGGTCTCTGGATTGCCCTCAGAGCAATAGACTAATCCCGCCGGTAGTGTTTGAGGACTACAGCCACCCAGCATTACCGCCGCGACTAAGGTCAACCCAAGGTAGATAGTGCCACTTAAGGACAGCTTCATATCAAGATCGATTATTATAGATAACAAGAATCGTATTTTAACAGTGCCTTTGAGTTTGGAGCAAACCCAGCTCAATCTTTATCCAATAAATTGTATTTTTTGAGAATTCCGCGCAACTGATGATAGCTTAATGACAATAATTCTGCGGTTTTCTTCTGATTAAACTGCCCTAGGGTTAATGCTTGCTCTAACAAAGCTTTTTCTTGTTGTTCACAATGAGTTTTAAAATCCAGTGGAAAGCTTAGCTGAGCGGCATTTGTTGTGGCAGCGTTAGCACCATTAGCTGCTGATATTGAGCTAGTGTCGTTTGTGACTGCAGCCTTACTTGGTCTTCTATCTTGAGTGCGTATGCTTTGCTTAGGCCGAAAAGGAGAGTCAAAGGGGTCAAGGGTAATGTCTTGAATAGGTTTATCGCGCTGTTGATTACGATACACGGCGCGCTCCACCACGTTTTTAAGTTCACGAATATTTCCAGGCCATTGATGATCAAGCAAGATTTGTTTACTGCTCGCACTAAATCCCGCGAAGTATTCAAGCCTAAGTTGGCGCGCCATACCAATCGCAAAATATTCTGCCAGTGACATAATATCTTCAGGGCGACAGCGCAGCGGCGGTAAGGTGATGACATCAAAGGCTAATCTATCGAGTAAATCGGCGCGAAACTCCCCCGCATCTGCAAAGCTAGGTAAATCTTCATTGGCGGCGCATATTAAACGCACATCGGTTTTTAAGGAGCGATTGCCGCCCACACGCTCATACTCGCCATATTCAATGACTCTCAACAGCTTTTCTTGAATAAGCCCTGAGGTATTGGCCAGTTCATCTAAAAATAAGGTGCCACCATCGGCGCGCTCAAAGCGACCTTCATGGCGTGCTTTGGCGCCAGTGAATGCACCGGTTTCATGGCCAAACAATTCGCTTTCTAATAGGCTATCACTTAAGGAGGAGCAATTAAGCTTAATAAAGCTCTGATCCCAACGGGTCGATAAGAAATGAATGCGTTCAGCAATCAGTTCTTTACCTGTGCCTCGTTCACCTATGATAAGTACAGGTTTAGATAAGGGCGCTATTTGCGATACATGCTCAAGGACTTCGAGTAGGGCATTCGATTGGCCGATGAGATTGTCTTGTTGGTTTTGTTTAGCCACGATAATTTTTGGTCTATGTCACTAACAAATGGTGAAAATTATAATATGTGTCTAGTTGGTGAAAATAAAGATAAACTTAAAAATATATCTATCATATTGTAATTGAAAGGAATTTAAAAGTTGGCACGAAATGTGATTAAAGAACATTGTAACCGCTAACTTTGAGGATAAGATTATGGGAATTTTTTCACGCTTTGCAGATATCATTAATTCAAACATCAGTGC
Organism: Shewanella sp. SNU WT4; assembly: GCF_006494715.1. Taxonomy (NCBI): domain Bacteria; kingdom Pseudomonadati; phylum Pseudomonadota; class Gammaproteobacteria; order Alteromonadales; family Shewanellaceae; genus Shewanella; species Shewanella sp. SNU WT4. The sequence goes on from NZ_CP041151.1 coordinate 1,813,781, forward strand.
TTTATTAGATAAAGCCGAAGATCCTGAAAAAATGGTACGTCTTATCATTCAAGAAATGGAAGATACTTTAGTTGAAGTGCGCTCAACCTCAGCTCGTGTTTTAGCTGAGAAAAAAGAAGTGCACCGCCGCGTTGCTCGCATTGAAGAACAAGTGGCAGATTGGCATGCTAAAGCGGAACTGGCGTTATCTAAAGATCGTGAAGATTTAGCCAAAGCCGCGTTAGTCGAAAAGCAAAAAGCCAACGATACCTTAAAAGCCTTGAGCGATGAAATGCTGATCATCGATGAGCAAATTAGTCGCTTAAAAGATGAAATCACGCAATTACAAGAAAAGTTAGCCGATGCGAAGGCGCGTCAGAAAACCATTATCATGCGTAATCAAACGGCGACGTCGCGCTTAGAAGTGAAACGCCGCTTAGATTCCAGCAAAATTGATGATGCCATGCTCAAGTTTGAGCAGTACGAGCGCCGGGTAGAAGGGATTGAAGCGCAAGTGGAAGCCTATGAATTATCTAAGGGCGCCAATAAAGGCTCATTAGCGGATGAATTTGCCGCGCTGCAAGCAGAAGATGAAGTGTCGGCTGAATTAGCGGCCATGAAAGCTAAAATGCAGGCTAATGCCGCCACTGAACCTAAAAAATCATAAGGAGTAACTTATGGATTTAGATCTGCTCATCGCCCCGATTATTATTTTTTTAGTGGTGGTTGCACCTATCTGGTTGGTGCTGCATTACCGCAGTAAGAAACAAGTTAATCAGGGCTTTACCGAGGAAGAGTTTACTCAGCTAAATGAGTTGATTGTTAAGGCCGATAAAATGAGCCAGCGCATAGCAAGCTTAGAGGCAATCCTTGATACCGATAGCCCAGAGTGGAGGAGTCGCCATGAGTAGAGGCACCTTATACCGCAATCGCGCGCAGGGGAAAATCGCTGGAGTGTGCGCAGGCCTTGCAGACTACTTTAACTTTGAGACCTGGTTAGTGCGAGTTGTAGTTGTATCGATTTTCTTACTGGGCGGCTCTGGCGTAGTGTTTATTTTGTATATAGCGCTGTGGGTCATCCTTGATGAGACGCCAAAAACGCAAAATATGGACGCTTATCATAAAGAGTCAGGGCTTAAAAAGAAGGCGTGGCAAGCAGGTGAGCCCGCTAAACAAGCGCTAGCAGATTTGAACGGCCGTTTTCGCGCCATTGATATTAGATTGCAGAATATCGAGCGCCATGTAACGTCGGATCAATATGATTTAAAGAGACAAATCAATAATCTTTAGATGTGCTTTCGTTATACTAGGTGGCTAATGCCACCTTTTGTTTTTGGGGTCTTTTATGATAAATGTGCGTCACTCATGGTCACGACTGCAGCAGCAAGCGCAGCAAGTGGCACTGCGCGCCGGTGATAGGCATATTCGTTTAGCAGTTACCGGTTTATCGGGCGCAGGTAAAACCGCCTTTGTGACCGCCTTAGTCAATCAATTGACCTTAGGGACAGACAAGCTCCCGTTATTTGCCGCCGCGCGCGAACATAGGCTGATTGGGGTTAAGCGCGTGATGCAACCGGATTTAAATATTGCGAGCTTTGATTATCAAGGGGCGATAGCGCAATTAACAGGGGAGCCACCTCAGTGGCCATCATCGACCCGCAGTATTAGCGAGTTAAGATTAGCTTTGCGGTATCAGCCAACGAAAGGGCTACGAGCTAAGCTGGTGGACTCTGCCACTTTATATCTAGATATCATTGATTATCCTGGAGAATGGCTACTTGATTTACCTATGCTCAAACTCGACTTTGTGCAGTGGTCTAAAGAGATGCAAACCCAAGCGCAAAAATTTAGTCATAGTCCACTATTTGCGGACTTTACTCAGGCACTATCAGCACTTGATTTAGCGGCGCCCGCCGATGAGCAAGTGCTCGCTAAACTCAGTGAGCATTATCAGACGTTATTAGTCGATTTAGTGAATGAACACGGTTTTTATCAAGTGCAGCCCGGGCGGATGTTATTGCCAGGTGAGCTTGCTGGCGCGCCAATATTAAGCTTTTTTCCGTTATTGACTGTGACAGATGATGAGTGGGCCGCGCTTAACAATAGCGATAAGCATTCTTTTTTCCATGTGTTGCAGCATAGATACCAGCAATATATCGCTAAGGTAGTAAAGCCTTTTTATCGAGATTACTTTTGCCATTTTGACAGGCAAGTGGTGCTGGTGGACTGTTTAGGCGGCTTAAATCGCGGTAAATATCAGTTTGAAGATATGACATCCGCGCTCGAGCAAATTCTCGAGAGTTTTCAATTTGGTCAAAATAGCTTATTGAAGCGATTATTTGCGCCAAAAATCGATAAGTTACTGTTTGCTGCCAGTAAAGTGGATCATATCAGTCGCGATCAACAAGCTAATCTATTGCATTTACTCACCCACCTATTAAAGAGTGGTCAGCAGCAGGCAAAATTTGATGGTTGTATCGTTGAAACTATGGCCATCAGCGCCATTAAAGCCAGTAAACATGGCATGGTTGATACGGCCGCAGGCCCATGTGAAGTCGTGCAAGGCAATGCTCTTGATACGGGTTTACCGCTCACTATTTTCCCCGGTGAAGTGCCGACCAGTTTACCTCAGGCTGATTTTTGGTCGTCTCAAGGCTTTGATTTTCCATCGTTTGCGCCACCATTAGCGCTAAATAAGCGCTTTGAGCATATTCGCATGGATCACTTGTTTGAATTTATTCTGGGAGACAAGCTGTTATGAATACCGGTGCTGATAACTCCCTCAAAGGGCGCCAAGAGTTTACGGCGGTGAATGATGCTGCCACTGAAGCTTCAAAAGATAAACATAATTTGCAAAGCCGCACTCAGTTTGCTGCTAATACTTTTGTGGCTATCGATGAGCAAACATCAAATCTTGAACAAGAGAATTTAGATGCCGCCTTTGCGCCAGCCCAAACTAAGCGTAAACGCTCGCGTTTATTGGTGCTGGTGGTGTTATTATTGTGCGCTGTGGTTGGGGTTGAAACATATTTGAGCCTGCGCGCGGCCTTAGCGCAATCTGTGTGGCTGTTTGCTTTGTATGGCTCAACCTTAGTGGCGCTGGTAGCATTTGCTGGCCGCGCGCTATGGTCTGAGTTTAAAAAATTGCGGCGTTTACGCCATACGCTAGCATGGCAAGAGACTGGCGACAGACTGCGCCTTAGCATGCAATCTGGTGAAGCGGCGCCTGTTATTCGGCAATTAGCCCAAGGGTTTGGCGATGATAAAGATGCCGAGGGTAAAAAGCGTACGTTAGTGGCCATACAGCAAATGGCATTAAGTCAGTATTATGCTAAAGCGACCGCTGATCATAACGACGCTGAGCAAGTGCAATTATTTGAAATCGAAGTCTTATATCCACTTGATAAGCAGGCGCAAAGCATAGTGAGTCGCTACGCCTTAGAAGCCGCGACCTTGTTAGCGGCAAGTCCATTAGCTGTGATGGATATGGCGATTATTTTGTGGCGCAATCAAAAGCTATTAAATGATATTGCCGCTTGCTACGGGATTGAGCTTGGCTATTGGAGCCGGATAAGGCTACTGAAAACCATAGTGCTTAATGTAATTTATGCTGGTACTACTGAAATTATTACCGATTTAGGCAGTCAGTTATTATCTATGGAAATGACAGGTAAGTTGTCGGCGCGTTTAGCCCAAGGGGTTGGCGGCGGACTATTAACGGCAAGGCTTGGTTATCAAGCCATGGCCTTGTGTCGCCCGTTAGCTTTTGCGCCTGAACACAAGCCTAAATTATCAAGAGTCCATAAAGACTTACTTATCGAGCTAAAGCGGATTTTTACCGACAAGCAGGACTCAGGCTTAAATGCTGAAACAATCACTCAAGCTGAAAAAGTAAAGCGCTGAAGTCAAATGCAGTCGATATCATCTATATGTGTAATCAAAAAGTGTCATCAAAGAATGTTATCTATGAGTGCTCTGCTATTTAAGCCATATGCACACTCACTACACAGCTAGGACATCCCAAATGTAACGTATTAGTTACGCTGGTTTTTGGGGTTATTTAGGGTTGCTGCTATGCCCTGATCATTGGACTCGCTAGAGTGAAGCTAATGATCATAGGGGATATATTATGAGACACACTGCAAAAGAATGGCATCTTGCCACTCTCGCCATTCATGGCCCCAAGCCTAGTCATCAAGCGCGTCCTTTGGTTAAACCTTTAGTTCAAAGTGCCACCTTTGTGTTTGACAGTGTCGAGCAAGGTGGCCGCTGTTTTAGTGGTGAAGAGTGTGGTGATATTTACACCCGCCTTGGCAATCCATCCATTCGGGAGCTAGAACAAACCATAGCGGCTTTAGAAGGCGCAGAAGCTGCAGCGGCGACAGCTTCTGGCATGGCGGCAGTGAGTGGCGCTTTGCTGGCTAATTTACAAGCTGGCGATCATCTCATCGCCAGCCACGCCATTTACGGTTGCAGTTTCTCGTTAATCACTGAGCAATTACCAAAATTTGGCATACAGGTGAGTTTGGTTGATTTTGCCCAACTTGATGCCATTACCGCGGCTATCAAGGTCAATACTAAGCTGGTGTTTTACGAGACGCCAGTAAACCCGCATTTAGATGTCTATGATATTGCAGCGGTATCAGACATATGTCAACGCCATCAATTAATATCTATTGTTGATAACACCTTTATGACACCGCTGTTGCAGCAGCCCTTAGCCCTTGGCGCTGACATAGTCATACATAGCGCCACTAAGTATCTTAATGGTCATGGCGATGTGATAGCAGGAGTCGTGTGTGGCAGTGAGCTATTTATCTCTCATCTTAAAAGCACCATTATTAAAGACTTTGGCGGCGTGTTATCGCCGCACGATGCTTGGCTTATTTCTCGGGGGCTTAAAACCTTAGATATCAGGATGGCGCGACATTGCCAAAGCGCGCAAGTGGTGGCTGAGTTTTTGCAGGCACACAGCTTAGTGAGTAAGGTCTATTACCCTGGGCTGAGCACTCATGCCGGGCATTTATTAATGAGCACGCAAATGCAAGGGGCGGGTGGGGTGATAGCCTTTGAATTGAAGGCCGATTTACAGCAAGCCAAAGCCTTTGTTAATCGCTTACAGTTATTTAGCATAGCCGTCAGTTTAGGCGACGCCGAATCCTTAATTCAGCATCCTGCCTCTATGACTCACTCGCCTTATACGCCAGAGGCTAGAAAACTTGCTGGCATATCCGATAATTTACTGCGCATCTCAGTGGGGCTTGAAAATGTGACGGATATTATTGCCGACCTAAAACAAGCCTTGGCCGGCATAGGGTGATAGCTGGCGCAGCGCCAGCCATTACCTCTTTACTATGCACTTATGGCTATGGCTTATATGTTCCAAAAGGTATGAGCCACGATATAAAGCACTACTATGCTGATGAGGTTAATTATCATGCCAGCTTTGACCATTTCAGATTGGCGGACATGACCTGAACCATAAACAATGGCATTGGGAGGTGTTGCTACAGGTAACATAAACGCGCATGACGCGGCTATTCCTATGAGCACTGCTAGCATAATCGGCGACACACCCAGTGGTTCGGCGATGGCCGCAAAAATAGGTACTAATAAGGCGGCGCTTGCCGTATTACTGGCAAATTCAGTCAGCATGATCACAAAGGCAATAACCACTAAAGTGAACAGCGCCATATGGGTGCTACCAAACACATCAGTTACCCAATGGGCTAGAAATACACTGGTTCCTGTGGTTTTTAAGATGGCGCTTAGGGTTAGGCCGCCACCAAATAAAATCAGCACGCCCCAATCTGTGGTCTGCTCAATTTTCTTCCAGCTCACTAAGCCCAATCCTGCCAGTAACGCTACTGCGCTAAGTGCCACTACGGTATCAAACTGTGAAATACCGCCTAATGCTGAAGCTAGTGGTACGCTAAAGACCCACGCCAGCACTGTGAGTAAGAAAATTCCTAAAGTAACCTTGCCGCTAAAGCTGAGTTCTTGCTCTTCAGTATTTATTTTACAAACAAAGGCTAAATCAGGTTTCAAGAAAAAATATAAGGCGATGAGCATGCTTGGCAGCATTAACGCCACTGTGATTAAACCAAACTTGAGCCAATCGGCAAAACTTAATCCCACTTGAGCGGCGGCAATGGCATTTGGCGGACTGCCAACTAAGGTGCCTATACCGCCAATGTTCGCTGAATAAGCTATGCCTAACAGTAAAAACAAATAGGTACTTTTATGCTGATTGTAATCCAGCTGTTTTAAGATACCTAAGGCAAGCGGCAGCATCATAGCCGCAGTCGCCGTGTTACTTATCCACATAGACAATAAGGCCGTCACCGCAAACATTAATAAACAGGCTGAGCTCAGTTTGCCTTTTGACGCTTTAAGTACCTTGTTGGCAATCAGCTTATCAATCCCTTGATAATTGAGTGCCGCGGCCATGACAAAGCCACCGAAGAATAAATAAATGATGGGATTAGAAAAGTTAGCCATAGCGGTTTTGACGTCAAACACCCCAAGGGCGACAGCGACTATGGGAACTAAGATGGCGGTGACACTGAGATGGATAGCTTCGGTTAGCCATAAAATGGCGGTAAATACTAAGATGGCTAACCCAGTGTTGACCTCAGGTTCATAGGGTAAAAATTCTTTAAGCAAAAACAGCAAGACTATATCAACGCCCACTATGGCTAAATTGGCTGCGACTTGATGGTTGGGTGGTCGACTCTGTGTTTGCTGCATAATTATCCCTTTCTGCACGAGTTTTTAACTCACTGTAGGGGAGAGATACCCTTATACAAATATCTTTATTAATGCTTGCTTTGTTGGTTTTTTATCACTTTTACTACTTATTTTGGGGTATTTTGGTTGGTTAACGAATTAATGAGGTTGTTTTTCAACAAATACTAGATATATCAATAGTTAGTATCCTTTCGTGGCTAAAGACTGTAATTAAACCAGATGTCATTTATGTGATCTTGATATGGTTTTTTTATGAGAATTGGTAACTTGCACTTAGCTTTTACTGGTCTAGGCTTTTATTTGACCAAGGAGTTAGAGGTCATTTACTAATAGGAGAAAGTGAATGAGAAAAATTTTATCCGTTTTTGGTTTGTCCATGTTGTCATTTTTATTTGTACCCTCAACTTTTGCTGCCGATCCGCAGCTTAAGGCGGTGAAGGAAAGCACCAAAGCCATTCCGAGCACAGCAACAGATAAAGTGAGCACTAAAGCGTTAGAGGCTAAAGCTGAAGCGCGAGGCGCCATGGAGAAGCCAAAATCGAGTGTTGGCCAAGCCATGCGAATTAATATCAATACCGCAAACGTGGAAGAATTAAGTATGCTTGATGGGGTTGGCCCGTCTAAAGCACAAGCGATTGTTGATTATCGCAAACAACATGGTAAGTTTTCATCGATTGATGACTTGCTGAATGTGAAAGGCATAGGTCCTAAGACGCTGGATAGCAACCGTAATCTGCTGGGTTTGTAACCACAAAGGTGGTATTTGTTCAATCAGTGTTCACTTGGAGCCACTAATAGTGTTAGTGGCTTTTTAATGCTTGAATATCTTAAGGGGCTAAGGGATAATGACTTCGTTGTCAGAGAGAAATCCTGATAAATCAATGGTGACCTAGGGTCCCCCCGCAATGATAACCTGTGAACTCGGCCAGGCCCGGAAGGGAGCAACCGCAGCAGGCGACTCGTGTGCCGGGGTGTGGCTCTAGGGAACCTCCAAATTGTTTTATTCCTTAGCTTACAATCAATTAAACCTTCTTGTTATTCCAATTACTCTCCAGCGTAAATTAATTTATCCCTTTGTTTTATGGTCATTTAATCGTTTCGTATTAATCCACTCAGTTGTTAATTCAGTATGCTGTTGTTTGGTTTTCTTGGCCTTTCTTACTATTTTCTTTTGCCATTTTTGTAGCAAGGCTTTTTAGCGCTTGGCATTTGTGCTTAAACGTCATTACTAACGTTATGAACTAGTCTGCGAATGCATACACTAAATTCAGGCAGCATGACTGAGACTAAGATTAACTGCGATTAAGGCTATCTATAATTAAAGCTAACTGTGCTTAAGATTATCTGTGGATAGATGATGGTAAAACCGGATGCTAACCAGAGGGTTAGCATCCATAGTGCGGGTCAACACTGTACGCCAAAACTATAAGTAAGCAGATTGGTTAGGCTTAGTATTACAGCTGCTTAATGGCCCAGCCCATAAATTCTTTACGAGTATTATCATCTGCTTGTAACCACCAGTATTGCAGCATTTGCTCTGGGTTAGCACCATCGTTAACGGCGGTGGCTGGCGCAGTGACTACACCAGATGCCGTTTGCGCTGCGCCAGTGGCTATCACAATCGCATCCGCACTATTTGCTTGATTGGTTGTTGTCTGAGTATTGGCTTGAACCATAGCGCTAGTGCCAACAGCAGTGGCAGCAGCTGTGCTGGCATCAATTTTGGCAGTTTGACTACCAGTAAATAACCGATTAAAGAAGCTTGGCTCTTCATATTGGGTTAATACATATTGGAAACTTACCGGCGAATTATTGTTGCTGTTGATATTGACCTTAGGTGTTTCTGCGTATTTCTTTGGGTCTTTCAGCGCTAAGTCAGAGGCGGGAGCTAACTGATATTCAGTGTTATCCTGCACATCTAAGGTGATGATAAAGGGGGATGATTTAACGAAAGTTTGGCTGTCGCTGTACTGATCTTGCACCATATCATGAAAACGAATCGCGATTTTATGTGTGCCAGGGGTTAAATCTAACTCAGCTTGATGCTTAAACGAAGTGGTTGAAATTTCTTGGCCATCAAGGGCCAAATATTCAAAATTAAGCGGGATCTCTAAGCTTGACGCCAATATAGATGCACTGAAAAATAAACTCGCAAAAGCAGTCGTTGGCACTAAATATTTCATTGAAACTCCTTATCTATTTCTAAAGTTAGGTCGCTCGAGCGCTTGGATCCTATCTTCAATGTAGGTAATTGCCTGCCGACATTTACCTAAACGTTTATGCATTGATAGGATTTCATTTTGAAACTTGATTTTGTCATTACTATGACAGTTTGCAAGATGCATATCGAGTTCGGCGATTTTTTGTGTAAATTTATCAGCCCACTTCAAATGCTTATTCAATTCTTGATATAAATCATGGCTATTTTGCATCACCGCCGATGCAATCCACTCAAAGCCGGTTTGTTCATGCTGAGTTTGTTGGCGCTTAGCCCATAGGGTTTTACGGGTTCTTTGGGTTTGCTGCGCGGCCTTAACATTGATTTGGGTCGAGGTCAGGGCTTTTTTAACGGCAATAAATTTATCTTGAATGCGCTGACAACTTAACGCAATCAATTGTGGGCTTAATTTCATCCGCAATTGTTTTTCAAGCTGTTCAATGGCCGTTCTAATTTGCTTAATGCATGGCGTAAGGGCGGCGCCATGCTGCACAAATAACTCATTATTAAAACGTTCAGTATCTTGAATTAGCCGACAAGCGGTCGCCGTTAACAACCTGTCATGCTGTAGCACTTCTTGTTCCAGTTGTTGCAGCTGTTGGCGTAATTGTAGTAGCGGGTCTAAAGCCATAATAATAAGCCTATTCAATGACCTGACGATAAGGTGGCAAGGAGTCTAGCAATGATTGACCGTAACGCTTAGTCACTAATCGTCTATCTAATATGGTAATACGACCATAGTCTTGCTCTTTACGCAATAAACGTCCGCAACTTTGAATTAATTTACGTGAAGCATCAGGAATTGTTAACTGCATGAAAGGGTTACCGCCGCGTAACTTAATATATTCAGCATGCGCCTGCTCAACCGGTGAGGTAGGTACTGAAAACGGTAACTTAGTAATAATCAGGTTAGTTAGATAATCCCCTGGTAAATCCAAACCTTCTGAAAAACTGCCGGTACCAAACAAAATAGATACTTGGCCGTCATCACAACGTTTTTTATGTTGCTCCAGCAGCATTTGGCGTGAATCCGTGCCTTGGATTAACAAGTGCTTACCTAACTTAGGCTTAACTAAGTCGGCCACTTTTTCCATTTGCCAATAAGAGGCAAATAGCACTAAAGTGGCGGTTTCATCTTCAACCAGTTGAATTATTTGCTGGGCTAATTCTTCGGTATAACTGTCTTCAGTCGGCTCAGTTTTCATCTTAGGTAAAAACAAGGTGGCATTGTTTTTATAATCAAAGGGCGATTCTAATGCCAAATAGCGACTGCCATCATTGAGCCCAAGACCCACTTGATGGGCAAAGTGGTCAAATTTATTTAAGGCGCGCAGTGTGGCTGAACATAACACCACGCCGGCAGCTTTTTCCCACAACATACTATCAAGCATATAGCCAACTTCGATAGGGGAAGCGCACACTAAAAAATCACTTTGGCGGTTGTTGATGACTTCAATCCAGCGCGCCATAGGTGCGCCTTTAGGACTGTCTTCTTTGGCCATCATCTTCCATAACTTACTGATGTTTTCTAGGCGCTGAATAGTAAAACCAACATCGGTTTGCAAACTATCGGCCTGGGCTTTGGCAACGTCGCCATCTTTAATGGCTTCATTTAATAGGCTTTGCAGACGAGTAAAGTTCTTTAAGGTCGTGGCGCTGGCCTTGGCTAAATCATTGGCATGGCTGGTTAATTGCTGCGGTAATTTACCATGCTCAAAGCGCCAGCGATTATCAAGATTGGCAAACATCTTAGGGTTCGCATCTAAGCTGGTGGCCAGTAAATTAAGCAGGCGAGCTAATTCACCCGCATCATCTTGTAATTGCTGCACTGGGCCATTGACTTGCGATGATTTAATCAAGTCTTGCAGTTTCTTACTGGTTTTTAAGGCTTTATCTAACCAGTCTATACTGCCTCGGACTGTGGCTTGGGCACTTGAAAAGTCACGAGCAACCGATGGTAAATGATGGGCTTCATCAATCACATAATAAAGCTCGGCAGGATCTGGCAATATGATACCGCCCCCGAGTTCAAGATCAGCAAACAGCAAGCTGTGGTTAACGATTAATACATCCCATTGGTCCATATCTTCACGGGCCAGATGAAAAGGGCATTGCCTATGACTTGGGTGGCCACGTTGGCAAGAATGCTTATCACAAGATATCTGCTGCCATAAATAGTCAGGGATAGCTTGCGGCAAGGTATCTAGCTCACCATTCCAGCGTTTGGCGTGATAATCTTTAAGTAGAGATTGCAGCAATTCAACCTGACTATTGTCAGGTTTAGTTTGCCACAGGGGCATTTGATCGATATTGCTATCACCGCAAAGCAGTTCCAATTTCGCAAGGCACACATAACGCTGGCGGCCTTTGACTAGGCCATAACGAAAATCTAGCTGGGACACTTCTTTAAAAAATGGCAAGTCTTTATGCAGCAGCTGCTCTTGCAAAGCAACCGTTGCGGTGGCAATGCACACTTTCTTCTTGGTATTTAGGGCTAACGGTATGGTCCCCAAAATATAGGATAATGACTTACCAATCCCGGTACCGGCCTCAACCACAATAATAGGGCGTTTTTGATCGTATTCGCCCACTAAAGTCTTGGCAATTTCTGCCACCATATAGTTCTGTTCCCGGCGCGGGCAAAAGTGAGGCATAGCCGAAGCAACAGCTTTGTAAATGGTGCGGATTTGGGTTTTAACGAGATCAGGAAGCATGGCCGCAATCGTTAGCAAAATGGCTGTACATAATATCAGTATTTGGCGGTCGGTGAAACTAGCGCAAGCAATGTGAAGCGAATGCCTGAACTAATGCTCAAGCAATGCCAGAGTGCAGCCCAGCCTAATTCGGTGTAGCCTATTCATCCTTAAACCTTTATTGGATATTTGCGTGTCATTGTCAGTACTCACGACTATTTCAGGTCGGATTTTAAGCCGTCACTGGCAAGTTTCCTCAGGCCAAGCGTGGGCTGAATATTTTATCGCCACCCCAAATGGCACTGTGCTGGCCAAAATGGCAGAACAATGGCCTACCTGTTTTTGCCTGCAGCAAGATGAAGCGCGAATTCGCCAATTGCGAACCGATATTCGTGTGAGTCGCCCCGTCACTCAGACTAACTTTGCGAGGCAGGCATTAACTTTGCTGCAGCTGCCCTCGATGGCGGCTATGGGGCAATTGTATAAGCAAGGCTTAGATCTCGGTTTACCTATTTACGAGAGTCAATTTAGGCCGGAGCAACGCTTTTTAATGGAGCGCCATATTCATCTTGATATTGAATGCCGTGGTCAGTGGCGTGGCGATGATAATGGCGTGCCTATATTTGAGATAACTCAGGCAAGACCCGCCTTAGCCCTAGCTGCGCGCAAGTTAAAGTTAGTGTCATTAGATATTGAATGCGCCCCTTCTGGAGTGCTTTACTCCATAGGGCTTTACAGCGGCAGTGATAAACGGGTGCTAATGGTTAACAGTCACGGCGCTAATAATAACGCCAATTCTGGTAATGACACTCAATCCACTCGGCAGAGACTTGAAGGCGATTGCGAGTTTGAACTTGAGTATGTTAATGATGAGCGTCAGTTACTGCTTAAGTTAATGGATTGGTTTATCGAGCAAGATCCTGATGTCTTAATCGGCTGGTCTGTGGTCAATTTTGACTTGGCGTTATTGCATCAACGCGCGCAGGGCTATCAGTTACCTTTATTGCTGGGGCGGGCAGGGCGGGCGTTAAGCTGGAAAGTTAAAGATGTGCATCGCAGTGACACCCTTATCATTCCAGGGCGAGTGGTGCTTGATGGTATTGAATGGTTAAAGGCAGCCTTTTATCAGTTTGAACGCTATTCCCTCGAGTTTGTCGCACAACAACTATTTTCAAGCGGTAAGCTGATTGATACTACTAAAAATAAAGTCGAACAAATCACTCATTTATTTAATCTTGATAAACCGGCACTGGCGCAATATAACCTGCAAGATTGCAGCTTAGTGTGGCGAATTTTTGAAAGTAAGGAGTTGCTGGCTTTTGCCCTTGAGCGCGCAGGTATGACAGGGCTGGAACTCGGCCGCGTTGGTGCATCTGTCGCGGCCTTTATGCACTTATATTTACCGCATTTGCATAGGCATGGTTATGTGGCGCCCATAGGTAATGAAGTGTTACAAGCCGATAGCCCAGGTGGCTATGTAATGCAATCGCTGCCGGGGTTATATCAAGACATAGTCGTGCTGGATTTTAAGAGCCTCTACCCTTCAATTATTCGCACATTTGTTATTGACCCCAAAGGATTAGTGGAAGGCTTGCACCAAAAAAGTGAGCATGAGCGGCGCACTAGCACTGAAGATAGCACAGACTTTAGCACGCAAATTAGTACTGAAATTAGTACTAGCCAAGGTTATCGCACAAAGACTCACGAGAATGACCATTGCCATGATAATCAACTCGTACCAGGTTTTTTAGGGGCATGGTTTAGTCGGGAGCAACCGATATTACCTAGCATAGTGGCGCGTTTAAGTGAGGCGCGGGAGCAAGCAAAACTCGAAGGTAATCAGGCATTATCGCAAGCGATTAAGATTATTATGAATTCACTTTATGGCGTTCTAGGTAGCCAATCTTGCGTGTTTCACGATCCCAAACTTGCTAGCTCAATCACCTTGCGTGGCCATGAAATCATGCAGTTAACTCGAGATTGGATTGAAGCGCGCGGTTTCAAGGTAATTTATGGCGATACCGATTCTACATTTGTGCATTTAGCAGGGGTGGATGATGTCAACGCGACTGCGCAGCAATTAGTGACTGAGATTAATCAAGCGTGGCAACAAAAGCTTGCCAGTGAACTTGGTATTAACAGTTATCTGGAGCTGGAGTTTGATGCTCATTATCACGCGTTTGTGATGCCAACCCTGCGTGATTCTGAGGTGGGTAGTAAAAAGCGCTATGTCGGCGCGAGCTTACATGATGGCCACTGGCAATTGACTTTTAAAGGCATGGAGCAAGTGCGCAGTGACTGGACCGTATTTGCCAAAGAAGTACAGTATCAATTGTATTTACTGTTATTTCAGGGCCTTGATGTTAAATCCTACCTAAAGCAAGTCATTCAAGATGTTAATGCCGGCCGTTATGATGACAAGTTAGTCTTCACTAAACGGCTGCGGCGCGATCTCAATCATTATCGCGCTACCGCCAGTCCTCATGTAAAAGCTGCACGTTTAGCGTGGGAGCGCAGTGGCGATAGTCGTTTTAGTCATCTAGGCACCAGCATTACTTATGTCATGACGCAAGCGGGCGCAGAGCCTGTCGATTATCAATACAGCGCTCTGGATTATGGCTATTACATCGATAAACAATTAAAAGCGATTGCTGATCCGGTACTTTCGATAATGAAATTAGATTTCGAAAGTATCACCAGCCAACAACTTAAGTTAATTTAGCTGGCGTTAATGTTTGGTTGTTTGGCTTTGGTGGTTAATTGCGGGTATTATCTTTGTTAAGTCAAAGTGTTTTTGGCATAAAAGTGATAACTTGCGCATATTTCTGGATAGTTCATCTTTGAGTGACTACTAATGTTTTGTTAATCTCGCTGCAACAAGGAAAGTTATAAAGCAACGGAATGGGGATGACAAATTGAAAACAACAAAGGTTAGGTTTACTCAAATGAAAAAGACACTCGTAGCAAGTGCATTGGCCGCCATTATCGCCGCGCCAGCAGTATATGCAGTAGAAGTTTATCACGACGACACCAATTCTTTAACCGTTGGCGGCATCGCTGACGTTCGTGTCGTAAGCAGCCATGGCGAAACTGACATGGTTCCTGGCTGGTCACGTATATTTTTCACCTCTAAGCATCAGTTGAATGATGGTTGGAGCGCATTCAGTAATTTCGAGTGGTCTGTTAACCCATTTGGGAACACTAAAGTTAATGTTAATACTAACGGTCAGTTTTCAGATTCTAAGGCCAACTTCCTTGGTAACCGTTTAGGTTATGTTGGCCTAGGCCATGACCAATATGGTCAATTAAGCTTTGGTAAGCAGTGGAGCGTATGGTACGACCTTTCAGGCGGCACCAACAATGCTATCGGTTTCGATGGTAACGCATCAGGCACTTATACCTATAACAAATCAGACGGTTCTTTCAACGGTACTGGTCGTCCTGACAAAGCCATTCAATACCGCAATGCCTTTGGCGACTTTAGCTTTGGCCTGCAGTTCCAGCTGCAGCAAAATGAAGTTAAAGTTGAAGATATCTTAGATGGTAATGCGGGTCCTAAGGCTGCTTTTGCCCGAGCTACTCCAAATATTACTGTTGAATACCAGAATACCTATGGTTTCTCTGCCACTTATGCTGTTACCGATAAGCTGAACTTAATCGCTGCCGCTAACACCGGTGAGCTGACCATTACCGAAGATGGTATTCAGCGTGATGAAACTGATTACATTTATGGCGTAGGTATGACTTACGGTAGCATGAATGACGGTCTGTATTTAGCGGCTAACGTTAACAAAAACCAAAACCACGACACAGATAACGCCGGCCGTTTACTGCCAGAATCTGTAGGTGTTGAAACGTTTGCTAGCTACACCTTTGCAAATAAGGTACGCCCAATCATCTCTTACAACATCTTAGATGCTGGCGATGAATATGCTGAGACTTATGATAAATACGGTACTAATGATGAGTTCAAGCGTGAAACTCTGATTGTTGGTGTGCATTACTTATGGACTCCGCAGTTGACTGTATACACTGAAGGTCGTTTTGATTTCAGTGACTTCAACATCAATGGTCCTTTAGCTGGTAAAGCTGCTGATGGCGAAGGTGATGCTTTCGTTGTTGGTATGGCATATAAGTTTTAATTAACAATATATCAAAGTAACAGCTTGTTACTTGTGTAAATATATTGTGATATTGAGAATAGAAATGGATTGATTAATTTCAATCCATTTTTTTGTTTAAATTTAAATAGCGTATTACCACTCCTCATTTCTTAGTATTTGAAGTTTTCATCTGCGATATGATCAATTATCAAATTTATACCCTCTCATCGCCATTGTTGCGCCATTGTTAAGCAAAGTGTTGATTTAGCGCTAAAAACGATATGTTAATGTTGTGATAAATTAGTGCTAAATATTCTCGCAAGGATGTTGTTATTTGTTATTGGTTGTGTTTTTATTGCGCCAAATAGGTGGCTTACTGAAGTTACCTGTTTATCGCAGTGAACTTTATTAATACGAAAACATAATTAAAAATCCAGGGAGTAATGAGTAATGGATAACAACACACTGACAACGGCTATTCGCGTTGCCTTAATTAGCGGCGCCGCCACCGCAGCATTTAGTACCCCAACATTTGCGGCTGAAGCTAAACAAGATAAAGTTGAACGAATTGAAGTGACAGGCTCGCGTATTCAACGCACCGATATGGAAACTGCGACCCCAGTAACCATTTTTAGCGCTGCAGATATCGATAAAACGGGTTTTGCAACTGTGGCTGAATTCTTACGTACTACAGCATCATCCGGTGGTTTTAACGAATCATCAACATTAAGCCAAGCCGCTGGTGCCTCGTCTGTTGGCCTGCGTGGTTTTTCCCCTGACTACACCTTGATATTATTGAATGGTCGCCGTCTGCCGAAAAACTCTGCCGGCGGAATATTTACCGACGTTAACCAATTACCTATTGCTGCGGTAGCGCGTATTGAAGTGTTACCTGATGGTGCCTCTGCCATTTACGGTTCTGATGCGGTAGCTGGCGTTATTAACATTATTACTAAAACTGATTTTGACGGTTTAGATGTCTCAGCTCGCTATGGCGCAGCGCTTGAACATATGGACGCCGATGAATCTAATTTCTCGCTGGTGACTGGCGCGTCTAACGATAAGACTAACGTGTTATTTGCCGCTGAATATTTTGAGCGTAAACCAATAGAAGCCACAGATCGCGAGTTTGGTAGTACGGCTAATATCGAAGGTCATGAAGGCGGTGATGGTCAATCAACTTGGGGCATTCCTGGTTTTACTCAGATTGGTGGTAAAAAAGGTACTGTTTCAGCAACACAAGGCACTAAGCCTTGGTCTGATTGTCCTCCTGAGAATATTTTAAGTAGTGGTCGCTGCGCTTATGACTTCGCCCCTTTATATCAAATTCAACCAGCATCAGACAGACAGTCCATATTTACCGCGATTAATCATGAGTTTAATGCTGACTTAAAACTTGATGGTCAATTCCGTTATTCTCGTGCATATACGCTCACTTCAAATGCGCCATCACCAGGTGCCGTTGATGTCACTAGCAGCCCGTACTTATATGATTTCTTGTTGAACGATCGCTATAAAGATGATCAAGTGACAGGTCAAAAAGTTATCGAAGAACTGAAGGCGGGTAATGCTTTTGTTAGGGTCGGTCGCCGTTATGTCGATTTCCCTAATCGTGAGAAGGATAATACTAACGAAACGTTTGAATCTGTGGTGGGTTTAAATTACAACCTAGACGATAACTGGAACTTAGATTACGACTTAGGTTTTTCTCGTTTGACTAACCGTCAAATTGGCTCAGCGGGTCAACTCTTAATTGAAGGTGTGGAAGAGGCATTTGCTTCTGGCGCGCTAAATCCTTTCATTATCAACGACTGTTCATCAGCGCAGTTATCTGAAACTTGTAAAGATTTGCAAGCATCGATTCACCGCACCGGTGAGTTTAAGATGGCTTTCTCCTCATTAGTGCTTGCAGGTACTACGCCTATCACTTTGTGGGGCGGTGATGTTGGCTTGGCGACAGGTCTTGATTATCGCAAAGAAGAATACTCAGATCGCTCAGATCCCGCATCAGTTGCCGGTCAAGTGATTGGTGGCGCTGGATCAAACGGTGGCGGTAGCGCGACTAACAATGCTGGCTTCATTGAAGTTTCATTGCCTGTGATTGAAAATGTTGAAGTCAACTTAGCCGCTCGTTACGACATGGCTGATTGGGAAGTGAATGATGACAGTAAGGCGACTTACTCAGCCAAAATTGCTTATACCCCGATTGAAGACTTATTGCTGCGTGCCAGTTATGGCACAGGCTTTAAAGCACCAAGTTTAGATAGCTTATATTTGAACGAATCATCAGGTGTGACTTTCGCGATTGATACCAAGCTGTGTAAAGCTGCTGGTAATAATCCTGCGAGTGCTGATTGTAAGCGATTAGAGCTTAATTCTAAATCTGGCGGAAACGTCAATTTAGAATCTGAAACTTCAACTTCTTATAACGTTGGCAGCGTTTATCAGTTCACTGATGATTTATCATTCTCAGTCGATTACTGGTCATTATCGGTGGATAACATAGTCGGCAGTTTAAGCATGCAGGAAATTCTGGATGCCGAAGCTGTGGGTGAATTAACGGATTTAGTGATTCGTAACGCGCAGGGTCGTTTAGATGACACGGCTCGTACTGGTTATGTACGTACTAACTTACAAAACCTTACCGAGAAGAGTGCAACTGGTTTAACTTACGACCTGCAATACGCTGGTGATTTCTCATTTGGTGGCTTGAGTGCGGTATTACGCGCTGAGCAGTACTTATCGTATGAGACTCAGTCTTCAGCAGTTCAGCCTCTGTGTGATTGGGCCGAAGATGATGCCATGGAAAAATGGCGTTTAAATGGTAATGTCACTTATACCGCTGGTGATATGGCGACCACGTTAAATGCGCGTTGGTTACAAGGATACGATCAATATCAAAAACGCAATACTGGTAATAAATCGTGCCAGTTAGTGGGTTGGTATGATGTCGGTACTGAAGTCGATGCCAACGGTGATTTGACCGATATTGGCAGAGCTCAGCACGTAGCTAGTTACGTTCAATTTGACTTAACCAGTGTTTACAATATTGATAACCACAATAAAGTCACCATGGGTATTCGTAACTTACTCGACCGTCAACCATCATTCAGTGACCCATACAGCTGGCCATTCTATGAGCAAGGTTCATACGACAACATAGGTCGTTTTGCTTACCTGCAGTATGACGTTAGCTTCTAATTGAAATAATCATTTAGTGCAGTAGGCCTCTTCGGAGGCCTTTTTTGATCAAGTCATATCAAACCAATCCAACCCCCGGCCTTTGTTACATGTATAGAGAATCATTGTATATTTATGAATATATTTCGTTGTTATTTGCTGAAATCATTCAATACACTCATTACTCACTGTTTCTAGTTAAATTGCATTAAATCAATTGCTTATGCATTTGTGCTGGTCATTGTTAGATTGAGAATTAGATGTAACCCCTAAGAATTCGACTTTGAATGCAAAAAAAGTGAATTAAAAATCGCCACATCACTTGGTGACATTTGTTATGTCGTTGTTGCGAGTTGGTTTATTTTGTGTTTCTATGAGTGTGGGTAGTACACATTTGATGGTGTAAATGTGTCACCAACTCAAACAGGGTTGGCAAATAACAAGAGATGACTGGGAGAAAGACTAATGTTAATTAATAAATTCTTAGCTCGTTCCATCAAGGTTGCATTACTGAGTAGCGCTGGCGTCGCAGCCTTTGGTGTTGGTTCGGCGATTGCCGCAGAAGAAAAAATAGAACGAATTGAAGTGACTGGCTCAAGTATTAAACGTATCGATATGGAAGGTGCGTTGCCTGTTACTGTGATTACCAATGAAGATATAGCCCGTTCAGGCGCTGTGGATACCGCGGATTTAATTCAGCAATTACCATCAATGCAAGGTT
This sequence comes from Shewanella sp. SNU WT4, assembly GCF_006494715.1. NCBI lineage: Bacteria > Pseudomonadati > Pseudomonadota > Gammaproteobacteria > Alteromonadales > Shewanellaceae > Shewanella > Shewanella sp. SNU WT4. The sequence continues at coordinate 1,833,425 of NZ_CP041151.1, forward strand.
TTACTGTTTCTGCTGACTCTGTGGGTGGTGGCGGTGGGGGTTTGCAAACCGCATCTATTCATGACTTAGGTGCATCCTATACCTTAGTGTTGATTAATGGTCGCCGCTTAGCACCATCGACCTCTGGTTCAACCATTGACTTGCAAAGTATTCCTTTAGCCGCTATTGAGCGCGTTGAAGTACTAACCGACGGTGCATCAGCATTATATGGTTCAGATGCGATTGCGGGTGTAGTGAACTTCATCCTAAAAGACAATGTTCAAGGTGTTCAACTTCAAGGGCGTTACGATAAACCACAAGAGTCGGGCGGAACTAGCTGGAATGGTAGCATTACCGGTGGTTTTGGTGACTTTGATGCCGATGGTTACAACGTTATGCTGTCATATACCCATGATGACCAAAGCCAGTTATCATCAAAAGATCGTGACTTTGCCAGCTCCGGTATTATTAACTTCAAAAATGCGGGTAAGGATTATACCTTCTTCAACGGTTCCGGTAATGCGATACCAGGTAATGCTCGGGTTCGTGAAAAAGGCACTAATAACTGGCGGGTTTTTAACCCTTATGAACAAGCAAATGGAAAATGTGCCGAAGACAACGCTTTGGTAGGAACTCAGTGTTTCTTTGACTTCACTTCTACCATTGAAATTGTTCCAGAAAGCACCAGAGATAGCTTATTCGTTAATGCAAACGTTGCAATATCGGAAGATATTAAGTTATTTGCTGAAGGTATTTTTGCAAATCATACAACCACAGCTCGTATTGCTCCTTACCCAACTGGTTATTTCCCAATTCCGGCAAACTCTGCGCTTGTTAGTCAATATGTTGTTCCGTATTTAACCGCCGCTGAAAAAGCACTTTATGATGCGGGTAACCTGGATTTTCAATCTAGATGGCGCGCATTACCAGCGGGCAATCGCACCACTGAATACGACACAACCGCTGTGCATTTAGTTACAGGTATCGATGGCGTTATTAATGATTTTGATTTTGAAGCAGCACTGACTTACTCAACGAACGATCAAGAACAAAATTATCCTACCGGCTGGTTACTTGCCGACCCGTTCCTTAAAGCTGTTAGTAGCGGTAGTATTAACGTATTTATACCACCATCTGAACTTGATCAAGCCAGTAAAGATGCGTTAGCGCAAACCATTTATTCTGGCCCATGGAGTGGTAACAAAATTGAAACTTTAGGCGGAGACTTTAAAGGTTCATTACCAGTGTTTGAAATGGATGCTGGTCAAGCGTATTTGGGATTCGGCGCCGATTACCGCATGACATCCTTTAAGCAAAATATCGCTGAAGTTAACAAAAACGAAGAGATTTTATTCTTAAGTACTGATGACACTTATGATTTAGAGCGTAACACCTATGGCTTATTTGGTGAGTTAGTAGTTCCTGTGTTTGAAGATCTTGAATTAACAGGTGCCCTGCGTTATGACTCAATTGGTGGTGTTGATGACAACCAAACAGGCACGAAGGTCAATGATTCGGTTAGCGATGTAACTTATAAGTTTAGCGGTCGTTACCAAGCGACGGAAGACTTGTTGTTACGTGCTTCTTACGGTACTGGTTTTAAGGCTCCATCTATGCTGGAAATTGCGCGTCCACGTGCAGAGTTTGGTGTGACTGGTGATTCTTACTCTTGCCCATTCCCAGCAGGTGACCCATTAGCAGCTTTCTGTTTACCAGGATTGTCACAATACTCAGTGTTTACTCAAGGCTTCCCTGAGCTAAAACCTGAGAAATCAACACAGTATTCATTTGGTGCTGTATTTGCACCAAGCCAAGAGTTCAGCATTGGTGTTGATTACTGGAATGTTGAAATGGAAGATCAGGTCACTTCACTAACGGAAGACCAGATTTTCTCTGAAGCAGAAAGATATCGCGATTTATTCACCACCAAACGTAACTTAGCCACCGGTGAAGATGAACTGGCGATTTTACAAACAGCGGTGAATGTTGGTAAGGCTAAATACAGCGGTGTTGATTGGAATGTAACCCTTAATAATGATTTAGGCTGGGGCGAGTTATCTTCCTACTTTGTTGGAACTTACATGATAGATAGTGAGTACACTAAGCCTGGCACCGATGAATACATTAGTAGTCTTGGCGCGTTTGGTGATAACAACTCTGTGACCTTTAGAGTGGTATCCCACATAGGGACTACCTTAACGGTCGGAGATTCTCAAAACAGTTTAATAGCTAAGTACAAGTCAGGTTATCAAGATCAATTTAAGTCAAAAGAAGATTGTGGAGTTACTGATGCTGATGGTGAGTGCGTTGATATTCAATTGCACGTGCCTTCATACACTACCGTTGACTTCCAATCACGTTACTTCTTTACTGAAAACTTTAATGCTACCTTCGGTATAGCTAACTTGTTTGATAACGCACCTTCGTTATCATTACGCGGCGGTGGTTCAGGCCATCAGGTGGGTTATGACCCACGTTATACAGACTCCTTTGGTAGAACATTCTATCTACAAGCTGACGTAAAGTTCTAAGTTTGATTTAAATAATACTTAATTAGCGTATTAACTTTAAAAATCCGAGCGTGTAAAACGTTCGGATTTTTTTATTGGATTAATTTTGTTGAAAAATAGTACTGATTGAGCTGAGTTTTTGATTTTTGATGATGACTTTTTCATTAACAATACCAATCCAATGCATAAGCCTTATTTTTTATTCATGCTAACGCCAAAAAACGACTGAGTTTACCCTTGCTAAAAGTTGAGCAAAGCCTGCTTAATAGCCAACATTCATTATGCTTAAGGTGTTGTTTTATACCAGATTATAGTGGTATAAATAAGTCCGTTACTTGAGTGAAAAGGCTCAACAAGGAACAACTTAACTTAGTTTGAATGATTAAGTTTGATAAATGTTTTTTTGTTATTTTTGCTCAGGCCAAATTGTTGACATAGGTCAACAATTTGTGAAATGATGCCTCTGTCTCTATACCTTGTACTGAATATAGAGAGCGAAATAAAATACTAACAATCACAAGAGAAAGACATACTTAGCAGTAATGTATGTGAGTTTCACCCTCAAGGTGTCGCGAAGCCATCCTTTATCTGCAAGTTAACTTTTTATTCACTTCAAATTGGTTGGGAACTATGTCCAAGGTAAGCAATAGAACAAAAATCGCTACTGCACTTGTTGGCGCTCTGGCGTTTGCCAGCAGCAACCTAGTGGTCGCAGATCCACTTACCGACGTGCAACAAGCGGATAGCAAAATTCACGCTGAAGGCGCTGCGTCACAGAAAAAAATTGATAAACATTTTGATCAGGCGCAAGACATGCTGTTTGAATACAGCTCTGTCGCTGATGAGCGTGAATCTCTTAAAGCCTATAACAATTATGTGGCGACTTTAGTTGCCGATCAACAAAACACCATGTCGTCAATCCAAGCCGATATCAATGGTATCGACAAATTACGTCAAGGCGTGGTGCCTTTGATGTTTAATATGGTTGATTCGTTGGAGCAGTTCGTTCAATTAGATCTACCTTTTAACTCAGATGTTCGTGCTGAACGTGTTAAAAACTTGCGTAATCTTCTCAATACAGCAGAAGTCTCTTTAGCTGAAAAATATCGCTTGATATTAGATGCCTACAGTATTGAGCGTGAATACGGTAACTTTGTTGAAGTTAAACCTGGCCAAATTAACATAGATGGTAAAGAAGTCTTAGTCGATTTCTTTAACTTAGGTCGTGTCGCTCTTTACGCGCAAAGCTTAGATCAACGTTCTGGTTGGATATATAACCCAGAAACTAAATCTTGGGATGTACTGGCTGACAGCTATATGCGTGAACTGACCAAAGGTATTCGCATTGCTCGTAAGCAAGGCGCACCAGATATGTTCGCATTACCAGTTCCAGCTGCGGAGGCTGCACAATAATGAAAAAGTTAATTATTTCAGCTGTAGTAGCAGCAACTTTCGCGTTAACGGGCACGGCAATTGCTGCCGAACAGCCTAAAAATATCGATCAATTATTTCAGCAAGTACAAGCAGACCGCGCTAACTCTGCGAAAACTAACAGTAAACGTGAAGCTGAATTTCAAGCTGAACGTGGCGATAAAGCCGCCATGCTTAAGCGTGAAAAAGATGGCTTAGCGGCTGAACGTCAGCGTGGTATTGATCTTAACCAAGCCTTTCTTGACAACGAGCGTAAAATTGCTCAGTTAGAAGAAGATTTAAAGACAGCTCAAGGTGACTTGGGGGAAATGTTTGGTGTGGTTAAAGGTGAAGCCGGTGATTTCGCTGGTAAGTTAGTGGGTTCTAACATTAGCGCTCAATATCCTGGTCGCAATGCATTTATCGCCGATTTAGGTGCTCGTAAACAGTTACCTAAGATTGAGGAATTGCAGCAATTCTGGGAAGCACAGTTATTTGAAATGGTAGAAAGCGGCAAAGTCGTAAACTTCCAGGGTAAAGTGACTGATATTGAAGGTAACGTACGTGACACCACTATTACTCGTGTGGGTCCATTCAACTTATTAGCCGACGGTGAATATGTTGTATACAACAATGAACTGAACATCATTCAGGAATTGTCACAACAACCTGATGGCTATGTAGTTAATACAGTGAAGCCTTTCCAGGCCGCATCTGCTGGCACTGAAGTATTGTACATCGACCCAGTTAAAGGCGTGTTACTGAGTATCTTTACTCAGAAAGCAACCTTTGAAGATCGTCTGGAGTCGGGTGGCGTGATTGGTTACATCATTCTGGCACTGCTGGCATTAGGTGCGCTGATCTCTGTTGAGCGTCTTGTTACTCTGTATGTAATTGGCGCGAAAGTTAAAGCTCAGAGCAAGAATGTGGACAATCCAGGTAACAACCCATTAGGTCGTATCTTGAAGGTTTATCAAGCTAACAAGAATGTTGACGTTGAAACCTTAGAACTCAAGTTAGACGAAGCCATCTTGAAAGAAACACCTGCCATTGAAGCTCGTATTCCAATTCTTAAGGTATTGGCGGCGATTGCTCCTATGATGGGTCTGTTAGGTACAGTAACAGGTATGATTGCAACCTTCCAAAGTATCCAATTGTTTGGTACTGGCGATCCTAAGCTGATGGCAGGTGGTATTTCTATGGCACTGGTAACCACAGTTCAGGGCTTAGTTGCAGCATTACCTCTGATGTTATTACATGCCATTCTAGTGGCTCGCAGTAAGACAATCGTACAAATTCTTGAAGAGCAAAGTGCTGGTATCATAGCCGCACACGCTGAGAAGAGGGCTGACTAATGATGCTATTCCTGATGGATATTTGGGATTCCGTCAGGGGCTTCATGGCCTCCGGAGGCGATGTCCTCTGGTTGGTTGCGGTAGTGTTGTTTTTAATGTGGGTGTTAATGCTTGAACGTTTTTGGTACCTCAATTGGGTGTCACCAAATCAACATAAAGCCATTATCGCTACATGGGAACAGAGGACAGATACTACGTCCTGGTATGCACACCGCATCCGTGAAGCTTGGATATCTCAAGCAAAGCAAGAATTAAACGCGCGTATGCTGTTAATTAAAACTCTGGTAGCTGTTTGTCCAATGATAGGTCTGCTTGGCACGGTAACCGGTATGATTGCAGTGTTCGATGTAATGGCAGTACATGGGACGAGTAATGCTCGTATGATGGCAGCTGGTATTTCAATGGCGACCGTGCCGACAATGGCGGGAATGGTTGCGGCGCTTTCTGGGGTGTTTTTTAGCACTCGGTTAGATGCCAAAATGAAAATCAGTCTGGAAAAGCTGAAAGACAGCCTGTCTCACCACTAGAAGAGATATTAAACATGGCACGTAAAAAGCATTCCGTAATGGATGATGAAGCGCAAATTGATATGACACCGATGCTTGACATCGTGTTTATCATGCTGATCTTCTTTATTGTGACGACTTCGTTTGTTAAGCCTTCAGGTCTTGACTACAACAAGCCTGAAGCGTCCCAAGCGACCACGAAGCCTTCTGCGAACATCTTTATTGGTGTAAGTAAGACAGGCGTGATTATGATGGAAAACCGTCAGGTTGATATCGAACGAGTAACGGCTAACGTTGAACGTATGTTGGCTGAAGCGCCTGAAGCTGCTGTATTAATTCAAGCAGACAAAGATGCTCAGCACGGCTTAGTGGTTAAGGTTCTTGATCAAGTTAAGTCAGCCGGTATTTCTAAAATATCCGTATCAGCGGGGAAGGATTAATATGCTAAGAGCAATAGTATCAATCATAGTTGGTGCTGCTATTACTTTTGCTCTGTTCGTGTTTATGGCGTTTTTGATTGGTGGCGGCGCTCAGCGCGCCGACGTCGGAGAAGACGCACCTGTTATTGAAATAACGATGGATAAACAGGATTCGACAGCTCAAAAGAAGCCAAGGGTAGTTCCTAAGCCGCCACCACCACCAGAAAAGCCACCGCAGTTGGAGCAAGCTCCACCTGAGACGTCTTCTAACCTCGACACCAATATGTCATTCAATATGAATGGCGTAGCGGCAGAGGGTGTGAGTACCGGCTTTAAACTTGGCGATATGATGACACGAGATGGCGATGCCACCCCGGTTGTTCGTATTGACCCTCAATGGCCAGTGCAGGCGTTACGCGATGGTAAAGAAGGCTTTGTTCAGCTGAGTTTTACCATTAACGAGCTCGGCGGTGTTGAAGATATTGAAATCATGAATGCTGAGCCAAAGCGCTTGTTTGATCGTGAGGCCAAGCGTGCATTGTCAAAGTGGAAGTACAAGCCGAAGATTGTTGATGGCAAGCCAATGAAGCAACCTGGCATGACAGTTCAACTTGATTTTAAACTAGATAAAGCACAGCAGGGAGGATAAGCATGCGTAAAGTAACTCAATGTGCCACAGCATTATTATTAACCCTGTGTGGTGGCAGTCTAGTGTTATCGCCTTTGGCCATGGCCAAAGACGATTGCCAGATTGATACACGTAAGTCACAAGCAGTTGGTGAGCGCAGTGGTAAGAAAGTTCAACGTTCTTACGAAGCCTATACTAACGGCAATTTAGATGAGGCTATTGGGCTTTTGCTAGAAGCAAATCCTTCTGATTCATTTGATAAGGCTTATGTAGGTCGCATGCTCGGTAACTTTTATGCCGAAAAAGGCGACATGTCGGCGGCTCGCAAATATCTGAAACAAGCGGTTGATGCCAATATTTTAAGTGGTACTGACCATGCGGCTACTTTACGTCTATATGCTGATATCTTGTTGCAAGAGAAACAGTATAAAGAGGCGATTCCTTACTACAACAAGTGGATGGAGTTTACCTGCAAAACCAATGATGCCAATATTTATAAGCGCATTGGGGTAGCCCACACTGAGCTGGAGCAGTGGGATAAAGTGCTGGCGGTAGCAGATAAAGGTATCGAGTTTGCTGATAAGCCAGATCAAGCGCTATATCAGATGAAGTTGACGGCTTACTACAACAAGAAACAGTATAAAAATGCCGTTTCTGTGCTTGAGGTGATGATCCCAATTTGGCAAACAGATAAACGCCTGTGGGTTCAATTAGCTCAGTTTTATGTAGTTACTGAAAACTATGATAAAGCGCTAGCAACATACGATTTAGCTTACAAAAATGGCTTTTTAGATACCGACGCTAACATTACCCGTTTAGCCCAATTGTTAAATCAAAAAGAGTCACCTTATCGTGCGGCTCAGATTTATCAAAAGGCGTTGGATAGTGGTGTTATCGCTAAAGATGCTAAGTCCTATAAGTTATTAGCGACTTTCTTTCAAAATGCGAAAGAAACCTCTAAAGCTGCACAATATTATGGCTTAGCTGCTGATGCTGGTGGTGATGGTGATTTATATTTGCGACAAGGCCGTCTGTTAGCCTTAAGTCAAGAGTATGAAAAAGCTATTCCTGCGTTGAAAAAAGCGTTAGATGCTGGGATTAAAAACCCAGGAGAAGCTCAGTTTGAAATGGCTTTGGCCTATTTGAATCTTAAACAGTATAAGGCTGCTTATAATAATGCAGTATTAGCTGCCAATGATAAGAAGACAGAGCGCAGTGCTAAGAGTTATATGGCATATATCAAAGAAAAAGCGCGTATTTACAACGTTACTTTGTAATAGTTTATTGAATGAATGCCTTAAAAAGCCCGCATCGCGGGCTTTTTTATTACTGACATTTCGCGGCTAATTGGTGGGTTAGCGATTAGCTTTTGGCATTAGTTAATGCTAACTTATTGAATAATAAAGTGGTACAGACAGTTAAGCTCTTTGCATATATTTAAGCGCTAAATGTTGGTTTTGCCGCTCTAAATCATCACTGATTTGCTCGACAAAATTAAATAACTGCTCGATATTATTGCGTCTATCAGGAACGCACACGCCAGAGGCAATTTTATAGTCAAGGGTAAAACTATGATCTTGGCCATAAGTTGCCATAAACTGACTTATCTGCTCTTCGACTCTTGCAATAACTACATCCGCGCCTTCTTCATTAATGTTAAATAAACCTAAGGCAAAGATATCTTTGTCAAACTTCGCAATTAAATCGGTCGCTCTTAATAAACTTTTTTCAATGTCATGACTGAATATTTCGAGTAATTTATGATGTTTAATCATTTCATGAATATGCGGCCTTAGATACACTAGCGCTAAGCTTTGCTCTTCACGCAAATGCCGATACCATTCACGATTAAATACCTCAAGAAAATATTCTTGGTTATAGATACCAGTTTGTGGATCTCTAAAGCTGGCATTACGAAATGAATAAATCATATGGCGCCTCCCTGTCCTAATCATAAGTATAGAAATATCTGGGAAAAAGCCTGCATCTGGAGAATAAAAATGAAACAGAAGAAAACACTGGCAGGGATTATCCTCGCTTTCGGACTATTGGGATGTGATGATGGTGTGGTAACTGGGGCACTAAATGTAAGCCAGTCGTCTGCGGTAGATGCGGTTAAATCAGCTGAGGTTAATGCCGAGCAAGCTTATCAAAAGCTGACAGCCGATTATTTTGCCAAGCTACTAGCGCTTGAGCCTATCTTTGCCACCTATGTAGGCGTTAATGATTACAATCATGTATTTACTGACGGTTTAAGCGATGAATATCTGACTAAACGTCATCAACTCAATACCGATTTTTTATCCCAAGTTAAAGCCATTGATGCCGCTGCGTTATCAGCCCAATCACAGTTAAGCCGCAGTATTTTTATTTACGAGCGCGAGCAAGCTCTCGTAAGCGAAACTTTTCCTGAACGCTTCATGCCGCTAAATCAATTTGATAGTCAGTTATTTTTACTGATGCAATTAGGCAGCGGTGAGAGTGCGCAGCCGTTCGCGACCCTTGCGGATTATCAAGCTTGGCTCGCGCGGGTTGATAGCTTTATTGTGTGGAGCAAGATGGCGCAGCAGCGCATGAATGATGGTATTGCCAGTAAAGTGGTACTGCCACGAGTGCTGGTTGAACGCATGATTGAGCAGATTAAAAGCATGCGCGCGCCAGTCGTTGAAGACAGCGTGTTTTATCAACCTGTGGCAGAGTTTCCAAAGGCTGTGCCGTTAGCCGAGCAAGAGGTGATGCGTGCTAATTTCAAACAGATGATAGTAACTAAGATATATCCTGCGCTGGATGACATGCAGCAATATTTAGAAACTGTGTATTTGCCAGCTAGTCGCGGCAGTGATGGCTGGTGGGCCTTACCTAATGGCCGGGTTTGGTATCAACATTTGGCCAATCAACACACAACTACCCAGATGTCAGTTGATGACATTCATCAAGTAGGCTTGCAGGAAGTGTCTCGAATCTTAACTGAGATGGATAAAGTGAGGCAGCAGGTTAACTTTGATGGCGATCTTAAGGCGTTTTTTAAGTCATTATCGACTGAACCTCAGTATTTTCATACCAGCGCCGAGGCACTCATTAAGGGCTACGATATTTTAAGAGTCACCATTAACCAAGTTGTGCCCCAATACTTTAATGTTAAACCGCAAGCTGATTATGTGGTGAAACTTGTGGAAGCGTTCAGAGAGCAATCTGCCGCGGGCGCCTCTTATCAAGCGCCTGCCATTGATGGTTCGCGTCCTGGTATCTTTTATATCAATACTTTCAATTTGATGGCGCAGCCTATTTGGGGAATGACGACGTTATCTCTGCATGAAGCTTCACCTGGGCATCATTTCCAAATAACGATTAAGCAAGAGTTACAAAATCTACCCGATTTTCAACGTTTTGGCGGCTATACCGCGTTTGAAGAAGGCTGGGCCTTATATGCAGAAGAGTTAGGTATTGAAATGGGGTTGTTTTCTGACCCTTATCAATATTTTGGCAAGTTATCGGACGAAATGCTTAGAGCCATGCGCCTAGTCGTTGATACCGGCTTACACACTAAAGGCTGGAGTCGCGAACAAGCTATTACTTATATGCAGGATAATTCGCCCATGGCTAAGAGCGATATTATTGCTGAGGTTGAGCGTTATATGGCAATTCCTGGGCAAGCGCTGTCTTATAAGATAGGTCAGCTAAAAATCTTAGAGTTGCGGGAGCGGGCTAAGGCGGCTTTAGGAGACAACTTTGATCTTAAAGCATTTCATGATGAAGTCTTAACGTCTGGCTCACTGCCTATGGCAGTGTTAGAGCAAAAAATTGATGCTTGGATAACCGCCAACAAGCAGCCTAAGTCATAGCCGTTATTAATAGCGGGATTAAAGACTAGAAGCTTAGTTATTCATTCCTAGTTACCAGTGATTTGCTAAAGCTACCCATGATGGTCGTTAAGGTATGCAGCTTTGCCTTAGTGACCATCATTTTACTAAAAAGTGCTGGTATTCAGCTTGTGAGTTTTTATACTTGCAGGCGGGCAGTTATTGACTGCGAAGTTTTCGCCGATGGCGAAGTAAATAAAGGATAGTGATTATGGTACAAGCAAGCGCAAGACATCTGTTAGTTAGCAGCGAAGCTAAGTGTAACGAACTGAAGCAACAGATTGAAAATGGCGCGGATTTCGCCGAGATAGCTAAAGCACATTCAAGCTGTCCATCGGGTGCTCAGGGCGGCGAATTAGGCTCTTTTGGCCCAGGCATGATGGTCAAAGAATTTGATGAAGTGGTATTTAGTGCGCCGCTTAACCAAGTTCAAGGACCGGTTAAAACCCAATTTGGTTACCACTTACTGGAAGTAACCAGCCGCGGTTAATCAATACAGCAGCTTCGGTTGCTGTTTCTTTATGGGGAGTCGTTATGATTGACTTAATGACGGCAAGACTGCATTTATCACCCTTGCTTGACAGTGATTGGCAAGATTTCCTCACTCTGCATCAACACAGTGACGTCAATCATTTTGTGCGTGAACCTGACCCTATCTGTAAAATCCGCGCTAAATTCATCACAGCTCTACAGCCTTGGGTTTATGAGTCTGGCGACTGGCTCAGCTTAAAAATAACCAATCAGCAGCAAGAGTTTGTCGGCATTATCGGCGGTTTTTGTGAGGATGTGTTTTCAGCGCGCATTCAAGTGGGATATATGCTTAACCCTGCCTATCAAGGTTTAGGCTATGCCACCGAAGCATTAACTGAATTATTGCGCTGGCTTCAATCCACTTATCAAGTTCATAAGGCGATTGCCTATTGTCATCATCATAATCTCGCATCCATTAGGGTGTTAGAAAAATGTGGCTTTGTAGTGGAAGGGCGGTTATCACAAAACTACCGTCTTGGGTCTATATGGATTGATGAAGTGCAATTAGGTAAGGTACTGGCGTAATTTTTTGATGCTTGTCGTGCCAGCCTGTATACTAGCGCCCGAATGATTTCTTTGACCGAATAGGCGAATACGCGTGAGCGATAATATTGAGCAATTACCCCTGCGAGCTGGGGATGAGTTTGTTGAACTGTACAAGGTACTCAAAATCCAAGGCTGGGTAGATGGCGGCGGCGATGCTAAGCATTTGATCAGCGAAGGCCAGGTCAAAGTGAATGGCGTAGTTGAAACTCGCAAGCGTAAAAAATTAGTCGTGGGTGACAAAATCCAGTTTAATGGTGAGTCAGTCGTAATCTCTGCAGCGCAATAAGGAATCTACCATGCAATTTCCTGATGATGACAATGGCCAAATGCTAGCCGCCATGCAAGAGTCTGGTATTGATTTAAGCCAAGCTCTTGATGTTGATTTCTTCTTAGTGTTTGAAGACAAGCGTGACGCCGAATCAGCCTTAGAAGATTTAAGTGCTTCTGAGCTTAATGGTGAATTAGAACTTACTTTCAACGAAGAGTTGGAAAAGTGGGAACTGATAGTTTGTCTTAACATGGTGCCAGAGTACGATGCACTGGTGGCTAAAGAAACTTGGTTAAATACCTTTGCCGGTGAGTTTGATGGTCAAAGTGATGGCTGGGGCGTGATGCAGCACCAACATGGTGATGACGAATTTAGCGACGAAGACGATCATGAGTGTGGCGATCATTGCCACCATTAATGGCCCCATAGCCACTAATGTCAAAAAATACTGCCAACCTGTTTAGGTTGGCTTTTTTTTGCAATGTTGCCGCGTAATGTTATTTCTTGGCTAAAGACAGATACCTTTGGTTTGATGATCGCTTTGAATTCTTCTTGAAGCCGCAAGTGGTTTGTTAGTCAGCAATTAACTCAGCAATTACCTCAGCAACTACCTCTGCTATGACCTCAGTTTTTACCGCAGCTAAAGCCGCTCTTGAACCCTAAATTCTGCCTCTGGGATTAGCCCTAGTAATTTGCTCTCTCGCCCTTTAGACTCGATTCAACTTTTGCCAGCCAACAGGATGTTTTTTATGGCCAAACACATCAGCTTTAATACCCCAGTTAATGACGCCGAGCGTTGGGCATTCACCTTATTAGCCGATGAGCTTCCCGATGACTATAGCCTGCTCACCAATGTTGAAATCCCGTCGCGCTCAGGTCAACCCTTAGAAGTCGATGCCTTAGTCATAGGCGAGTGGGGCGTGTATGTGGTCGATGTTAAAGGCTATATAGGGCGCTTAAATGCGGGTATGCATGCTTGGTCATTAGATGGCCGTGATGTGGATAATTCCTTGGCCAAAGCCAATTATGTGGCGCGGGTGTTAGCTGGCAAACTCAAATATAAAATCCCTGTAGGCGTGTACGCGCCTTGGTGCCAAGGCATGGTGTTTGTCACTGGCCGTAAAGGCGAAGAAATAGAGCTTGAAAAAGATGATGGCGCCTTAAGTATTTATACGCCAAGACAAATTGTTGAAGCCTTAACCCAAGAGTGGGGGCTAACAGCGCCGCGCAAACATATGATCACTGAAGAGCAAAAAGCAATGGTGCTCGATACCATAGGGCAGGTCGCCATTGTTGAGCAGCGCAATCATCGCATTCAGGATTTCATTAAATTAAAGTGTCTGTTTATTCAACATGGCCTTGAAATTTGGCAGGCCGAATATAGCCCTGGTGGCTGGACGGCGCCTTGGTTGCTTAAAATTCTAACCCCAGTAGAGTTTACTGAGCCAGAGCAAGCCCATGCCCATGAACTGACTATGCGTGATGAATTTGCGCGCTTGCAATCATTATCAGGTTGCAGCGGCGTGCCTTATTGCGCGCCGCTTATTCAAGACGGTGAGCAGCTGGTGTTACCCATAAGAATGCCGCGCGGCGTGCCGATGAATATTGTGGAGTACGACAGGCTCACTACCTATCAACTGTTAGAGATATTGCGCCGCTCAGTTACTGGGCTGCAGCAAATTCATCGCCGCGGCTTTACTGTGGGCGGCTGGGCCGAAAACTGCGTGTTTATCTCAGCCATCGGTGATGTTGAGTACATAGATATCCGTGACAATATTGATAGCAGCCAAGACATAATGGCTTATGCCAAGTGTTTCTTAAAGGTGGCGGAGCGCACTCATCAACCGCGAGTTACAGCGTGGTATCGCTTAGCTGCGCGCGGAGGCACGGTTGATATTGATGGTTTACGCTGCGATTTAAGCGCCTTAATGCAGCAAGGGGTGTGCGATAGTCTGGATGTTGCCTTTACTATCGCGTCCGCGGCTATCTTAGATAATCATTATGAGTTGCAAGGCTTTATCGCTAAAACGGCCACGAGTGAGTTATGGCAAGGGCGCCACATTCAAGGGCAATATCCGGTGGGGATTAGCTTTTATCGAGAGACTGAGTGTCATTGGCCGAGCCTTTGCAGCCAGTTTGTTAGCTTATCTCACTTATATCATCCGAGCATTGAAAAGCTACTGGCCTTTGGTCAATTGCCTAAGAGTGATGACTTGTATATTGTGCGGGCGTGGGAAGATGGCGTATCCCTTGATGAGCTAGAAAGTTATGAGCCCGAGCAGTTAAAGATTTGGTTTGTGCAGCTGCTTGGCGCCTTGCAATACTTGCATCAATTAGATATTTACCATGGGGCCATTTGCCCTAAAAACATCATAGTGCGTGGCGGGCGCGCTATTTTAGTCAACTTTGGCATTGGGCTTGATATTGCTGCTAGTCATTATGCCAGCCAGTATGCCGATCCCGCTTTATGGCTAGAAGAAGGGCCTGCTGAGAAAGATCTCTATGGTTTAGTGGCTTCTATGATTGCCAGCATTAGCCGTCATGGTGAGGAGGCCCGCGCGGAGAGTTTGCTCGCGGCATTAGTGCAAATCCAACCTATGTTTGCCAAATCGCCACTGTATCAAGCCTGTGAGCAGGTACTTACTTTTCGCTTACATGTGACCCCAGGTCAGGACTACTTAGCAAATTTCGGATTATCTGCCTGAAGAGGGTGATTACCTTTTGAATTTTCCAATAAAAGTGAGTCTAATAGCCTCACTTTCGCTGTATGGATACTGCCATGGAATTTGAACTAACTTGGCAACTGGTGACCATCCTCTTTGGGGTGGCCATAGTTGCAGGATTTATTGATGCGATAGCTGGCGGCGGCGGTTTACTGACTATCCCGGCCTTACTCTGGGCCGGTTTATCTCCAGCACATGCCTTAGCAACCAATAAGTTGCAGGCTTGCGGTGGCAGCTTTTTTGCCAGTCTTTATTTTGTGCGCAAAGGCTTAGTAAAAATCTCTGAGCTCAAACTGCCTTTAGCGTGCGCGTTTGTGGGCGCGGCGATAGGCACGTTAACAGTGCAAGCCATTGACGCCAGTATTTTACAATTAGCGCTGCCATTTCTTATCTTGGCCATTGGCATGTATTTTTTGTTTTCACCCAAAATCACCGATGATGATCGCCATAGAGTGTTAACGCCCACAGTATTTTCATTTACCGCAGGGCTTAGCATAGGTTTTTATGATGGTTTTTTTGGTCCAGCGACCGGCAGCTTTTTTGCGTTGGCCTTTGTGTCATTAGCGGGTTTTGGCCTTGCCAAAGCCACAGCGCACGCCAAATTATTGAACTTTGCTACCAATATCTCATCGTTAATATTTTTCGCTTTGGGTGGCAAGGTGGTGTGGTTACTTGGTGGCATTATGTTACTCGGCCAAGCACTCGGCGCGACATTAGGTTCGCGCATGGTAATGACTAAAGGCTCAAGCATCATTAAACCACTCGTTGTCAGCATGTCATTGGTGATGAGTATTAAGTTACTGAACGATCACTTTTCATTTTTTTAGTGAGTAGGAATAAGTCATGCGTGTGTTACACACCTCAGATTGGCATTTAGGGCAATCGTTTTATGGCAAAAGCCGCTTTGAAGAACATCAAGCATTTTTAGGCTGGTTATTAGAGCAAGTGCGTGAGCACAGCATTGATGCCTTGATAGTGGCAGGCGATGTGTTTGATACCGGCACGCCCCCTAGTTACGCCCGCGCCTTATATAACCAGTTTGTGGTGCAAATGCAGCGTTTAGCTTGCCCTATGTTTATTCTTGGCGGCAATCATGACTCGGTTGCTATGTTGGCTGAATCCCAAAGTTTGTTAAGTTGCCTCAATACCTATGTCGTGCCCAATGGCACCAGTGCTGAGCAATCAACCTTTATTATCAATGACAAAAATGGCCAACCAGGCCTAGTACTTGCCGCCGTGCCTTATTTACGCCCGCGAGATCTGATTCGCAGTGAAGCCGGGCAAACCGGGCAAGATAAGCAGCAGCAACTGGGGGACGCCATCAGGGATTACTACCACAGCCATTATGAGTTGGCGTTAGCTAAAGCCACTGAACTTGGCGCTGATGCCCCTTTACCTGTAGTAATGACGGGGCATTTAACTACCGTTGGCGCGACTAGCAGTGAGTCGGTGCGCGAGATTTATATTGGCAGTTTAGATGCCTTTAATGCTAATGCCTTTCCGCCAGCAAGCTACATAGCGCTTGGCCATATTCATCGTGGTCAATTGGTGGCGGGTAGTGAAGCGATTCGTTACAGCGGTTCACCTATTCCGCTCAGTTTTGATGAAGTTAGCCGCAGTAAACAAGTGTTACTGGCTCATTTTGATGAGCAAGCCCTAGTCAAGGTTGAATCACTTGCCGTACCTATGTATCAAAAGCTGATGGTGGTTAAAGGCCTGCTCGGTGAGGTAGAAGCTGAGCTTGCAAAGCTGGTGGCAATGGATGAGAGCGTGTGGGTCAGTATCGCCCTTGGCAGTGATGAATTACTCAGTGACTTACAGCAAAGGTTGCAAGCGCAAGTGGCTGACTCGCAAGTGCAAGTATTACAAATCAAACGTTTGCGCAGCCAACGGCAATTAAGCGCTATCGATACTGGTGAAACCTTGTCTGAGCTTAGTGTCGATGAAGTCTTTAGTCGCCGATTAGCGAGTGAACCTTACACTGAAGATGAGCAGTTGCGACTGACCGCCTTATTTAAGCAAGTCAGTATGGCGGCAATGGAGGCCCCTGAGGCATGAAGATTTTACGTTTACGCTTTAGCAATATTAACTCCCTCAAAGGCAGTTGGTTTATTGATTTTACGGCGGCGCCCTTTACCGATTCTGGACTCTTTGCCATCACAGGCCCCACGGGCGCAGGTAAAACCTCCATATTAGATGCTATTTGCTTGGCCTTATATCATCAGACCCCAAGACTTGGCTTAATTTCCAAAACCAGTAATGAACTGATGACCCGCGGCACCGCCGAAGCCCACGCCGAGGTCGAGTTTGAGGTAAAAGGTGTCGGTTATCGCGCCTTTTGGAGCCAAAGACGCAGCCGTAATCAAGTGGATGGCAAGCTGCAAGATGCCATGGTGGAACTGGCCTATTTAGAATCTGGCGAGATTGTAGCGAGCCAAATAAGACAAAAATCTGAACTGATGGAAAGTATTACCGGCTTAGATTTTGGCCGTTTTACTAAATCAATGATGTTATCCCAAGGGCAATTTGCCGCATTTTTAAATGCATCGGCCAATGATCGCGCCGAGTTATTGGAAGAACTCACTGGCAGCGAGATTTATGGCCGTATTTCAGAGCAAGTGCACCTTGATTATAGTGAGTCAAAGCTAGCCTTAGCCCACTTACAGGACAAGGCTGAATCGGTCGTGCTGCTAACCGCACAAGAGCTTACTCAATTAACTGAGCAGCAAAGCAATATCAATGCTGAGGTGGCTGGTCTTGATAATCAGTTTACGCAAGTGCAGCAACAAGTTAATTGGTGGCAGCAAAGAAGTGCGCTCAAGGCGCGGGAATTGGCTGCGACCACACAAGGCGAGCAAGCGCAGCAAGCACTGATGGCTAATGCGCCATCGCTTGAGCGCTTAGCGCGCAGTTTGCCGGCGCAGCGCCTGCAAGGGCATTATCAAGTGAAAACGGCGCTGCAAACCCAGCAGACAGAGATAATCGCTAAGCAGCAGATCCGCGCTGAAGCTAAAGCTGCCTTAATAGAGCAAGAGCAAGCACTAACCCTTGAGTTAGCCAATATTAGCCAGAGTTTGCAGCAAGCTGAGACCGAATTAGCCGCCTTAACCTTAGTCATAGATGAGCAAGTGCGGCCGCTTGATACCGAATGCGAATTGTTAACTGAGCAGCAGCGCAGCTTAAATGAAGAGCAGCAACTTAATCAGCAGCAAATAATTGAGGCGCGCGCGGCGCAAAGCGCAATGCAGGCATCATTGCAGCATATTGAGCAGCAATTGCATGCACTTAATCAGCAGCAAAATGAATATCAAGATTGCAGCGATATAACATCAGCCTTAAGCGGTTGGCAGCAACAGTTATTGCAATTGCACGCGTTAAGCACTACGGCTGCCAATTTGCAGCAGGCGAGTTTGCAGCAGCAAGCGGCGCAGGCGCAAAAACTGGATGCTATAAAACAAGCGCTACCCGCGCTTGAGCGGGCGCAGCAGCAATTAGCTAGTGTGCAACAGCGCGAGCAACAAGCCTGTCACGCATTAAGCCAATTACTGGCAGGTGCCAGTGATACTGAGGTCTACCAAAGCTTACATTACTGGCAGCAATTGCAGCCCAAGCTCTTAACCTTGCAGCCACTGGCGCGAGAGTTCCAGCAGCATAATGAGCAAATCAGCCAATTACGCCAGCAGCATAATGAGCGCGAGCAGCAATTGCAGCAGCTTGATGCTCAACGCGGGCAACTGCGGGTGCAGTATCGCCAAGTGCAGCAGCAATTTAATGATGTGGCGACCTTACTGAGCCAAGAAAAAACCATCATGGATTTGCAGCAACTGCGCGCGCAGCTGCAACCCCAGCAGCCGTGCCCACTATGTGGCGCTAGCGAGCATCCGTTAGTTGAGCAATATCAGCACTTAGATGTCAGCGATACTCAAAAGCGCTATAGCGAATTAGAAAAGCAGTTAGCGGAAATAAAGCAGCAGGGCAGTACTCTGACTGAAACCGAAAAATTATGGCTGCAATCGCAAACTGAGCAATTACAAAAAATTGCCGAATTTGAGCTCAATCAAGGCCACATTCAGACGCGCTGGCAGGCATTAATCACTGAGGTGATGACGAACTTAGTGCCACCCGTTGGCATTAGCCCATTGTTCTTGGCATCCATTGAAAGTGAGTCAGAAGCCAGTATTGCGGCGCATTTAGTCCATGTTGGTACCGAACTTGCTAGCCTTGAAGCGAAAGCCAATAATTTGCGCGCCGCGCAGCAAGCGTTGCAAGTGAGTCAGCAGCAAGCATTGCAAGCGCAGCAAGAATGCCAAGGCTTAAGCTATCAGCAGCAGCAAAGTAAGCTGGAGCTTAAGCATTTACAACAGCACGAGCAGCAGCAACAAGTGGAATATCAGCAGGCTAATCAGCAAGCAAGTACTTTGCGCAAGCAATTGGCGAGTCAATTGCAGCCGTTTGCCTTGGCCGTGCCGCAAGATCATGAACTAGAGGCTTGGCTGCAAGCATTACGCAATAAACTGAAAGCTTGGCAACACTGGCAGCAACAGCTCACTGAACTTAATGGCGAGAGCGATAAACTGCGCGCAACGTTAGCTGTCAGCAATGCTAAAGATGCTGATTTAAGCACTAAGACTGAGTTAAGTGAGGCTAAGCTTACAGTCTTTAGCCAAAAAATTAGTGCTAATCGTGCCAAACGTTTTGAATTAGTGGGCGATTTACCCATTAAACTCTTGCTAGATACTAAGCAAGGCATATATCAGCAACATAAAGAGAGCGCCGCGCAGTTACACCTTAAACATCAAGGCTTGCAAACGCGTTTAGCCCATGAGACAGGGGTAATAGAGGCACTCGACGCCGATAGCCTCAAACTCGCGCCATTTTTGAGCGCTGCCATTAGCGAGTGGCAAAAATTACTTGATGAGAGTGAATTTAATGACGAGGCCGAGTTTGCGGCGGCATTGTTAAGTGATGAAGAGCGTAACCAACTGCAAGCGCTTGAGCATGAATTGCAGCAACAGTTGCAACATGCGCGCCTTAGTCTTGAGTCGGTAACCAGTGAGCTAGCTCAGCATTTAGCGGCCGCGAGTGCTTGCCCTGAACTTGATGTTGATGCGCTTGAAAGCGAAATTGTGGTCATTAAACATGGCCGAGACTTATGTAACGAGCAGCTTGGTGGTATTAAGGCAAAACTGCAGCAAGATAATCAACTGCGAGCAACGCAGCAGCAATTGTTAGTGCAATGGCAATTGGCTAAGCAAACCCATGAAGATTGGGCGCGCTTGCATAGCTTAATTGGTTCGCGCGATGGCAGTAAGTTTAGACGCTTTGCCCAAGGGCTGACCTTAGAACATTTAGTGGCGCTGGCCAATCGCCAACTTGAACGCTTGCATGGCCGTTATTTATTGCAACGTAAGGCTGATGGTTTACTTGAACTTGAAGTCATAGATACTTGGCAAGGCGATATAAGCCGCGATACTCGCACCCTTTCTGGCGGTGAGAGTTTCCTCGTGAGTTTAGCCTTAGCATTAGCCTTGTCCGACCTTGTTAGTTATAAAACCAGCATTGACTCGTTGTTTTTAGATGAAGGTTTCGGTACGTTAGATGCGGACACCTTAGATATTGCTTTAGATGCGCTCGATAACTTGCATGCTAGCGGCAAAATGATTGGTGTGATCAGTCATATTGAGGCGATGAAAGAGCGCATTGATGTGCAAATCAAGGTGAAAAAACAGTCTGGACTTGGCTATAGTCAGCTGCAAGACTGTTTTAAAATGAGAACAGAGTGATCAAGGCCGGGAACTGTGGTAGTTAATATTTGTCAAACCGATAATTTTTACGATAACATCGCCGGTTAAAGGCGATTTATTTCCCAAATTTGCTTCACCTAAGGTGAATTACTAGGATTATAAGAGTGCATTTATCGGAACAAGAACCTAGTTCATGGCCTCAATGGCTAAGCGTATACCATAAGCGAGCGTTACTCGGCGGCGGGTTATTACTCGCTACAGCACTGCTATGGCCAACGCCCCAATTAACGACAGGTCAGCGCATTGCGTTGCCCTTAGATTTATCAAGCACTAGTACCCATTTCTCTGTGCCAGATACATTAGAAGCCTTGGCAGATAAGCCTGCTTTTAGCACTACTATCACGACTGGAGACACCTTAAGTAAGTTATTTGAGCGCGCTGGGGTTGATCAACAAACCATGTATAAGGTGCTTGAGGCCGACTTAAACATTTTGGCCTTAGATACCTTGCAGCCAGGGAACGAGATCAGTTTCTATCTTGACGAAAACCATCAATTGATGCGTCTTGAGATTGATTTTAGTTTAGCTCGTCAAGTGGTATTTACTCAAGTTGATGGCAGTTATGATGTAGAAGAAATTCAGAAAAAAGGTCAATGGCAGCCCAAAGCTGTCAGTGGCGATATTTATGGATCTTTTTATACTTCGGCCAGCAAAGCAGGCTTAACCGCTGGGCAAATTCAGCGCATTGAAACTATTTTGAAAGAAAAAATCAACTTTGCCCGCGACTTACAAGCTGGTGCAAGTTTCTCTGTGGCTTTAAGTGAGCAATACATTGAAGGCGTGGCGAGTGGTGATAGTCAGCTGCTGGCGATTCATATCAATAATCGCGGTAAACAAATTGATGCTTATCAATTCAGTGATGGTCAGTACTATGATGCCAATGGTGAGAGTTTAGTTAGAGCCTTCCTGCGTACGCCGCTAGCTAAGACTTATCGTTTAACCTCTAACTACAATGGTAAGCGTCGCCATCCTGTGACAGGGCGGATAGCGCCTCATAACGGCACTGACTTCTCGACCCCGATTGGCACGCAAGTGATTGCACCAGGTGATGGCGTAGTCACTTTAGTTACCGATCACCGTTATGCGGGTAAATACATAGTGATAGATCATGGCAACCAATATGTGACCCGTTACCTGCATTTATCAAAAACTATGGTTCGTAAAGGGCAACGCGTGACTCGTGGCCAACCTATTGCATTAACGGGTAATACTGGTCGCACGACGGGTCCGCATTTGCATTACGAGTTCCATATCAATGGTCGCCCAGTGAATGCCATGACAGCGAAGATCCCAATGGCAAGCCGTTTAAATAAAGCCGAATTGAAACGCTTTAAGAGCATGGTCAGTCAGCGCAATATTCAAATGGGTGTATAACTAACATCTGTGTCTATGGGCTAAAACGCAACGCTAAAGCCCATAGACACAAATGCGCTAGGTCATTAACTTGCTGGCAGTTCTTGGTCTTGCAAGGTTAAAAATAGCCGTAAGTCGAGTTCGAGCTGATGATAGTCGGGCTCCATATGGCAACAAAGTTGATAGAAGGCCTTATCGTGGTCTTTTTCTTTAATATGGGCCAGTTCGTGCACAACTACCATATGCAGTAACGCCTCCGGTAACTGTTTTAACTGACCACTTATCCTAATTTCATGCTTAGCCTTGATACGACTTCCATGCTGACGCCGAGCGTAAGTATGTAATCCTAGCGCTTGCTGCTTTAAGGTTTGCTTGTCATCAAAACATACCTTGGCCAACGGCGGCGCATTTTTCAAATACCGATTTTTCAGCGCCATAGTATATTGATACAAGGCTTTATCGTTGCGCAGATTATTTTGGGGTTGGGGGTATTTTTTATCGAGTACCAACTTGAGTTGTTGGTTGTCGAGTAAGCTTTGTACTTGTTGTTGCAGAGATTCTGGATAATGAGCGAGATACTTGAGCATAGCCACCTAATGAAAAAATGCCGAAGCTTAGCTTCGGCATTAATGATTAATCTTTGTTGTACATTAAATTCATGTGCTGAGCATAGGCAGCTTCAAAAGATAATTGCTGGAATTTCTTTAAATCTAAACCTTCAAATGCCGCAACTGGCGGATTACGCTTTAATTGCGCCTTAATATCGACAGCTTTAATCAAACTTACCGGTAAATCCATTAACTGAATGGCCGCTTCTAATTTAAAGCTAGTCGCGCTGCCGGCAAATTTACCTTTCTGCTCGCGCTCAACTATCACCACTTCATCGACTTTGTAGTCAGCCATCAGCTTGGCAAAATCGAACTGAAACTTACGAATTGCCTCAGTGGTGGCAGATTGCGGTACCGCAAAGGATTGCTTACGGCATGCAGGTACCACAAACACATCCGCATTTTGTTCCAGTAAACAAATAATGGCTTCGCCACCTTTTAACTCCACACCACAAACTTTCATGTTACACCTGTCAGCAAATTTTAAGGCCGTCATTGTATAAGCTTTCGGGCTAAAGCTGAAATGATTTCCTTATACTTAAGGTCAACTGACAAGGATTCACTAACGGAAAGCCATGATGAGACTCTTTTTATTGGTTACTCTGATGCTTAGCATCAGCGCTTGCACTAGCTTAGGCGGTGATGATTGGTATGTGAATGAGCAAGGATTTGGCGCATCAGGGTATGATTTGGTGAGTTATCAAACTGAGCAGCAAGCCGTCGAGGGCAAGGATGAGTTTGTGGTGAATATTGCTAATGCCGTGTGGCGCTTTAGCTCGGCTGAACATGCCAAGTTATTTAGTCAAAACCCAAAGCAATATCTCCCCCAATACGGCGGCTATTGCGCTTATGCCATGGCGCAGGGCTTTGTGGTGAGTTCAGATCCTAAGGCTTTTACTTGGTATAAAGATAAGCTGTACCTTAATTACAGTGTGGGCGTGCGTGAAACTTGGCTACAAGATAAAGAGGGTTATATAAAGGCCGCTAATGACAACTGGCAAGAAAAACTGCAAGCGCAAAAGATGGAATAAGGCTTGAGTAAGCATCAAAGGTGGCTGAATCAAAAGTACTGAAAAGTTAAGACTACAACAAAAAATAAAACCCTCGCATTCAGAAGCTTGGCTCTAAGTGCGGGGGCTTAATTTTTACAAAAGCTGAGGTTTTAGCATTTAATCTTCAAACGTACCGATAATACTTTCTTCATCAGTATCTTGCAGTGGTTTAGCTTTTCGGCGCATTGGCGCATCACCCACATCAATACCGGTAATAAAGCGTTTGTCACGCTTTGGCGCCGCTTTTGGTGCTTTCGTGCTAGTGGTACGGAGCGTCTTAGCAGCAGTATTGACCTTAACATTGGCCGCTTTAGCCTTAGGCTTATCACTCAAACCTTTGAATTTTGCTTCAAGGCCAGCGACTTGGCTGAAATCCAATTGTTGGCGTAAGAACAATTCAACTTTCTTAAAGTTCGCCCAGTCTTTAGGACCGACTAAAGAGATAGCATCCCCTTTAGCGCCAGCACGACCGGTGCGACCGATGCGGTGAATATATTCTTCGGCAAACTTTGGCATATCAAAGTTAATCACTAATGACACATTGAGTAAGTCCAGACCGCGCGAGGCTAAGTCTGTGGTCACTAAAATGCTGTACTGACCCCGGCTAAATTGATCCATGATGCGGTTACGTTCATTTTGCTTTAACTCACCACTTAAGGCGATAGCACCAAGGCTTGACTGATTCAGCAAGCTCGCTAAACGCTCGGTATCACTGCGAGTCGCGGTAAAGATAATCACTTGCTTGTGGGCCTTAGCCGTTAACAAATGGCTTAACAGCGCTTGCTTATGATCTAAGTGATCGCACAAGTACACAGCTTGCTGAATATCTTGGTGGGCGACGTTGGCGCTACCAATGGCGATATGCTCAGGGTTTTTCAGTAATTCACTGGCAAGTTCATTGATATCGCTGTGATCTAAGGTAGCCGAGAACATTAAGGTTTGACGACGCTTATGATCCGCAGCCAAGTTAATGGCACGCAGTTGCGGCGCAAAACCTAAATCAAGCATACGGTCGGCTTCATCTAAGATCAGCAACTCTAAGCCATTTAAAAATAAATGACGTTTTTGCAAGTGATCGGCAATGCGCCCTGGGGTTGCCACAATAAAATGCGGTTCGCGGGCAAGCGCTTTGGCCTGATCGTTAAAGTTCTCACCGCCTAAAATGCTAACCGCTTTATATTGGGTATTAGCAATCAGTAAGCGTAATTGGCTATACACCTGATGAGCTAGTTCGCGAGTTGGCAGTAAAATCAGTACCCGAGGGTCTTTTTTATTCAGTGCGCGGGTAGAAATAATCCTTTGCATTGCCGGTAATAAAAACGCCAATGTTTTACCCGATCCCGTTTTTGACGAGACCATTAAATCCTTGCCAGCCATAGCGACTGGAATGGCCTGAGCCTGGACGTCGGTTGGAGTGGTTAACCCCATATGCTCAAGACTCGTCATTAAGCGTTTATCAAGGGAAAAATCGGTAAAGTGCAAAAGAAAACTCCTTAAAAAATTGACCCAATATTGTAAACCCAAAGCCTGTCTGGCACCAGCAATGATGGATAATCACAGCTAAGGCTTGTGCCTTTTGCTAGCTATGGTATACATGGCGCCAAGTTTGATTAGCTAGGATGAATAAACCAATGCAAAGCAAAAAACGCGCAACCATAGGCTTAGCCCTTGGCAGTGGTGCCGCCAAAGGTTGGGCACATATTGGTGTGCTTAATGGCTTAAAGAAGATGGGCATTGAGCCAGATAAAGTGGCGGGTTGCTCCATTGGCTCGTTAGTGGGCGCGGCCTATGCCAATGATCATTTAGAGCAATTGCAATCATGGGTGGAAGGTTTCTCATCGTGGGACGTGCTCGGCATGATGGATTTAAGCTGGCGTAAAGGCGGCTTAATGGGCGGTGAAAAGGTATTTGATCAAATGCAGGCCAGTATTGGCGCGGTTAAGATCGAAGACTTAAAACGCCCGTTTACAGCGGTAGCAACTGACCTTTATACCGGCCAAGAAATTTGGTTTCAACAAGGTGACTTGCGCCAAGCCGTGCGCGCTTCTTGCTCAATGCCGGGAATTTTATCGCCAGTGCGCTTAAATCAACGCTGGCTGGTGGATGGCGCTGTGGTTAACCCTGTGCCTGTATCTGTGGCTAGAGCCATGGATGTCGATATTGTGATTGCGGTTGATTTAAGTGCCTATAAGCGCACTCGCATGCAGGTATTGCCAGTGCAAATGATGTCGAGTACTCCATGTGCCCAAGATGCAGTGGATAATGCTGGCCATAAGGGCGCACGCTTTATGGATTTACTCGCCAAAGGCAAAGAGTATGTGTCGGGCTTAACCGATAAGCTAAGTCTCAGCCAAAGCTTTGGCGATCCTGGCATGTTAGCTGTGATGTCGCAATCTATGGAAATCTTAGAAATGCGCCATAAACGCGCGCGCTTAATGGGCGACCCGCCGGATATCTGTTTAGCCCCGAAAGTGGCAGATATTGGCACTATGGAATTTCATCGCGCCAGTGAAGCGATTGCCGCTGGTGAGCAAGCTGTGATTGAGGCTG
Source organism: Shewanella sp. SNU WT4 (assembly GCF_006494715.1). NCBI lineage: Bacteria > Pseudomonadati > Pseudomonadota > Gammaproteobacteria > Alteromonadales > Shewanellaceae > Shewanella > Shewanella sp. SNU WT4. The sequence continues at coordinate 1,859,526 of NZ_CP041151.1, forward strand.
CCCATTTGATTGAAGCCGCATTAAGCGGCCACTAGAGAGTTACTCATATTTTTATGATTAAAAGTGCTTAGTGGCAGAGTCATTGCCGCTAGGCACATATGTTAGTACTCAATCTACTCACTCTACTCAATCCAATTAATCGCCATCATTCTTAGCCATCATTTTCATTGCCCACAAGCGTCGCCATCAGCGTGTTTCGCTATTTTCTTATTGGTTTCGCCGTTTGTTCGTTTCAATTCAAAGTCGCTTTCACGCCCAAAATAACAGCAATAATGACGCTATTACTCCGAGAAATGCTTAGGGTCAAGTAGCAGTTTGGCAAACAGTGCTCGGGGCATCACTAATAGGGCAGTGTTGCAGCCATCACACAATTTGCATGATCTGGATCAATGTTTTTTCTGTCAGCTTGGCGCTTAATACGCTACATATTGTGTCTGTAGTTTTAAATGCCACTACATATAGTGCGTATTTTCATCATAGCGTGGAGAGATAAATCATAATGCCAGTAGTGATTAAGCGAGACGGTTGCCGTACTTTGTTTGACGAAGCCAGGATCAAGGATGCAGTAATGGCGGCAGCTTGCTCAGCTGGCATACAAGATGATGAATATGCGGTTGCGGTTGCTGCAGGCGTAAGTGGTGCTGTTGCCCATTTGGCTGAAGTAGAAATTGCTTGTCTTCAAGATGCGGTAGAAAATGCGCTGATGGAAGGCCCGTACAAGGAAGTGGCGCGCCATTATATTGAATATCGCCATGACCGTGATGTGCAGCGTGAATCTACCAGTCGCCTGAATCTTGAGATTAAAGGCTTAGTTGAGCAAAGCAATCCAGCGCTATTAAATGAAAATGCCAATAAAGATGCCAAGGTTATTCCGACTCAAAGAGACCTGTTAGCCGGTATCGTGGCTAAGCATTATGCCACTCGCTATTTATTACCAAAAGATGTAGTCGCCGCGCACGAAGCGGGTGAAATCCACTTCCACGACTTAGATTACTCGCCATTCTTCCCAATGTTTAACTGTATGCTGATTGACTTGACCGGCATGTTAACTCAAGGGTTTAAGATGGGTAATGCTGAAATTGATACGCCTAAATCGATTTCAACCGCGACTGCCGTGACGGCGCAAATCATTGCGCAGGTGGCGAGCCATATTTACGGCGGCACCACGATTAACCGTATCGATGAAGTGTTAGCGCCATTTGTGACTAAGAGTTATCAAAAGCATTTAGCTATAGGCACAGAGTGGCAGATAGCCGATCCTGTCGCTTTTGCCCGCGCGCAAACTGAAAAAGAATGTTATGACGCTTTTCAATCGTTAGAGTATGAAGTCAATACCTTGCATACTGCTAATGGCCAAACGCCGTTTGTGACCTTTGGTTTTGGTTTAGGGACTAGCTGGGAATCACGCTTAATCCAGCAATCTATGATGAAAGTACGCATTGGTGGTTTAGGTAAAAACCGTAAAACAGCGGTATTCCCTAAATTAGTCTTCGCCATTCGTGATGGTGTTAACCATAAAGCCAGTGATGTTAACTATGACATCAAGAAGTTAGCGTTAGAGTGCGCCACCATGCGCATGTACCCTGATATCTTAAACTACGAGCAAGTTGAGCGCGTCACCGGCTCATTTAAAACGCCTATGGGCTGTCGCAGCTTCCTTGGTACCTATGAAGAAAACGGTGAGCTCATTCACGAAGGCCGTAATAACCTCGGTGTTGTGAGCTTAAACTTACCGCGCATTGCCTTACAAGCTAAGGGCGATGAAGCTGAGTTTTATAAAATTTTAGACGCGCGTTTGCTGGTGGCACGCCGCGCCTTAGATTCGCGCATTGAGCGCTTAAATGGCGTTAAAGCCCGTGTCGCTCCAATTCTTTATATGGAAGGCGCGTGCGGCGTACGTTTAGGGCCTGATGATGATATCGCGCCAATTTTCAAAAATGGCCGCGCCTCTATTTCATTAGGTTTTATTGGCTTACATGAAACCATTAATGCCTTGTATGTGGGGCAAGGTCATGTGTACGACAGTGAAGTGTTGCGTCAAAAAGCCATTGAAGTGGTGCAATACTTACGCAATGCTACCGATAGCTGGAAAGAAGAAACTGGCTATGGTTTTAGCTTATACAGTACTCCAAGTGAGAGCTTATGTAGCCGCTTTGCCAAAATCGACACCAAAGAGTTTGGCGTTGTGACCGGTGTGACAGATAAAGGCTATTACACCAACAGCTTCCATCTGGATGTGGAAAAAGCGGTGAACCCTTATGACAAATTAGAGTTCGAGCGCGCTTATCCAGAAATCGCCAGTGGTGGTTTTATTTGCTACGGCGAATACCCAAATATGCAGCACAACATTGAAGCGCTGGAAGATGTGTGGGATTACAGTTATTCCCGCGTGCCATATTATGGCACTAACACGCCAATCGATGAATGTTATGACTGCGGTTTTACTGGCGAATTTAGCTGTACCAGCAAAGGCTTTACTTGCCCTAAGTGTGGTAACCATGAGCCGAGCCGAGTGTCAGTGACACGCCGCGTATGTGGGTATTTAGGTAGCCCAGATGCGCGTCCATTTAACTATGGTAAGCAAGAAGAAGTGAAGCGCCGCGTTAAACACTTATAAAGGCTAGGTTTACTTTTGCTATTCATCCACAGGGCGCCTTAGGCGCCCTTTGAGGTTATTATGAATTATCATCAATATTTTCCGCTCGATGTGATTAATGGTCCCGGCACGCGCGCCACCTTATTTGTGTCGGGCTGCGAGCATCAATGCCGTGGTTGCTACAACCAAAGCACCTGGGGACTCAATTCTGGGCATTATTTTGATGACGCCATGGTTACGCAAATCATTAACGATTTAAACGATGAGCGTATTAAACGCCGTGGTTTGTCATTAAGTGGCGGCGATCCTTTGCATCCGGCGAATTTAGCCGCCATTGAACACTTATTATTGCAAGTGCGTGAACATTGCCCTGGCAAAGATGTGTGGCTATGGACTGGCTATGAATTATCGAGCTTAAGCGCCGCGCAAGAACGCGTGGTGGCACTCATCGATGTGCTGGTGGATGGTAAATTTGAGCAAGCCTTGGCCGATCCGAGTTTGCGTTTTCGGGGCTCAAGTAATCAGCAAATTCACTATTTGACGGTAAACTCCAGCCCTGAGGTATAAATCAGACTGTTTCTCAAGCGACAGGCAGTGTTATAATCAGCGCACAAACAGCTATTGATTGCTGTATTTTCCATCCCTAAGGTATCAAGATGAATTTGAAAGAAGAACTGCAACAGCTCAATGACAAGCTGGACAAGTTTCGTCGTAAACTGGCCGTGGCTGAACAGCGCGGTGATGCTGGCGTAATTCTGCAGTTTAAACGTGAAATCGCCACAGTGACTAAGCGTATTGGTAGCATTAAAGGCCAACAAGATCGTTTGCTGAATAAAGAAGGGCAAGACATCAAGAACTTGCCATTCAAGCGTGAATTGACTTCACAAGAGCAAGCCAATATGGGCCAGCTGAAAAAGACGGTAAAAGACTTAGTCGTTGTTCATCCTATGACTAAATTAGGCCGTCAAATGGGCTTAACTAAAGTGACTGGTTACGCTCCTAGTGCATTCTAATCAACGCGCCATGAGTTGACGTCTAGGATGTGAGGCGTCCACAGAGTAAGCGTGTCAGTGAGTGTTGTGTCTATGTGTGAAACCACACCATTGTTGATGACAACACTCAATTATTAAAAGGATTTCTCTTCAATGGATTGGATAGAATTCAACGGATAGAGTTGTCGTTAAGGTTTTTACATGTCGATTAATTATGTCGCCACCTCAAAATTACCCACCCCTTGGGGCGTTTTTGCTATGCATGGTTTTGAAGATACTGAAACCGGCAAAGAGCATGTGGCGTTAACTTTTGGTGAGTGGTCGTTAGACACTCCAGTGTTGGGCCGAGTGCATTCTGAATGTTTGACTGGTGATGCGCTGTTTAGCTTACGTTGTGATTGTGGTTTTCAGTTACAAACGGCGATGCAAAATATTGCCGAAGCGGGTCAAGGATTTATTCTTTATTTGCGTCAAGAAGGCCGCGGTATTGGCTTACTCAACAAAATTCGCGCTTATGAATTGCAAGATAAAGGCGCTAATACCGTTGAAGCTAATGAGATGCTGGGCTTTGAAGCCGATATGCGCCGCTATGACATGATAGCGCCTATGTTCGCGCATTTAGGCATAGCTCAGGTTAAGTTAATGACCAATAACCCAAGAAAAGTAAACGCGCTTAAAGATATTGGTATCAATGTCGTTGAGCGAGTGCCTTTGCAAGTGGGTAAAAACCGCTATAACGAAGCCTATCTAAAGACCAAGTCGACTGAGTTAGGCCATATGATGAGCGAATATCATTTTAATGATGAGGCTTAACTAGCCTTTAGCTCCATTATTGCTTATGCGTCGCTAGATGTAAGGCTTAAGTGTATACGCTTAGGCTTTGCTTCTGTTTCATGGCTTATTTTTTCATGAGTTATTTTTTCATGAGTTATTTTTTCTTAATATCACCCCATCTATATTTGTGTCTTCTATCCTTGTAAATCCCTGCAAGCTTTCAAAATTTTATCAGTATTATCAAAATTTTACTTAACATCATGGCTATCTCATTTATTATGGTGAGCGAATTATCGTAAGAGCATAAGAGGGCGCAGTAATGGATGTGAGGCAAGTGGCACTGATGGCAGGGGTTAATCTTTGCGTTGCAACAAGCTCTCTCGCAACAACAGAAACCACTGACTCAAGTAGTGACGCACATTTTGCCTTTGCCAGTTATTTAGGTAGTGGTATTTATCGCACCAGTGGTCAGCAAGCGTCAGTACTCAACTTACCCTTATATGTCACCCTTGAACAAGATAGCGACCATAAGATCAATTTACGTTTACCCGTGTCCTTAGGCTTTTTTGATTATCAATGGCAAGACTTACCTGATGGCGATTTACCCTCAAGCATAGGCACTGCAACCTTTACCCCTGGGATTGAATACAGTTGGTTTATTGACCCGCAACTTACTTTAGAGTCTTATTTAGATTTAGGTGTAGGTTGGAATTTTAGTGAGAATCGCCAAGTCGGTATTTATTCCACTGGCGTGAGTAGTCTCTATAAATTAACCCCCGAACAAGATGCGGCCATTTGGGTCGCAAGGCTGTATACCGCAGGCTATAACGATAATAACCGCGGCCAAACCGAAACCTATGGCGCCTTACATACTGGCATTGATTGGTCGTTGGGGGAGGGATGGCATTGGCAAGCGCATCAGTTGCAACCGCGCGCATTTGCTGCCGCTTACTGGTTTTTTTCACCAGTTAACTTTAACTCAGGTGAAAAGAATCTATTTGCTGATAACGCCATCGAGCTAGGATTAAGTCTCGCGCTTGACCCCGTGCCGCAATGGCTCGGGGTTACACTGAGTCGAGTTGGGATCAGTTATCGTTACTCGCAAGATTTGCGCGTGTGGCGTCTTATCTTTGATTTTCCGTTCTAATCCCAGTCGCTTAATTTTTTCCCCAAATATGGGCATTAACGTTAGCGCTGTCATCGCTGGCACTAGCATCGCTTTGGCGAGCGTTAGTCGGTTGGCTGCTATGGCTCTTAGGGCTATGGCTTCTAGCGCTATGAGCTTTGGCGCCTTGAGTCTTAGCGCTTGGCTCTTTAGGGCTCTGGGTATACACGGCCACTAAGTGTGGCGGTAACGCTAATTTATGTTTGTTGAGATATAAGATTTCAACTTTCTCTCTGGCCCAAGTCGTTTTACGCAGGAATTTGAGGCTAGATTTGATGCTGGGATTATCGTTAAAACAATTGATGCGGATTTTCTGATAAAGACCTTCCCAGCCATAGTGAGACTGTATATCAGTTAAAATGGCTTCAAGGGTGAGGCCGTGTAACGGGTTATTCGCTTGATTCATGTTGAGCTCATCAGAAAGTGAGCCGCTAGTATAACAAAAAAGCACACAGGACATAGCCCTGTGTGCTTTTGAATAGCGATTGAGCTTAGCCTTCGGCTTGCTCATCCGCTGCAATTTTGCCGCGGGTCTTTACTACGATTAACGCGGTAATCACTAAGGTAGTCACTATGCCAGCCACCGTTGAAATCGTCATAGGTAAGCCTGCACCTAATGTGGCAGAGTTCAGCATAAAGGTGATAACCACTGTGGTCATAAACATGGCTGGGATAGTACAAATCCAGTGCAGCTTGTTGTGACGCAGCAAATAAGCTGATGCTGTCCATAACATCATGACTGCAGTTGCTTGGTTAGCCACGCCGAAGTAGCGCCAAATCACACCAAAATCCACTTGAGTTAAGATGCCGCCTAAGGCGAACAATGGCAGAGCCAGCATTAAACGCTTGCCAACTTCAAGTTGTGACATCTGAAAGAATTCAGCCAAAATCAAGCGAGCAGAGCGGAATGCGGTATCACCAGAAGTAATAGGCAGGATAATTACACCCAGCACGGCCATAAAGCCACCGACCACACCCAGTAAGCCAGTGGATGCTTCATAAACTACGTTGGCAGGATTGCCAGCCATGCCAGCATTTAAGCCTTCAACACCGCCAAAGAATGACAGGGCAATCGCACACCAAATCAGGGCGATAATACCTTCACCTATCATGGCGCCATAAAACACGAAGCGACCATTAGATTCATTTTCAACGCAGCGCGCCATGAGCGGTGACTGAGTTGCATGGAAACCAGAAACAGCGCCACAAGCAATAGTGATGAACAGCGCAGGCCATAATGGCATGTCGTTCGGGTTCATGTTGCTAAAGAAATGCGCGATTTCATAACCTGGCAGTAAATCATGCTCGCTTGAAACGATTAACGCTAAGGTTAAGCCGACAGACATGAATAGCAGCAGCGCACCAAAGAATGGGTATAAGCGGCCAATAATCTTATCAACAGGGACTACGGTAGCAATGAGGTAGTAAACGAAAATACAGCCTAAGAAAATGCTCATATCAAGGCCGGTCAGCTTAGTCAAAAGACCCGCTGGCGCTGAAATGAACACTACGCCAACCAGCAGCAATAAGATGATGGCAAAGCCATTCATAAAGTGCTTAGCGCCTTTGCCTAGGTATTTACCGGCAAGATTAGGCACGGATTGACCTTGGTTGCGTACTGATAGCATGCCAGAGAAATAATCGTGCACGGCGCCTGCGAAAATACAACCAAACACAATCCATAACATGGCGGCAGGGCCATACAAAGCGCCTAAAATCGGACCAAAGATAGGGCCTACGCCAGCAATGTTCAGCAATTGAATGAGGTAAACCTTGCCTTTAGACATAGGCACAAAATCGACCCCGTCAGTCTTGGTAAAAGCAGGTGTTTGACGCTCAGGTTTGATGCCGAAGATTTTTTCGACGAAGGCGCCGTAAATGAAGTAGCCGCCAATTAGCAAGCCGACACACAATAGAAACCAACTCATAATTTTATTCTTATTCCATTAATAAATATGGAAAATATATTAACGGAAAATGAATTATTTTTGGGGCTAAGCTGATTGAGTGGTCTGATTTTTTGTCTTAGCGGTCATATAGGCGGGTAAGCGGCGGGCTCATTTATTGATCCCGCGCAACTTTGGGTTATAAATAACCAAAATGCTGTTTTAGGCTTTTTAAATAACGGCGCGAAATCGGTACTTTGGCGCCACTGTGAGTAATGGCTTGGCCGCCAGATTCGAGTGGTTCAATTTCAGCAATGGCTGCCGGCATGATTAAATATTGGCGATGACAGCGTACCATAGCGGTTTTTTCTTCCAATATCCTTAAGGTCAATTGGGTATGAACATTGTGATCGTTTGTCACCACATGAATACCGCTAAGATCGCTAAACACATATTCTACCGCAGCCGCTTTGACGACTCGCAAGCGATTGCCACAGTAACAAGGCAAATGGGTGAGCTCATCGGGCACTATGGCTGGCATTAATTTCGGCCGTAAATCTCGCCTTACTTTATCTAAGGTTTGGGCTAAGCGTGATTCATCCAGCGGCTTTAACAAATAATCATAAGCATGATATTCAAAGGCTTTTAATGCGTAATCATCATACGCTGTGGCAAACACTACTCGCGGCATAGTCTCAGGATCCAGCATAGCGAGCAATTCTATGCCACTAATTTGCGGCATTTGAATATCAAGAAATACCAGTTGCGGCTTTAAACGATTGATGGCGCTTAAGGCTTCAATGGCATTGGCGCATTGGGCTATCACCTCAATATCATCGGTCGAGGCTAAGAGTTCGGCTAATTCATCACGGGCGAGCGGTTCGTCATCAACAATAATGCAGCTAATCATACTGTGTCCCTGTCGGCTGGCAGTTTAATGGTGATTAAGGTGGAATGCTGCGCGTTACACACAGCAGTGAGCCCATATTCTTGGCCAAATTGATTTTTTAAACGCTTATCCACTAAGGTCATGCCAAGGCCTTGATGATCATCTTGGGGCTGATATAGGCCGGCATTATCTTCAACACTGAGATAATGACTGTGCTCAGTCTGCCAAGCTCGGATATGTATGATGCCTTGGGAGAGTAATTGCGATGTACCATGTTTGACGGCGTTTTCGATTATGGGTTGCAAGGTAAATGCGGGTAATTGCCATTGATGAAATTCAGTTGGAATATCAATGGTTACTGTTAACTTATCACTAAAGCGGGCTTTTTCTATGGTGAGATAATTATCTATGTGATCCAGTTCATCACTTAGGCTAATTAGGCCGGTGGTGCGCTTTAAATTAATCCGTAAAAATTGCGCCAATTGCAGCAGTAAGGTGCGCGCCTTAGTGGGGTCTTTACGCATAATCGCGCTGATGGTATTGAGCGCATTAAACAAAAAGTGAGGATTAACCTGGGCTTGCAATAGCTTAAGTTCAGCTTGAACCAGCAGGTTTTGTTGAGCCTCCAGTTGGCCATACAAAATTTGATTGGATAACAGCTTAGCTATGCCTTCGCCTAAGGTGCGGTTGATATTTAAAAACAGCTTTTTTTTGGGCTCGTATAACTTGATTGTGCCTATGACTTCAGTGTCACTGTGCAGCGGGATCACTAAGCAAGAGCCTAATTTGCAATGAGAAGACAGTGAGCAGGCGTAACGGGTATCGACCCCATCGGCAAACATAACCTTGTTTTGGGTTAAGGCATCTAAGGTTAACTGCGATGAAATCGCGGCGCCTGGAATATGATGCTCAGCGCCTATGCCGATAAATGCCAGTAATTTATCTTTATCGGTAATAGCCACCGCGCCCACTTTGGTTTCTTCAATAATGATTTGCGCCATTTGCGCAGAGGTCTGTTGGTTAAAGCCTTTGGATAAGACGCCAACACTACGCTCAGCTATTTTAAGCGCCTTAGTTGAAAAGCTTGATGACAGCTTATCAAACATGGTTTTTTGGTCGCGCACCATACTCATGAATAAGGCGGCGCCTAGCGCATTGACAATCAGCATAGGTAGGGCAATTTGCTGCACTAAATCTAAGGCAAGCGCTAGAGGCTCTGCAACCAATACAATCAATAGCATCTGCAGCGCCACCGCAAATAAGGTCACGGCAAATGCCAAACTTGGCATAAATAGCTTTTCTATCTGACCTTTACTGCGAAAATAGTAACTGACTAACCCTGCCGACAAGCCTTCTAAGGTGGTTGATATAGCGCAGGCTAAATCGGTGAAACCGCCCACACTGTATCTGTGCAAGCCGCCGGTAATGCCGACTAAAAAGCCTGTCACCGGGCCGCCAAGCAAACCACCTAATACAGCACCCATGGCGCGAGTGTTAGCTATGGCATCCGCCGTTTGCTCACCAAAGTAAGTTCCCATGATGCAAAAACCCGAAAAGATAAGATAAATGAAAATCTTATGAGGGAATCTTGGCGACGTTTCAGTCACTATTTTAAATAGAGGTGTTTTACTGACGAGATAGACTATGACCAAATAAACACACATTTGTTGCATGAGGAGCAGTATTAAAGACATGGATCATCGCTTGGGAATATTTGGCGTTATTTTGCCAGACTTTTGCGGTAGATCAGAGATTAATTATCTCAAACCCTTTAAGCTATAAAAAATTTACATGTTTAAAGGCGTAACAATGACACAATCAATTCATGGCCATAAAGTAATGGATTTTATGGTAGAACTCGGCCTAAAGGTTGAGCTCGACTTAATCGCAGCAATTCAGCATCAGTTTGGCGCAAGCCAGCGCTTTCATACCTGTAGCGCCACCGACCTTGATGCCAAAGCTTTATTAGATTTTTTAAAAACTAAGGGTAAGTTAGTTGCCATTGAGGGTGAACAGTGGCAACTAGCGGCTGGCCAAAAATGCGATCATTAATGTCCCGAGCAAATTAAAGAGTCGGTTAAGTCGTTGGTTAAACCACGACTTAAGCGTTACTTTTTTGCTCAAACTCAACAGCAATTAAAAATAGTTGCTGTTGCGGTTCTACTCGGCAAACCTTAGCGGGAATTTTTTCGACACTATCTTTACTGGGTTGCAGTGCTATTAACACGTTACAACCGAGAGGGAAGTTTGTACTTGAAATAAAACTCGTACCGAAACGTGAAATATCAGCGTGTTTGGCAATCAGGCTGTGCTCTTGTCCTTGCTCAAGCCAAAAGACACCAATATCGCTCGCTTCCATATCAATTCGTACCGACTGACGCAGTTCTTTGAATCCTTGAATAGTCACAACTAATTCCTTTTATTGGTAAAGAATCCAAGATAATAGTAGTTGCTGCCGGCGGTAAATCAAAAAAAACGGCCAATGGCCGCTTATCGTATTAGTCGTCGTTGTCTGGCGTTTTAGGGTAGGGCAGTTTTAATTGGCCCCAACGAATAACAATAACAGTTCCGGCTAACACTATGGTTGATAACGAAATGGCGGCAATGCGCCAATCATCCATGCTTTTCATATCAAGAATAAGGTAGCGAGCTAAAGCAACAATGGCGATATACACGGGCATACGTACTGGCAATTTACCCGACTCAATGTAATTAGACACCATGGCTAATACTTCAAGATAGATAAATAGCAGCAGTAAATCGGCCAAGGCCACCATGCGAACATCAATGATATGCACAATTTCTTGACCAATAGCCACCATAGTGGCAATAGCGATAAGTGCTAAAACTAGATGTTCAACCAACTTGATGCTTTTAATCCCGTTTCTGCGGATTTTTCCCATAGTGCTCTCAGTGGATAATTTAATGGACGGCATGGTAGCAGCATCGCAGGAAAATGTGACATTAAGGCGTGTGATCAAGATCGGGATTTTAAATTTTTAGCAATAAAAAAACCGCCAAATGGCGGTTTTTAATGAGAACAGTCGCTTAACTTAGCGCTTTAACGCTTCGTTTAAATGAGGGCGGAATGCCTTCACTAAGTGGCTAGTCACTTTAGGAGAGCCAGCAACTATGTTGCCTGACATCATATAGTTGTGGCCACCGGTGAAATCAGTCACGGTGGCGCCCGCTTCACGACAGATTAAGTCGCCAGCAGCTATGTCCCAAGGCTTTAAGCCTAACTCGAAGAAACCTTCAACGCGGCCAGCGGCAACATAGGCTAAATCAAGTGCGGCAGAACCGGCGCGGCGAATATCGGCGCACTGGTTAAATACGTCAGCTAACATAGCGAAATAGCTTTCGGTATGTTGACGAGCCTTGAATGGGAAACCAGTAGCAATAATGGCGTTGTTCAAATCATTTGGTTGACCTACGCGGATACGACGGTCATTGAATTTAGCGCCTTGACCACGAACGGCTGAGAACAGCTCGTCACGCATTGGATCATAAACTACGGCAACTTCAGTCTTACCACGGATTTGTAAAGCAATAGACACTGCGAAGTGAGGAATACCTTTAACGAAGTTATTGGTACCATCCAGTGGGTCTACAATCCAAATGTAATCAGTGTTGGTACCACGGTTTTCACCGCCTTCTTCACCCACGATAGTATGATCAGGGTAAGATTTACGAATTTGGTACACGATCGCTGATTCGGCTTCTTTGTCGACGTTAGTTACGAAGTCATTAATACCTTTTACACTGACTTCAATTTTATCTGAGTCGTGATAAGCACGCATAACGGTTTGACCGGCGGCGCGAGCGGCGCGGACGGCGATGGTTAGCATCGGATGCATTGCATTCCCCTGGATGTAAAAGAACGAAAAAATAACCGCGAGATTATACTCAAATCTCAAGTTATATCAAATGCTGATTTTGCACTAAAGAATCAAACTGGCTTGTGGTAAGCTTTTAGCCTTATAACTCTTTGTCTAAGAAAATTATTCTATCTTATGCTCAGTAATATTCGTGTTGTACTGGTGGGAACATCTCACCCAGGTAATATAGGTTCAGTGGCCAGAGCCATGAAAACCATGGGATTATCAAGCTTGTATTTGGCTGAACCTCGGGTTGAACCCGATGGTCAATCGGTGGCGTTAGCCGCTGGTGCTTCTGATATTCTTAAGCATTTGGTGAAAGTTGACTCACTAAGCGATGGCATTAAAGATTGTTCATTAGTGATTGCGACCTCAGCGCGCAACCGCACTTTAGATTGGCCTATGCTCGATCCCCGTCAAGCCGGTGATAAGTTAGCCACTGAGGCGCGCACTGGCCCGGTTGCTATTGTTTTTGGCCGTGAAAACCATGGTCTGAGCAATGAAGAACTGCAAATGTGTAATTATCACGTGTGTATTCCTGCCAATCCTGAATATAGCTCGCTTAATTTAGCCCAAGCAGTGCAGTTGATTTGTTATGAGACTCGGGTTGCTCATTTGGCACATTTAGCCAGTGAAAGCGCGCCTGAAGCGCCGGCTGAATACCCATTAGCGGACGATCAAGAACGCTTTTTCGTCCATTTAGAAAACACTTTACTGTCGACGGGGTTTATTGTTAAAAACCACCCAGGTCAAGTGATGACTAAATTACGCCGCCTCTTTACACGCGCGCGCATCGAAGCTCATGAAATGAATATTTTACGCGGTATTTTGACCTCTATTGATAAAAAGGTTGGCAAAAACTAACGGTTAAAGGAAATCCATGGGTATCAAGGCGAGATTAAAAGAAGATATAGCGTCTATCTATGACAGGGACCCTGCCGCGCGCAGTACCATAGAGATTTTATTCAATTACCCAGGGATGCATGCTATTTGGTTGCATCGCATTAGTCATAGATTGTGGAAGGCCGATTGGCGCTTGAGTGCTCGGTTATTATCAACTTTTTCCCGTTTTCTAACGGGGGTTGAAATTCATCCGGGCGCTACCATAGGTCGACGCTTTTTTATCGACCATGGCATGGGCGTGGTGATTGGTGAAACGGCTGAAATTGGCGATGATTGCACCTTGTATCATGGAGTGACGTTAGGTGGCACCAGCTGGCAAGCCGGTAAACGTCACCCGACCTTAAAAAATAACGTAGTAGTGGGCGCTGGCGCTAAGATTTTAGGCCCTATTACTATGCATGATGGTGCGCGTGTCGGCTCTAACTCAGTAGTCGTTAAGGATGTTGAGCTTGATACCACAGTGGTCGGTATTCCAGGGCGCGCTGTGGCTAAACCCACCAGTCACGACCAAGAACAAAGCGATAGACGCAGCGCCATGGCTAAAAAATACGGCTTTGATGCTTATGCGGTATCACCGGATAACCCAGATCCGGTCGCCAATGCCATTGGCCAGATGCTTGATCACATGCATTTAATGGATTCTAAGGTGCAAGAATTGTGTCAAGTGGTGGAAAAACTTGGCGGCGATGTCTGCACTGACCGCTTACCTCAGTTAGATGTTGGCGATTTTAATGATGCTGAAATTGCGGCAGCTCAAAAGCGCCAAAAATCGATTGATGAGTTTGATCCCATTATCTAAGGCTATTTGCCATAAAATGGCCTGACAAGATTGAAAGTTTGACTAGAAAAGGGTTAAATACCCCAGCGTTAAGACGGGGTATTAATCTTATAATGTCCTAGTATTTTACTCAGGTAAATACTTGACTAAAATGCTTGGGTATGTTGCAATGCTTACCAAGAACCGTTGGGAGCAGTAGTAGTTATGAAATTAACCTCGAAAGGACGCTATGCCGTCACTGCCATGCTGGATGTAGCTATTCATTCTGCCAATGGCCCGGTACCTTTAGCCGATATTTCCGAACGTCAAGATATCTCATTGTCTTATCTTGAACAGCTGTTTGCCAAATTGCGTAAACAAGGGTTAGTCGCGAGTGTCCGTGGACCTGGTGGAGGTTATCGTTTAGGGCTTGATGCCGATACGATTACTGTGGCTATGGTAGTGAGTGCAGTCGATGAGTCCGTCGATGCCATGCGATGTCAAGGTAAGGCCAATTGCCAGGGTGGCAGCCGCTGTTTAACTCACTCGTTGTGGGGCGATTTAAGTAAACAGATATCAGATTTTCTCGATAGCATAACGCTGGCGGGACTGATGAAGAAACGAGACGTACAGGTTATCTCTGTCAAACAAGACGAGAAACACCTAAAACAACGTGTCAGTGCGTGATATTCGCAACCCAATCAACATTTTTTTTGTACGTAGTAGGCAATCGCAACATTGCAGATTGTAAAGTACGGAGTGTGAAATGAAGCTTCCTATATATCTCGATTATGCCGCAACCACCCCTGTTGACACTCGTGTCGCTGAGAAAATGGTTCAGCATATGACTATGGATGGTGTGTTCGGTAATCCTGCGTCACGTTCTCATCGCTACGGTTGGCAAGCTGAAGAAGCTGTTGACAATGCTCGTAGTCAAGTGGCTGAGTTGATTAATGCCGATCATCGTGAAATCGTATTTACTTCAGGTGCGACTGAGTCTAGCAACTTGGCTATTAAAGGTGTTGCTCACTTTTACCATAAGAAAGGCAAGCACATCATTACCAGCAAGACTGAGCATAAGGCGACGTTAGATACTTGTCGTCAGCTTGAGCGTGAAGGTTTTGAGGTAACATATTTAGAGCCTGGCAGCAATGGTATTATTTCGCTGGCGCGTTTAGAAGAAGCCATGCGTGACGACACTATCTTGTTAACCTTAATGCATGTTAATAACGAAATCGGTGTTATCCACGATATCGAAGCCATTGGCGAATTATGTCGCGCTAAGAAAGTGATTTATCACGTTGATGCTGCCCAAAGCGCCGGTAAATTACCGATTGACTTACAGACAGCCAAAGTCGACTTGATGTCAATTTCTGGTCATAAGATGTATGGCCCTAAAGGCATAGGTGCATTATATGTGCGCCGTAAGCCACGCATTCGTCTAGAAGCACAAATGCACGGTGGTGGTCATGAGCGCGGTATGCGTAGTGGCACTTTAGCAACTCACCAAATCGTAGGTTTAGGTGAGGCCGCCGCCATTGCTAAGCAAGATATGCAAGCTGATGGTCAGCGCATTACAGCGCTGCGTGACAGATTGTGGAATGGCATCAATGATATCGAAGAAACCTATATCAATGGTGACATGCAGCAACGTTATGCCGGCATTTTCAACGTCAGCTTCAACTTTGTTGAAGGTGAGTCTTTGATGATGGCCTTAAAAGATTTAGCTGTGTCATCAGGCTCTGCCTGTACCTCTGCCAGCTTAGAGCCAAGCTACGTATTACGTGCTTTAGGCCTGAGTGATGAAATGGCGCATAGCTCAATTCGTTTCTCTATCGGCCGTTTTACCACAGAAGAAGAAATTGACTACGCAATTAAGACCATTCGTGCATCGATTGGCAAATTACGTGAAATGTCACCTTTGTGGGAAATGTTTAAAGACGGTGTTGATTTAAGCAAGGTGCAATGGGCTCATCACTAAGTGATCCCCCATTAACGAAGCAATAGTAAAGAATTGGAGCAGGATCATGGCTTATAGTGAAAAAGTAATAGACCATTATGAAAACCCTCGTAATGTTGGCGCCTTCGATAAGGATGACCCATCAGTAGTAACAGGCATGGTGGGAGCACCTGCATGTGGCGACGTGATGAAATTGCAATTGAAGATTGATGACAATGGCATTATTCAAGATGCAAAATTTAAAACCTACGGTTGCGGTAGCGCGATTGCTTCTAGTTCATTAGTGACTGAGTGGGTGAAAGGCAAAACTGTTGCTGAAGCTTTAGCGATTAAGAACACTGATATTGCTGAAGAGTTGGCATTGCCGCCAGTGAAGATTCACTGTTCGATTTTGGCAGAAGATGCGATTAAAGCCGCATTGGACGAGTACAAGTCTAAGCATTCAGCGGAGTAATCATGGCGATTTCGATGACACCTGCAGCCGTCGCTCGGGTGAACGCATTTCTCGAAAACCGCGGTAAAGGTATTGGCTTACGCCTGGGGTTACGTACCTCAGGCTGTAGCGGCATGGCGTATGTCATTGAGTTTGTTGATGAACTTAATGACGATGATGAAGTTCATAACGTTGACGGCGTCAATATTATTGTTGACGCTAAGAGTGCTATTTACTTGCAAGGCATCGAGCTTGATTTTGTCAAAGAAGGCCTGAACGAAGGCTTTAAATTTAACAACCCTAACGCCAAAGGCGAATGTGGTTGTGGTGAAAGCTTTACTGTATAAGCTGACGTTATGAATTATTTTGAGTTATTTGCACTACCTATTAGTTTTGAGCTGGATAATGCCGCGCTCAGTGAACGTTATCGTGAACTGCAGCGCACTGTGCACCCCGATACATTCTCTGGCGGTAGTGAACAAGATAAACGCATTGCTTTGCAGCGTACCTCGCAAGTGAATGATGCTTATCAAACCTTGAAACGCCCAGTGACTCGCGCTGAACATATCTTGTGGCTTAACGGCAAAGATATTCAGCACGAAACCACCACAGTCAAAGATATGGCATTTTTGATGCAACAAATGAGTTGGCGAGAAGCACTGGCAGATATACCGTCTGCCCGTGAGCCCGAAAACGATATTGCACAATTAGCCACAGAGTTTACTCAATATCAATCGACTATCTTGCAGCAACTGGCGCTCAAATTAGCCAGTGACGATCCTGATGATCTTAACGTTGCAGTCGATTTGGTGCGTAAGCTCAAATTCATGAATAAGCTGCAGGATGAACTTAGCCGGGCAGAGGATGCTTTGCTCGACTGATCCTGTATAAAGAGTTGCCATCGAGGCTCAACCCAGTTGAGCCTTTATTACAAGAGTTATCACTATGGCCTTACTGCA